>CAZXOJ010000272.1:0-6094 GCA_964642325.1 uncultured Bacteroides sp. | reverse complement strand
GGATCACTGGAGGGAAGGTAAAAAGCCCCGGGAATTAAATAAATAATCAAAAAATTCAATCCTAAAAAATCACTTACTCTAAGTGAAATTGTTTAAACAACAGCTGCACCAGATGCAGCTGTTGTTATATCACCTGGTTTCATTTGTGCATAATGACAAGATTGGCCTTATTGATTTTTCATGTTCTATTCCTGGGAGGCCAGCTTCTTGTATATGGACAGAATGTTCCAAATAATCGTGAAAACTATAAACTCCCCATTTATAAGACGGAAAGTGACCTGAAAATTGATGGGATCCTTGATGAAAAAATCTGGTCTTTGGCTGAAACCGCTGATAGTTTTTACCGGATTCTTCCCATTGATACCGGTTTTGCGCAAGCTCAAACCGAGGTGAAGATGTACTACGATGAATCCAACATCTATATGGGCATAATCTGTCACGATACCTTACCCGGTAAAAGACCAGTAGAATCCTTACGTCGTGATTTCAGTTTTGGCAGGAATGACAATTTCATTGCATTCATCGACACTTATAACGACCGTACCAATGGGTTTGCATTTGGCATTTCTGCTGCTGGTGCCCAATGGGAGGGTATGCAAGCCAACGGGGGATTTGTATCGCTGGAGTGGGACTGTAAATGGAGATCAGCAGTAACCAATCATCCAGATTATTGGATCGCAGAATTCAGTATCCCTTTCCGAAGTATACGATATAGGGGGGAAGATAAGAACTGGGGCATCAATTTTAGCCGGATGGATCTCAAAAGCAATGAGAAATCAAGCTGGGCTCCAGTTCCCCGCCAGTTCCAATCTGCAGATCTTGCCTATACGGGAACATTGGACTGGGATCATCCGCTACCGAAATCGGGTGTGAGGTTTTCTGTAATTCCTTATCTATCGGGCAAAGTCTTACAGGATAATGAAGCCGGTGAATCAGTGAAATTCAAAGGTGGCGCGGGACTGGATGCTAAGATCATTCTTTCCACTTCAATGAATCTCGATGTTACCATTAATCCGGATTATTCACAGGTTGAGGTAGACAGGCAGCAGACCAACCTGGACCGATTCGAACTTTTCTTTCCTGAGAAAAGACAATTTTTTCTGGAGAATAGTGATCTGTTTGCTAATCTGGGCAGTGAGAATATCAGGCCATTTTTCTCCAGACGGATTGGACTGGATAGTCCGGTCCTGGCAGGAGCAAGGCTTAGTGGCACGGTAGGAGACAATTGGCGGATCGGCTTGATGAATATGCAAACCGGGATGAAAGATAGCATTCCTGCAAATAACTACAGTGTAGTGGCTTTACAGCGAAGAGTACTTTCACGCTCGAATATTGTGTTTTTCCTCACCAATAAACAAGTCACCACAACTCAGGAGAAATTAAATTATAACGGGCTTCAATATAACCGGGTGGCAGGAATGGATTTTAACCTTGCCAGTGATGATAACCGTTTGACAGGGAAAGCCTCTTATCACCATTCGTTTTATCCCGACGCAACGGGGGACCGGTTTTCTGCTGCTGCAGCAATTGCATATAAGACACAACAATTTTCAACCGGGCTGAGCCAGGAATATGTAGGGGGAGATTATATTGCAGAGATGGGGTACATCAGAAGAACAGGATATTACCAGATACAGCCTGTAATTGGGTATAAGTTTTTTCCAGCCTCTGATCGCGTTGCCAATCACGGTCCCACACTCGGGGCAGAAGCCTTTTTCACACCGGATCTTTCATTAACCGACCGTGAAATTGAGTTGGGATACGCGCTGGAATGGATGAATCGGAGCAGGATCTCACTTGAGTTTGAAGATGGCTATATAAAACTATTAGAGCCCTTTGATCCTACCAATTCAGGAGGTGATACCCTGGCAGCAGGAAGTGAATACTGGTGGAAAGAGGTAGAACTGTCTTATGCATCTGATTCCCGGAAACTTTTTAATTACATGCTTACTGCAAGGTATGGTGGGTATTTCAACGGAACACGCCTGAACCTGAATGCTGAAGTTAATTTTCGGGTTCAACCCTATGGAAGCCTGGCCATGGTAGCATCCTACCATAAGATCATGCTTCCCGAACCATATACAAGTGCAGATTTTTATCTTGTTGGTCCCAGGTTGGATATTACGTTTACCGATAAACTATTCCTTACAACATTCTTTCAATACAATAATCAAATTGATAATATAAATGTGAATATGCGGTTCCAATGGCGATTTGCTCCGGTCTCAGATCTGTTTATTGTATACACGGAGAATGCATATCCTGAAAATTTATATAGCAAAAACAGGGGACTGGTCATTAAGTTATCCTATTGGATTAACTAGGATTTGAGAAAGCCCCTTTTGTTACCCATTTTATTCTTAGTATCTTTCATCCCGAAATGTTTGGGAACATAGCATGAAGTATCGAAAACTTGGAAGGACAGGTTGGCAGGTGAGCGAAATCGGTTATGGTATGTGGGGCATGGCTGGATGGACAGGTTCGGATGATGAAGAATCAATGCGTTCATTGCAACATGCAGTCGATATTGGCTGTAATTTTTTTGATACTGCCTGGGGTTACGGTGCAGGAAAAAGTGAAGGTTTGCTGGGAGAGCTTATCAGGTCAAATCCTGACAGAAAAATCTATACGGCTACCAAAATCCCTCCAAAAAACTTCAAATGGCCCAGCCAACGGGAGCATACGCTGGAAGATTGCTTTCCTCCCGACCACATTGAGGAATATGTTGAGAAAAGCCTTCGAAATGCAGACCTGGATTCCTTTGATCTGATGCAATTTCATACCTGGGAAGATACCTGGCTGCAGGATGACCGCTGGGCAAAGAAAATGACCGACCTTAAGTCCCAGGGACTTTTTCATGCCATCGGGATCAGCTTAAACCGCTGGGAACCATGGAATGGAGTTGAAGCCGTAAAAAGCGGTCTGGTTGATACAGTGCAGGTGATTTATAACATTTTTGATCAGGATCCTAAAGATGAATTGTTCCCTGCCTGCAAAGAGAAAAATATTGGCGTTATTGCCAGGGTTCCCTTCGATGAAGGTACATTGACAGGTCAATTGACAAAAGAAAGTAGCTGGCCCGAAGGTGATTGGAGAAATACTTATTTTGTCCCAGAAAACCTTTCACAGAGCGTTGAACATGCAGATGCGCTGAAGACATTGGTGCCAACCGGCATGACCATGGCGGAAATGGCCCTCAGGTTTATACTTAGTGAGCAGGATGTAAGTACAATAATTCCGGGAATGAGGAAACTTCATCATGCAGAAATGAATATTGCCACCAGTGACGCAGGTCCTTTGGATACTGGTTTACTCGAGGAACTGGCCGGGCATCGCTGGGACCGGGAACCCACTGATTGGTCTCAATAAATAATCAAGAGCTTGTATAAAAATTGAATAAATTAATTCGTTAAATCATGAAAAAGAAAATCACACGCAGAGAATTCGTTCAAACAACAGCTGCGGCATCTGCTGCTGTTGCCATCGCCCCACTTGCAGGGTGCAGTTCTTCTCCATATGATCCCAAGGGGTTGCCAACCAGCATCCTGGGAAATACCGGTGTGAAAGTCCCACGCCTGGGCTTCGGCTGCGGCAGCCGTTGGATGTCTGTAGAAAATGATAATGAAGCACATGAAATCATTGAATATGCCTTTAATAACGGCATGTATTACTGGGATACAGCTGCCAACTATGGAAATGATCAGATATCAAGTGAAGAAAGAGTTGGCGTCGTCTTGAAAGACAGGAGAGATAAGGTATTTTTAGTTACCAAAGTCGGCGAACGTGATGCAGATGAAGCAAAAGTGACCATTGAAAGAAGCCTGAAGCGGCTGCAAACAGACCATATTGACCTGTTGTATGTTCATTCCATTGCATCCGTTGAAGATGCAGAACAACTTGGGGAAAAAGGCAAGGTGCTGGAAGTGTTGCATGATTACCGGGACCAGGGCATTGTCAAACATATTGGATTTACCGGTCACGCATCTGCTGCCGGGATGAAAAAGGCGGCAGAATTATATGATTTCGAAGTGATGATGATCGCACTTAATCACCAGGTGGCAACCGGTGAAGAAAAATTTGAGGAACTCCCTGTACCTTTTGCTGCTAACAAGGGAATGGGTGTGGTTGCCATGAAGGTGATCCGTCCAAGGGAGACTATCGAGGGACTGGCAGGCTCTGACCTTGTCAAGTATGCCCTTACATTAGATCATTTTACCCTGGCCAATATTGGTTATGACAATATGAAGGTGCTTAAGGAAAACCTGGCTACTGTAAAAGAATTCAAACCATTCGACGAGCAAAAGATGGAAGACCTCCGGATAGCACTCAGTCCTTTCTACAGGCATGAGAACCTTCCCTGGATGCATCACGGTTATATGGATGGTATGGGGCATGGCATACACCACGCCTAGCATTTATGAACAAGTAAATACTTCTTAATGAATCCTGAGACCATATTTACCATCATTGTTGGTATTGTTATTTTCAATTATATTTTCTCCAGGATACTGGAATACCTGAATGCCACGAGGTATGGAGCTCCTATCCCTGGAGAACTTGAGGATGTTTACGATAAGGAAAAATACGAGAAATCCATGGCCTACAAGAAGGTGAATTACCGGTTTGCTATCCTCACCGGGACCTTCAGCATGGCCCTGATCCTTCTGATGTTATTTTATGGTGGTTTTGCATTTGCAGATGACCTGGTCAGGAATGTAACCCAGCATCCCATCCTTATCGCCTTATTGTTTTTCGGCCTGCTTATGTTTGCGTCAGACCTGATTAATATCCCATTTTCACTGTATGATACGTTCGTAATCGAGGAACGATTCGGTTTTAATAAAACCACGGTAAAAACATTCATTCTTGACAAGCTCAAATCATGGATGCTCGGGATCATCATGGGAGGAGGGATCCTTGCAGTCATTGTCTGGTTCTATACCCTCACGGGTCAGAATTTCTGGATCTTTGCCTGGATCTTTATCAGTATTTATACCGTTTTCATGTACATGTTCTATTCCAACCTGATTGTTCCCTTGTTTAACAAACAAAGTCCCCTGGAAGAAGGAGAGTTGAGGGATGCCATTACAACATTTAGTGACAAGGCAGGATTTACGCTAAAGAATATATTCGTGATTGATGGATCCAAGCGTTCAACCAAGGCTAACGCTTATTTTACAGGACTGGGTGCCAAGAAACGCATAGTACTGTATGATACTTTGATTAATGACCTGGAAATTGATGAAATTGTAGGTGTGCTGGCCCACGAGATTGGGCATTATAAGAAAAAACATACACTGACAGGTGTCATCTTATCCATCATTCAGACCGGTGCCATCCTGTATATCCTGTCACTTTTTGTGGGAAGTCCGGTCCTATCTGAAGCCCTGGATGCCTCTCAACCGAGTTTTCATATCGGTTTGATCGCCTTCGGAATGCTGTATAGTCCCCTGTCTCTGCTCCTCGGTATAGGAATGAACGTTATGTCACGAAAGAACGAATACCAGGCAGACCGATACGCCAGTGAGATGTTCAGGCCCCAGCCATTGGTAGATGCGCTCAAAAAGCTCTCGCGAAAAAACCTGAGTAATCTCACACCACACCCGGCATATGTTTTCTTTCATTATTCACACCCGCCGCTCTCTCAACGGGTAAAAGCATTACTGGGTATATCACAAAATTGAAAAAATTGTATTTTTGTCCCAGATTTAAAGCCTCCTTAGCTCAGCGGTAGAGCAGCTCACTCGTAATGAGCAGGTCGTCGGTTCAAATCCGATGGGAGGCTCTCCGGGGTGTTTTTCGAACACCCCTTTTTTATTGGTTTTTCGCAAATATACCCTTCCGGTAATTTCGCACGACAAGACGAATAAATACATTAAGGAAGTTGCTTTCCTGGCAGGGGTGGAAAAGAATATCACTGCACACATGGCCCGTCATACATGCGCTGCAATGCTCTTAAACAACGGTGTAAGAATGGAAATAGTTAGTCAATGGTTGGGGCATTCCTCAACCAGGATAACAGAGCAGGTTTATGGGAATTTTACGGGCATTACTATCATAGAACAGGCTATAACAACAATGAAAAATATAAATA
>CAZXOJ010000271.1:0-6097 GCA_964642325.1 uncultured Bacteroides sp. | reverse complement strand
TTGCTGGCAGGTTATGGGATAGTTCATATTATTCGTATCAGAACGGTCCAATGGTTGAAATCAGGTATTACTGTTTTGGTGCTTTTGGGTGCTGTTCACTGGTTGTATAACAGTTACAGTATAAACTTCAGGTATTATTCCGAGCCTGCAAACCCCTATGTTTATGCACATACTGGAGAGGATGTAACGGATATTGCTGAAGTGGTTTCCCGGGTTGGACAGGTTCATCCTGATGGAAGGGACGTACAAATTGAAATTATCATTCCCGGCCATGAATATTGGCCCCTCCCCTGGTATCTGCGCACTAATAGTAATGTGGCCTGGTGGGACCATGTTGAGAACGATCAGCCGGCGGCCCCCTTGATCATTGCAGCGGCATCTGTGGAGAAAGAACTGATCAATAAATTGTATACCCTGCCAGCTCCGGGCCAACGATATCTCTACATTTCGCTCTTCAACAGTAGTAAGGAACTGCGTCCCGGATTGGAACTTCGTACGTATGTCAGAAAGGACTTGTGGGATCTCTTGCCAGAAGATATGAAGGCAGGAAACTAGCTGTTTAGTCCGGATGATTTCAGAGCCTTGTCTATCATGCGCAATTCAGAAAACATGCTCAGGAAGGTGCCTCTGACCGACAGGCGGCTGTCAGGATCTGAAGTCCATTCAATAGGGAACTCCAGGATCTTGTATCCTTTTTCCCTGGCCCGCAGAATGATTTCAACATCGAATAAAAATCCATCGGTAATACTCGCAGTATACAGTTCATGGGCGATGGCTTTAGGATAGATCTTCAAGCCGCATTGAGTGTCCGTAAGGCCCTTAGGTATCCGGCTGAGAACCCGGATATATTTACGGAAAAGGTAGGAGACCAGCTTCCTGTATTGTTTCCTCGGCCGTACAATAGAGCTATCAGCATGAAATCGTGAGCCATGGGCTATTTCACAATTTCTTCCATTCAACAGGGCTATACCCCTGTTTATATTTTCATAAGGTACACAGTTGCCGCTGTCAATGAACATGATTTGATTGGAACAGGCCTCCAGTATTCCTGTTTTAACAGCCTTGCCTTTTCCTGTATGCTCTTTATACCCAATGATCTTCAGGTTGACACTTTCATCCAAAACGATATTCTTAGCATGTTCTGATGTTTGATCGGTACTGCCATCATCAACCACAATAATCTCCCCTGTCATCTTTTGAGTTGACAGGAATTCAGAAGCAGCAATGATATCATGCCTGATCTTCTGCTCCTCGTTAAAAACAGGTATTACTATGGACAGGTCCATATAGGTTAAAGATAGAAAAACCGGGAGAATGGATGCAGTATCCTAAGCAGCTTCCTCTTGTTCTTTTTCTTGCTGCTCTATCAGGGTTTTAAGAAGCCCTGTAATCAATATCCATGACTTGCGGGATTTGGAGGCTCTCCTCCTGAACCACATATCACAAAATAGCATTAAGATACCGGTGTTAACAAATACCAGGGAAGGCAATGCTTGTTGCAGGGCAATAAGAACTATTCCGGCAGTGATCATTAATAAGGATGATAACCTCAGGATAAATGCACTAGAATGAAAAATATGTATTTGTTCCTGGTGGAGGATGTTTTTCCACTCGATTATCTTATTATAACTGTCAGTTGATTTGTGAGCATACAGCTTTTCGAAGAAATCCTTCATCTCCTTCCTGCTCTTCCATGGATATTTTTCCTTGAAAGAAAATTTCATGCCTTGAAGAAAAACCTCATCATCAAACTGGAATCCGAAATTGTCCGGATAACCAGAAACAAAATTCCTAAGTTCTTGTAGCATATACCCTTCTACGGAATTGCTTGAGTAATGTTACTTAAAACAAGGAAAGTACCTCATTTTAAATTCAGGTATCTTATTCCCAGGGTGAAGAGAAAGATATTGTTATTGATCAGAAGGGGGTCGTTGCCCGTAACGGGCATTGCATCAGACTGGTACTGGAACTCTATGAATATACCAAATTTATCGAGATTGAACTCAGCCCCCAGTCCACCGGTCAATCCAAGAATGACCTTGTTCTGCTCCTCCAGTGGATAATCCGAATCGGTCTTGTACCTCAACAGAAAATCCACCCTGGGACCAAGCAAAGCATAGGGAATGATACTTTCCAGGTCAATCCTGTACCTGGCCATTGGTGACACACAGATGTAGTAGAACTTCGAAACCTTTAGATCACCCTCATTCACAACGATATTATCATTGTCCAGGTGGTTGACAGTGACCGATTGGGTTGTGGTTTTACTCCCTTTGGTCACAAAAGCAATGTCGGTCTGAAAACTAAAGCGCTTACCCCTGAAGGCCTCCAGGAAAATGCTTGCAGCCGGACCTATAACAGGATCGGTTTTGAGCGTATAATCTATGGAGGTGATTTGAAGGTCCTGGTTGGCCAGGGAAATGCCCGCTTTGATCCCCACGCTATTAATGAACTGACCCTCAACAGTCAGGGTGGTGGTCAGTAGAGCAACTAATATGACAGGCATTACCCTTTTCATTCAACAATGATCTTTTTAATTTCAAAACCGCTGCTATAAGCAAAACGCACAAAATAGATCCCCCTGGCCAGGTCTTCTGTCCCGACTGCATAGGTCATATAGGGGAGGCAGCCCTCGTACCTCCTGCTGTATATCCGTTGGCCCCTTACATTGAATACATCAACTTTTATGTCCTCCAGGGTTTTTTCCGACCATTCTTCCTCCAGTACATCAATTAATTTGAATGTAAAAGATCCATTATTCGGATTCGGGAATAGGGAGAATCTTTCACTGCTGCTCTTTTTCAGTGTGATCTCCTGGACACCTGCTACACCAATTAGGACCTCATTGCCAGGATCGATCTGAATGCTGTCTATCGATTGAGTTACATTGAATGCATATGTTTCCTCATTGACTGAATGCTGGACCCTGACAGTTGTATCCCCTCCCGGGTAAAACAGCTTGTACTCCATTGGCATTTTAAACAAGGTGGTCCGGGTCGAAGATGTTGTCTGGGTCGACTCGAGGATCACAGTCTGATCCTGCTGCTCCCAGTTTACCTGGTATATAGGATAGCCAGCCCCGAAGTACCATTGATCAAAGAAGTTGGTAAAATCCATGCCGGAAGTTTCCTCCAGGACATCCTTGAAATCAATTCCCGTTGCCACATTGTTGGCATACCTGGCAATAAAATTCCTGAGGGTCCGGAAAAACATCTCATCATCATGCAACTCGAACCTAATCATATGTACCAGGGCCATTCCCTTACTATAAGAAAGGTTTCCATTGAATATCCTGGAAGGATCATCAGCCTCTTCATCAGGGACATACACCGTCCCATCAGGTTCCATCCTGGCCCGATCAAACCGGTAGGCCCGCTCAGCATCTGCATATTGAGGCCCCAGGTTCTCAGTTGCCAGGTACCCCGCATAGGTGGCAAATCCTTCATTGATCCAGATATCTTGCCAGCTGGCACAAGTCACATAATTCCCGAACCATGAGTGACCCAGTTCATGTGCCACCAGGTAAAACTCAAAGTTCCCCATACCTGTCATTGTCTGGTGCTCCATACCTCCTCCCCTGGGCCACAAATAATGCCCATATTTCTCCTCACGGAATGGATAAGAATCGAAAAGGTCACAGAACAGTTCCATAATGGGGATAGTGACATTTATCTGGTCCCTGTATGTCTCCAGGCATCCTGTCCTATTATACAGGAAATTTTGAATGAATATGGGATTGGATGATCCAGCTGGACGCGCCTCGATATTGTATTCAAGATATTCAGCTACAGCAAAGGAGATCAGGTAAAAGGCGATGGGATAGTTTGACTTCCACTCATACCTTACCTTGCCATTAGGAAAATAGGTTGTCCCAGTATGGATCCCATTGGAAACAGCCTTCTGTCCATATTCAGTAGTTACAAAAACATGCACCGAATCGGCTTTATCCTCCAGGTCCATTTTACAAGGAAACCAGTCCTTTGAGAAGAAAGGTTCCGAGCTGGTATAAGTAACCGGTATATCCCATTCTTCATCCGTTTCCGTGACCATTCCACTTCCCGTCTGTCCGCCATAGAAGATCTGGCTTTTAACCATGGTTCCTGTATCCAGGGGATTTCCGAGGGAGATATTGATCTCTTCGCCAACATGGCTGAATTGCTTTTCTTCTCCGTTAACCAGAACCCGGTCCACCACCAGTCCATTGTGAAGCTCCACCACCAGCGTGGAAAGGGGATTGTTCTCGACCCGGGCTAACATGGTAACATTCCCCTGGATATGATCCGATTTATTACCAGCGCTAATATCCAGCTTATAGAATTTGACATCGTAGTCCCGGAGCAATGGATTGGTATTTAGCAAGGACAGTGATTTTAAATTTTTCCCATGCGATTCTATGAAAGGCTTATAAACAGGATCTCGAGAAAGCATTATTTGAGCAAGGACCCTGGATGAGGGTGCCAACTGGAAAAGGGAACATAGGAATACAAGGGGTGCAATTATTCTCATAGTGGTTCTCCTGGCCTTCTATAACACCGTTAAACTACTACCCGCCATGAAAGTGATAAGTTACATTATTCTGCTATTCAAAGCAAACAAAATCCTCATCGTGTATAGGATTCTTTACTTATCTTTAAAGGACTAAAAAATATGTTGAACTAATATCATAAACCATGAAACCGGAAAAGAATATCCCCAGAAGACAGTTTGTTAAAAACACAGCCCTGGTTGGTGCCGCACTATCCCTTCCAACAATAATCCCAGCACAGGCATTTGGGGCCAATGACCGCGTAAACGTCGCGGTGCTGGGTGTAAATGGACGTGGGAAAAACCATATCGATGGCTACATGAACCTGGATAATGTACAGGTGACAACACTGGTGGACCCGGATATGAATATTTGCCAGGAACGGGCAAAGGAGTATGGTGAAAAATATAATACCACGATGAAGGCGGTTCAGGATCAGCGTGAGATTTTGGATGATCAAGACATAGACGTCGTTTCCATCGCTTCCACCAATCACTGGCATGCACTATCTACCATCTGGGCCTGCCAGGCTGGTAAGGATGTATACGTGGAGAAGCCCGGGTCGCATAACCTCTGGGAAGGCCGGAAGATGGTCGAAGCAGCTGCTAAATACGACCGCATCGTTCAGCATGGGGTCCAGCTGAGAAGTTCAAAAGCGATAAGAGAGGCCATTCAGCTGCTGCGTGATGGGTATATAGGGAATGTTTATATGGCCCGGGGACTGGTATTCAGGTGGAGGGCAGATATTGGAGATCAGGGATTTGAGCCTGTCCCCGAGGGGGTAGATTATGATATGTGGACCGGACCGGCACCCAAACGTCCGTTCACAAGGAACCTTGTTCATTACAACTGGCACTGGCACTGGGATTATGGCAATGGGGATGTAGGGAACCAGGGGATACACGAGACTGATCTTTGTATGTGGGGACTAGATGTAGGATTCCCGACAAAGATCACCTCCATGGGAGGAAAATTCCTATGGGATGATTGCAAGGAGGTACCCGAAGTGCAAACATCCATCTACCATTACCCGGCTGAGAAGAAGATGATCCAATTTGAGGTTCGGCACTGGTGTACCAATCTTGAGGATGGAGCTGGTGTAGGGAATATCTTTTATGGAGAGAAGGGCTACATGGTGATCAAAGGTTATGACACCTACGAGACATACCTGGGCCAGGAAAGGACTCCGGGTCAGAAAGGGAAAGATGGTGGTGACCATTTCCAGAACTTCATAGATGCCGTGAGGGCCCACGATAAGACCAAGTTGCACGCACCGGTTGAGACTGCCCATCTTTCATCCGGACTGGCTCACCTGGGTAATATTTCCTACCGCCTGGGCCGGCAGCTTACTTTTAATCCAAAAGCAGAGAAGTTTATCAACGATCCGGAAGCGGACAAAATGCTGACCAGGAATTACAGGGCTCCTTATGTTGTTCCCGATAAAGTATAAGGAGAATCCCGAAACAAGTCCCCGCAGGTCAATGATCTGCGGGTTTTTTTACTGTAATACTGTCACGCTGTCCCCTGCATAGTCTCCTTGAGGTAAGTCCATCACAACATCTCCCCTCCCGG
>CAZXOJ010000270.1:2275-6099 GCA_964642325.1 uncultured Bacteroides sp. | reverse complement strand
ACAAGCTGATCCGCTGTTTCAATCTCAAGTTTATTATATTTCATGCGCATAATATACGAAATCTTATCAATAGGATCTGTTCTGGGCTCCCTGCTAGCCTGTGATGATTTTTAAGCTTGCTGGATCTACTGTGATTTTAATCGGTGTGGTAAATTCGACCGGCTCACCGTCGATATGCCCGATATACTTATCATTGCCGCCAATTTCCGCCTGTTTAACAGGTAGGATATCTAAAAATCCAGACCTGTGGATGGATCCGTTAAATAACTTTATGGCCAGCAGGGGACTTAAAATCCTGGGGAAGTTCTTCAACAGGCAAAGATCCAGCAATCCATCACCAGTATTGGCATGTGGATTGATAAGGGCCCCATAGCCCCATTGGCTGGAATTGGCAAAACTGAGCAGGAATGCCTGGGTGGAGATGTCTATCTGACCCGTCTTTAATTGTACGGGAATACTTTTATATTTGACCAGGTTCCTGGCGGATTGAAAAGCATAGGTAAAAAATCCCCTGCCGGATTTGCGGGAGTATGCATGGGCAACAACGGCATCAAAGCCAATTCCGGCAATACTGATGAACCTGAATTGATTGGCCATGCCCGTATCTATCTCAATAACTTTCAGGTCATTAAGAGTTTGTATTGCCTTCCGGATATCCAAAGGGATGCCGAGAGATCGTACCAGCCCCTTCCCCGAACCCATAGGAAGGATCCCGAGTATTACATTGGAATGGATTAACTGGCTTCCTATCTCCATCGCCGTCCCATCTCCGCCTCCGGCAACAATTACATGGTATTTGTCCATGCCCATCCGGGCCAGGTCCCGGGCATGCCCGGGGAAGTCAGAATACACTATGGATGGTTCAAACAGGCCAGGATCGAGGAAATCTGAAATCAGCTTTTCAAGCTTCACTCCTCTCCTTTTTTCTAGAATGGGATTGATGATGAATAGGATTTTCAAAATTTCTGACTGCATAAAAGCTACAGCTTATTAAATGCTTCGAGTAGGTATTGTAAATAGGCCAGTCCTTTTTTCAGGCCCTTTTCGGAATTTATATCCTTTTCTATAAGATAGTCGTCTGTTGTGAGGCTGTATACAGCATATGAGCTGTCACTGATGAACCCTATTCCGTCATGAAATGTATAGTAAGCAAAGGCATTGGAGTTTTCTGATAGTAAATCATTGCTGAATACAAAATCCTCACGTGGAAAATTCAATTGTCCAAGCAGGGTAAAAGGAAGATCAGTTTGTGAACCATAAGTACTGATCACTGTATCCCTTACTGCCAATGCTCCTCCAAGCCAGAGCATGGGGATCCTGAAGCGTTTTTCTTCATACTCTTTAAGGTTTCCCACACGGCAGCTATGGTCAGCCACCAGGATCAACAGTGTTTCATCCCACCAGTCCCTCGTCTTTGCCGCCCTAACAAAGTCTCCAAGTGCCTTATCAGTATAATAGACAGAATTCAGGTATTTCATATTTAAATCATTGCCCGGGAATACGGTTTCCATCGGAACATCGAAAGGAGTATGGCTTGACAGGGTCAGCAGGATATGAAAGAATGGAGAAGATGCCTTGTCTGTCTCTTCCAGCAGTCGTTGAAAAGTCAAGTGATCGGGTACGCCCCAGTTTGAACGTGGAAGTTCAGGGTCAAAATCATATTCAGATATGATTTTCTCGAAACCACCGGTGAGCAGAAATGACCTTATATGAGCAAAATCAATATCCCCGCCATACAGAAAAGCTGATCCATAACCTTGGGATTTGAGTTTTTTATTGAGATTGGGAATCTTCTCGGTTTTTTGCTCGTAGTAGATCACACAGGTACCTGGAATCCCCGGATAGCCTCCAAGGATAGAACCCAGGGCCCTGTCCGTCATGGTTCCGGCGGCATACATCCTGTCAAAATATACACCTTCCTGGATCAGGCCATTGAGATTGGGCGCTGCATCTTTGTCCCCGCTCAAATCTGCAATCACAGGGAGGGAAATGCTCTCCAGCATGATGATGATGATATTCGGAGAAGCATTATTCAGAATAGGCAAAGGATTTTGATCACGCTTTATCATGCCCTGTACGATTTCATTGGCCTCCGCATCTGACATATAACTAACAGATTGTGATAACTTCTCGCCTTCTGTTATCGTATAGACCAGGTTCCAGACCGGATTCACGGCCGTATGGTTGACATGGGCATCCTGGTGGAAGTATACCGAGCCTGTATTTATAGGCGCCGTCTGGAGTCCCCCGCGTATAGGTATTATCAGGAGAGGGATACAAAGCAAATAGAATACTGGTTGAGCCCAGTATATCCCTGGTTCTACCTTGAATGGTTTTGATATCCATCGCTGGTAAATAATAAAATATACCAGGTAAAAGAAAGCCGCGATCAATCCGATTTGGAGGATCAATCTGAAAGGGCTCAGGGATGCAAACATTTCCCCCGGTGTGTTCAGATAATCAAATATGGACCTGTCAATGGGGAAGTTCCAGTATTTATAGACGACCAGGTTTGTGAAAAACAGCGGAATAAGTACAAGAAGTATGATGAAGGTGTAAATATCCAGGAAGCGCCGGACCGGAAGTTTTTTCATTAGACTTGAGAGAAACAGTAGCAGGGTAGGAATAAGTAAACAATACCCTGTCAGGGAGAGATCCAACTTCAAACCATATACCATGGCCATCAATTGATCCGGAACCTCTATACCTTTGGATCTGCTGCTGTAAATGATCATGAAAAGTATGCGGAAGAAGGATTGGATACCCAGTAAGAATATTGTGTATCTGAGATAATACAGCAAAGAGGATTTCATTCCTTTAATCATGGACCGTGTAAAATTTGTTTAAAAATAATATTAACTCCCGAAAAGTCTCATGATCAGGCGGACAATTTGATGAAAATTGGGATGACTGCCTGTATTATTGAAACAGGGGCGGATGTTGATCTTCAAATCCTGTGGCCAGCTGATAATGGCGGGCAATCTCGATCAGCTTGCCTTCGCTGAAAAGGTTTCCAAGCAGGCAAATGCTGGCGGGACCTCCCTTCTCGTTGAACCCGTTTGGCATTACCAGGCAGGGATGCCCTGTCAGGTTGGTCATCAATCCCTGGTCTCCACCATAAGTAGGGGCAATGATCACATCATAATCCTGGAAAAGCTCATTCATCTGGCTGATCAATATGCTGCGTATGCGATTGGCCTGAATGTATTCGACAGCAGGGATCATTCTTGCCTTCCTGAAATTATTCGGCCAGGCCCAGCGACCCTGTCGTACAAGAAGATCATCCTGATTGCTCCTGGTCAACTCATCAAAAGCTGCTGCAGCTTCTACATTTAGGATGATGGACAGGGCATCCACCGGTAAATCATCGGGAAGAGTAACTGTATGAAGTTCAACCCCCAGCTCTTTGAATATTTCAAGGGTTAGACTGTCATTTTCTCGATTGCCCTGTTCATCGTTAAAAAGAATACCGAGATAGGCAATCTTCTGGGTACTCAGATGTGTGATGGGTGCATAGTTGAATGGGATATCCAGGGTAGCGGGATCTGCCGGGTCAACACCTGTTATGGCCTGGAAAACGAGTCCGCAATCAAGCGCTGATCGGCAAATTGGCCCTGCTTTATCCATGCTCCAGGAAAGAGCCATTCCTCCGGCCCGGCTTACACTGCCAAAGGTGGGGCGGAGTCCCGTTACCCCACAGCGTGTACTTGGAGAAACGATGGAACCCCAGGTTTCCGTACCGATGGCAAAGGGTACAAGTCCGGCTGCAGTCGCCGCCGCAGATCCTGCGGAAGACCCGCTGGAGCCCTCTTCCAGGTTCCATG
>CAZXOJ010000270.1:0-2175 GCA_964642325.1 uncultured Bacteroides sp. | reverse complement strand
GTCGCCGCCGCAGATCCTGCGGAAGACCCGCTGGAGCCCTCTTCCAGGTTCCATGGATTTCTCGTTTTGCCACCATACCAGACATCACCCATGGCAAGTGCACCCAGGGTAAGCTTTCCCAGTAAAATGGCACCTGCCTCTTCCAGCTTGCGGATCACTGTTGCCTTTTCGTCAATAACCTGTTCTTTGAATGGCATGGCTCCCCAGCTTGTAGGGTAACCCGGGTACGCAAAAAGATCTTTTATGCCATAAGGGATCCCGTGTAATGGTCCCCTGTAAACACCCTTGCTTAATTCCAAGTCGGCCTGCCTGGCCTGCTCAAGAGCCACATCGGAGGTGAGCGTAACCAGGCATTCAAGGGTATCACTGTATTTTTTCAGCCTATCCAGGAAGAACCTGGTAAGTTCAAAGGAAGAGATCTTCTTTGTCCTAATCAGGACAGAAAGTGCTGCCACACTGTAGAAGGCAAGTTCATCCCTGTGTTCGGGTAAAGAGACTTCCTCCGGCAAGGGCCATTCGACAGGCCTGCTTTCCAGGTCAGGTTGAAACCCTGTGGGAATGGGATTAAATACCAGGACTGGGGCTATCCTGTTTTCCAGGCTGAATTCATGAATGGCATGGAAGGATTCCAGGTTCCTGTTGACAGATCTAATCATGCTGTCCCGTTCAGCATTACTGAACGCTAGTCCGAAAAGCCTTTCTGCTGCAGCAATGTCTCGTACTGTTATCTTATCCTCCTTTTTCTCTTGCTCCTTACAGGACAAAACAGCCAGGGCTAATAGTAAAAGGATGAGCTTTTTCTTTTTCATGGTTCTCATTTACCTGATTTATTAAATAGTATTAAAATGCTTCCAGGATACCGAGGTAAATCCCCTGGTCATCTTTTCCGGCTGCAAGATCCAAACGCAAATTCATCCGGCGGTCTTTAAAAAGCTTGAATCGTACGCCAATTCCCCCAGCTGGTTTGATACGGATATCTTGCAGTGTGGAGGCAGAATGGAAAACATCACCAGCTCCAGCGAAGGCAACCAGGCCGAACCGCCATATGTAGGGACTGTGATACTCCACCTGTCCCAAAAACATGTTATGATCCCGGTACCGGCCCTTGAAATATCCACGCAGTAATTTATCGCCCCCGAGCATAGCCATATTACGGAATGGGACCTCCCTTCCCCAGAGGAATTTTCCATACGCCTGGACAAATAATAGATGATCTTTTCCCAGGGTCCAGTACTTCCTGAGATCAACAATCCATTTGGTATACGGGTAGGTTGAGCCCATGGCTTGGTTAAAATATACCAGTCGGAACTGGTAGTAGGCTCCGGAAGCAGGCAGTAAAATATCTGACCGGCTGTCCCATGCCAATGTCAGGCCTATCCCTGATATAGTAGCATGTTCGCTGCCTGGGATGCTACCCTCTGGAAGGGAGGCATGTGATACGGTATCATATTCAACAATATTATTGTTCTCAATTTCTAACAAAACACCTGCGTATAAGTCCCTCGTCACCATCCTCAACATATCCAGTTTAATTCCCCAGATCCTTGATACATAATATTCCTCGTCCTCTTTCCTGGTATCGTTCCCTATCCCATAAAACTTATCTGGCCAGTATTGCCATTTTAGTTCACCGCCAAGCCGGTATGTATTATCTCTCAGCCAGATATCAGGAAGAAGGTTTATAGAAAACTGTCGGTTTTGGGAGACCAGAAGGCTAAGACCAATGGTGGAGGGTCGTCTAAGCAGGGGATCGCCCATTAACAGCTGCGTATATACTCCGCCAATGATCCTGGTTTCAGGGGAATAACCAAGTACAGGGAAGCCTGCAAACTTGGTGTTCCGTCTGCTGCTGTCTGCATCAGTTGTGGCCGTGACCTGTCCGGAAACTGCCATAGCCATCCAGCATCCCAGGAGATATGTAAGCAGTTTTCGCATGTGCATGTTAAATATAAATAAATGGATTACATTTATGCTACAAAATCAATATTTTGAAATCATGGAAGAACCCAAAACCACGCCAGCATCGAAAACCACGCCAGCATCCAAAACAGTCCCTACCCCCAAATCAACTCCTACCCTCAAAACAATCCCTGCTCCCAAGACAACCCCTGCATCAAAAACCACGGCTGCACCCAGGGTAACGGGCTCCCACCGTTCAACTGTAAACTGGCAGTG
>CAZXOJ010000269.1:0-6117 GCA_964642325.1 uncultured Bacteroides sp. | reverse complement strand
CTCCCGAGATTCCGAACGACGGCAGAGGACAACATCGAATTTCCGGAATGGTGCTTTTTTGTAAATCATAGATAGTTTTATATATTTGCTTATACTTTAAAGTTTACTTAAAACTATATTTAGTGATGCTTGATAAATTTTCCATGTCAGCTGAAAATTTCATAAAGGTGATCTTTATGCATGAGCAGAACAATTGCTTTGATACCAAGCCGGGATCCATTGCCAAGGCTTTAGGTATCACGAGTGCTGCTGCAACTGACATGGCCCGTAACCTGTCGGATAAAAAACTGGTGCATTATGAAAAATACCGTCAGCTGGAACTTACTGCTGAAGGTAGAAAAATGGCACTTAAACTGATAAGGAAACATCGTTTGTGGGAAACCTTTTTGCATAGAACTTTTCAGATGTCACTTCATGAGATCCACCGGGAGGCTGAGATGCTCGAACATCAGACATCTGAATTCCTGGCAGAAAAGATCAGTTCATACCTTGGAGATCCTGAAGTGGATCCACATGGTGATCCCATCCCCAGTCTGGATGGCGAGATGAAGGAGGAGTTCGGTCATATCCCTTTATCGAGTGCTGATCCGGAAAAGAATTATGCTATCACCCGACTTATAGGTTCAGACAGGGAATTTTTTGATTTTTGCAACAGGAATGATATAAACCTCGGGACAAAACTTACAGTGGAAAAACAATATGCCGATCACCGGATGACAGAAATTAATGTGAATCAGATACGGCTGTTGCTGAATTCGGATTTCTCAGATTTTATATATGTTGACTTTTTACCTTAACATTGGCAATCCAAATCAAATGAAAACAACAAAATACATCATTTTCTTTGCCCTCCTCACCTTTGTCAATATTGCTGCCAAAGGCCAGAAAACAGATGCTAACATCTTTGGGGATGTTCAATCACTCGGAGAACATGTCCCCTTTGTAAATATCTACCTGGAAGAAACCGGTAAAGGATCAACAACGGATATCACCGGGCACTATATGCTTGTCAACCTTCCTGAGGGCTCCTTTACCCTTGTTGCCAGTGCCATTGGATATACAACCGTCAAGAAATCAATTACCATTACAGCTGGTGAGAGCCGGGAGATAAATTTCATACTGGAAGAAAAAACGATGAACCTGGAGGAAGTGGTAGTGACAGGTACCAAAACTTTTAAACGCCAGACCGAATCACCTGTCATTGTCAATGTTCTCGATAGCAAAGCTCTTGGTAACGTCCAAGCTTGCAATATATCTGAAGGACTCCGTTTCCAGCCCGGTCTCCGGGTTGAGACTGATTGCCAGACCTGTAACTATACACAACTGAGAATGAACGGTCTGGGAGGTGGGTATTCCCAGATCCTAATTAATGGCCGCCCGATATTCAGTCCCCTTACAGGCCTTTACGGCATGGAACAAATCCCTGCCAACATGGTTGACCGGATCGAAGTGGTAAGGGGTGGCGGATCAGCGCTTTACGGATCTAGCGCCGTAGGCGGTACAGTCAATATCATTACCCGTATCCCCACTGAAAGCAGTTATGATCTGAGTGCCACAACCTACAATATAAATGGTGGTGCTACTGACAATACGCTCAGCGGCAATATCAGTATGCTCACACATAAAGGGAATGCCGGAGCTGCCATATTTGTGAACCGGAGGATTAGGGAGGCATATGATCACGATGGAGATAATTTCTCCGAACTCCCAAGGCTGGAAAATAATTCATTTGGAGCCAACCTATTTTTTAAACCTACCTACAATCAGAAACTGGAGTTGAATTTCAGCAGCTTGAGGGAATACCGTTATGGAGGAGAAATTGTTGATGATCCGGCATACCTGGCACAGCAATCAGAAGAAAGGACACATGATGTATTTATGGGGGGACTCGATTACCAGATCAATTTTAACCAGGAAAAAAGTTCCTTCATTGCCTACTTTGCCGGACAAAACACCGGGCGCAGGCATTATACTGGTATCATGCCGGATGAGGCAGATGATATCCTCATCCATACCCTGAACCCACCATATGGAACCACCAAAAACACCACCCTCCAGGCTGGGACCCAAGTAAACCATAATTTTATGAATTTCCTCGGTGGGGAAAATGTACTGACAGCAGGAGCCGAATATGTATTCGATGATGTATTCGACACCATACCAGCTTATAATTACGAGATAGACCAGGTAACCAGGAACATAGCCGGTTTTATACAGAGTGACTGGAGACTGAGCACAAATTTTACTTTCCTGGCCGGCCTCCGTGTCGATAAACATAACCTGGTCGATCATGCTATTTTTAGCCCACGGGTTTCTCTCCTCTACCGACTGAAGAACTATATGCAGTTCAGATTGACGTGGGGGACAGGTTTTCGCGCACCGCAAGCTTTCGATGCGGATATGCACATCGCCTTTGCAGCTGGAGGTGTCTCGCGCATCAGCCTTGCTTCTGATTTAAAAGAAGAAAGATCAAATAGCTTCAGCGGATCGGTCAATTACGACAAGGCTACAGCCAACTTTGTCGCCGGATTTACCCTGGAAGGTTTTTATACCAAATTAAATGACGCTTTCTACCTGCAACCAATTGGCGAAGATGAATTTGGCCAGCGTTTCGAGAAGCGTAATGGATCGGGAGCTACAGTCCAGGGTGGAACCCTGGAACTGAGAGGTAATTATAACCGAATTGTACAGCTTGAAGCCGGACTAACTCTTCAGACGAGCTTTTATGATGAGGCTGTGGAGTATATTGAGGGACTCTCCCCAAGGCAAGAATTTATGCGTACACCAAATACCTATGGTTACCTTACCTTTTCATTCACGCCTGGGAGCAGATTCAATGCATCTATCAGCAGTGTTTATACCGGGCCCATGGAACTTGTCCATTATGCCGGTGCACCAGAGCAATCTGTAGATGAATACAAAACCTCCAGGGCTTTTACCGAACTGGATTTCAAACTGGGATATACTTTTATCGTGGAAACACTGGATTCAGGTATAGAAATTTTTGGTGGTGTTAAGAATATTACCAATGCCTACCAGGATGATTTTGATTCAGGAAAAAACCGGGATAGTAACTATGTTTATGGTCCCTCCCTGCCACGGACACTCTATATTGGTTTGAGGCTGAAGTCTTTCTAATGTTCAAGGAGATTCTTCGGACTGACACCATAAACTTCTTCCCCGTGCTCGTATCCAGCTGGTTCGATATGGATCATTATGTCAAATACATTATCGATGGACTGCCGAATGTTGTTTTCCACCTTTATGCAAATCTCATGGGCCTGCCGGCTTGAAAGTTCCCCGTTCACCTCTATATCCATGGCCACCATATAATAATTGCCAATCTTGCGAATCCTTAACCTGTGCGGATTAGTTGCTCCCTCTACCATATCTACGGCCCCGAAAACCAAGCGGTAAAGTTCAGGTTCGGTATTGGCATCCATAAGATCCCGATTTGTTTGCATGAAGATCTGGAAGCCCACTTTCAGTATCCAGACACTAACGAACAGTGCAGTCACAGAGTCCAGTATAGGCATTTTTAGCAGGAAAGTAAATACCAATCCAATAAGTACGGATGCTGAGATCAATATATCGTTCTGCATATTGCGGGCATTTGCCTTCAACATTTCACTATTGGTCTGTTTTCCCTTGCTGAGTTGATGTCTTGCCAGCAGGAATTTACCTATGATGGAAACGATGGTGACATATACAGCCAGCATACCGGGTAGTTCCCGCTCAGCACCCTCCAAAAAGTTCCTTACCGTGCTGATGGCCAGTTGGGCACCGGCAAAAAGGATTACAAAGGCAAGGGCTTTGGTGGCAATGGTATCTGCCTTCATGTAACCATAAGGATAGCGGATGTTAGGTGGGCGCATCAAGATACGGGCAGTAAAGAGCGTGATCAGGGAAGTGACAATATCACTGGCCGAATCAATTCCATCAGC
The DNA here is from genome assembly GCA_964642325.1 of uncultured Bacteroides sp. Lineage (GTDB taxonomy): Bacteria > Bacteroidota > Bacteroidia > Bacteroidales > SM23-62 > SM23-62. The sequence continues at coordinate 2,173 of CAZXOJ010000269.1, read as the reverse complement.
AATTACAGCCAGGCTTCCAGATACGATCCCGATGACTATTTTAAGCAGGGATAACAAGGCATTTCCTAACACTCCTACCCAGGAAGCTTTGACGATGGTCTTTGGATGATTGTCCATATATGTTGTAAAACAGGTATGCAAAACTACAATTAATTCCCTTGTTCTGTGGACTTAATCGATTATATTTGAACCCTCTATGCTGAAAAAGCAATTCATAGCCATCCTGTTTGCCAGTGTATTAATAACTAACCTGGGACATAATATTGTCCCCCACCATCATCATATTGACAGCATTCATACTTGCCATAACTGCTGGGATGGAGATGCTGAAGGATATACTTTATATACGGAGAATCCCAAACATCATTGCCATGCATTCAATGGGATAGAGTATTACCCGATTCAAGAAAAATACAGTAATAACAAACCAACAAAGCTTGTAAAAGAAATTTGCCTCACAGTGGTAAACGAAATTGTACAGGCTATCCCTTTTCAAAAACAATTTCGTGAACCAGGGGGTTCACCTCTGGTCCGGGACCGATTGGCCGGATCGGTTTGTAGCCTCAGGGGCCCTCCATGCCTGTCCTGAGCTTATTTCTCTTTTTAATTAATCCATCTTATTAATTCGATCGCGGAATAATACCCGGTCAAAGTCTATCATTTATCATGAAGAATTTAATCGCACTCCCATTAATCATTTTTCTAATAGCTGCCTGTGGCGGTAACAAAAAGGGCCAGCAAGCTGGTGGAGATGGTCATATACATGTCAGTGATGAGGTTCACCAGATTACCCTTTATACCGGGAATACAGAATTTTTTGTTGAGCACCCGGGATTAATGTTTAATAAAGAGGCTGAGTTCCTGGTTCACCTTACCAGACTTGAAAATTATGAACCCTATCCAGATGGAATGGTCCGGATTAAACTTGAAAATGCAAGCGGACAGACACAGGAAGGATCCGTATCAAAGGCCGAAGTTCCAGGAATTTTCAAGCTTAGTCTGATTCCTGAGATTGAAGGAGAATGTAGCATTCGATTTGAATTCACCCGGGATAGCAATGTTGAAAAAACCGGTTCTCAACATGCCTGGGTGGCACATGACAACCATGATCATAACCCTGCCGAGCCACACGAACACAATCCAGACGGCATCAGGTTTACTAAGGAACAGGCATGGAGATCTGATTTTGCGGTTACCAGGATGGCTCCGGTGCCTTTTACAGGCATCATCAAGGCAGGAGGGGAGATCTTGGCCATGCCAAGGGAGAGACATGTCATCACTGCTCGTACTTCCGGAATCGTGGAATATTCTAAAAATGACCTGGTTGCAGGTGCCGATGTATATGGTGGAGAAGAGTTAATGACCATCCAGGGACAAGACCTTGCCAGGGAAAACATCGCTGTAGAATATGCCGAAGCAGAAACCAGGTTTGAGCAAAGCCGTAGTGAATATGAACGGAGGTTGAAATTGTTCCGTGAGCATGCCATATCGGAAAGACAGTTTATTGAAACCCGTTCAAAATACACCACTGACAGCATCAGGTATTATAATATCAAAAAATCTTACAGGAGTGGTGGACTGAAAATCGTTGCTCCCATTGCCGGGCATATTCACGAATTGAAAGTATCCCAGGGAGAATTTGTGGAAACAGGACAATTGATCGCAACAGTTTCATCGGAACGGCTGTTCCTCCTAAAGGCTGATGTACCTCAGCAATATTTCCACAGGATACAGAACATTGTCTCAACCAATTTCAAAACCGCCTATGACAATAAAGTTTGGGATGTAAAGGAATTTAAGGGTAGACTGCTGGCCATCGGGTCCTCTGTCGCCGAGAACAACCAGTACCTGCCGGTCTATTTCGAAGCACAGAATAACGGTTATTTGCTTGAAGGGGCATTTGCTGAATTTTACCTGAAAACCAAAACCATTGAAAATTGCATTGTTGTTCCGGTAGAAGCCGTTCTGGAGGAGCAGGGAAAGCATTATGTATATGTACAGGTTACCGGGGAAGTATTCCAGAAACAGGAGATCGTACCGGGTGATCTTGATGGCATGGTTTACATGATAGAGGCTGGATTATCGGAAGGAGATCGCGTAGTGACCAGGGGAAGCATGTTGTGAAAACTGCTCCATCGGTAGATGCCATAACTTCCATCCATTCTGTTACTGT
>CAZXOJ010000268.1:0-6132 GCA_964642325.1 uncultured Bacteroides sp. | reverse complement strand
TTTGCTGATGTCAGGGGCAAGAAAATACAGGGAACCCAAAAACTGGAATGCGAGTTGACTATCCTGGAGGGGAAAGTGGTATATGACCTTAACGGGATTTCCATGCCTGAGTGGCAGGCCGGAGTTGAAAAATAATAAGAACACGATAGGATGTTTTACAATTAATAATTAATACCCCAAAAAGAAAAAGTTATGGAAAAAAAAGAAAAAAGTACCCGGAGAAATGCAATTAAAGGCCTGTTGGCCACAGCTGCTCTAGGATTAGGAATCACCAAGGTAAACGCGGCAGAAAAGACAAGCCAACCCTTAAAAAAAGTGGCCGCAAATATCACAACATCTAATAATGCTCCCCTGTTTTCCGGTCATACAATCTATGGCAATATGGTTTTTATTGCAGGTAAGGGATACCACGAGGAGGGAGACATCGCTGTACATACAGATCATGTACTCAAAAGTGTGGAAGAAGAACTGATCAAAGCTGGTTCCTCCATGGATAAGGTGCTGAAAGTGAATGTGTATTTGCATGATCTGAATGATTATAAAGGTATGAATGAAGTTTACAAGGGCAGGTTTGGCGATAATCCCCCCGTCAGAACAACAGTTGCGACATTTGGTGGAGTACCTGGAGACTCACTCGTGGAGATAGATTGTATTGCATACAAGGATTAATCATACTGATATGGTTACCAGAAGAGTACTAATAAAAAGACTGGCCGGACTGCCCCTTGTGGGCAGTTTGTTCGGCCTGGAAACCTTTGCTGGCAGTCCCACTACACCCTTTGCCCGGCGAGATTATTTCAAGGAGCTGGGTGTACGGACCTTTATCAATGCTGCCGGGACGTATACATTCATGACTGGATGCCTCATGCGCCCCGAGGTTATTGATGCCTATAACTATGCCACAAATGAGTATGTTCTCCTCGATGACCTTCAGGACAAGGTCGGGGAAAGGATAGCTGAACTTTTGCACTGTGAGGCCGCTACCATTTCGGCAGGTGCGTTTTCTGCTATGACCTTGGGACTGGCAGGGGTCCTGTCGGGAATGGATCAGGAAAAAGTGATACAAATCCCGAACCTGAAAGGAATGAAGGATGAGGTGCTCATGCAGAAGTCGCATCAAATTGGATATGACCATGCCCTTAGAAATTGCGGTGTAAAAATTGTTACAGCAGAAACCAGAAAAGAACTGGAAAAAGCAATTAACGAAAAAACTGCCATGATGTGGTTTTTTAATGGTAATAATTTTGTCGGCGAGATCCAGGATAAAGAATTTGTCGAGATAGCCCAGAAACATGGCATACCTTCCTTTAATGATTGTGCAGCGGATGTTCCACCTGTGGAAAATTTATGGAAGTACACGGAAATGGGATTTGACCTGGTTTGCTTTTCAGGTGGGAAAGGATTGAGGGGACCCCAGAGTGCCGGATTATTGCTTGGTAAGAAGAAGTATATAGATGCTGCCAGGCTTCATGCACCACCACGGGGCAATAACGTTGGAAGAGGAATGAAGGTAAATAAGGAAGAAGTACTGGGTATGCTGGCAACCGTGGAAGCTTATCTGGCAAATGACCATGAAAAGGAATGGATATTATGGGAAAACATGATTCAAACCATTCATGATGCAGCAGCTTCTGTACCTGGCGTTATAGCTGAGATCCATGTGCCTAAGGTGGCCAATCATGTGCCTTCGCTTAAGATTTCCATGGATCCCGATAAAACAGAAATGACCCCCGACGTATTAAGACAAAAACTTCGGGAAGGGCATCCTTCCATTGAAACAGTGGGAGGAAAGGAATCTGTCGGGATTACACCCTGGATGATGCAACCTGGCCAGGAAAGAATAGTGGCAAACCGCATCAAAGAGATCCTGGAGGCCTAGTATTTAATCAAATAATAACCTGTTAATGATTCCATGATAAATTGGAAATGGAATTGGTATGTCTGCCACTTTAAAAATTATAAACACATGATCAAGTCCGCCTGTAAGAACCCCGCATTATTTTATTTAAGTTTTGTAGTTGCCCTTTTGCTGATTCCTGCCCAATTAACCATGGCCCAGGAACAGGTAAATCCATTGCTCTGTGTAGGCGATTACCAGACAGAAGATGAAGCGAAGCAACAGTTAAAGCGTTTTAGTGAGCTATCTAAGAACCTGGAAGAATGGGAAAATCGAGCCGTGACCATTCGCGAGGGCATACTAAAGGGGGCAGAACTTTTCCCCCTTCCTGAGAAGGTCAGGATAAATCCCATTTACCGAAATCCCAGAACGTACAAGGGCTACACTGTTGTAAATGTTGCATTTGAGAGTACGCCGGGTGTATTTGTAACCGGCAGCCTTTACAAACCTGCGGGTATTGAAGGAAAAATCCCTGCCGTTCTTTGTCCTCATGGACATTGGTCCAAAGACGGGAATTACGGCCGCTATCGCCCGAATATGCAGAAACGCTGTGCGACACTGGCAAAGATGGGGGCTGTGGTTTTATCAATAGATATGGTGGGTTATGGCGAAATGCGCCAGGCAGGCTGGATACATCGCCACCCAAAGACCCTCAAACTGCAATTATGGAACAGTATCCGTGCATTAGATTTTCTAAGCTCACTGCCGGAAGTGGATGAAGACAGGATCGGTGTGACCGGGGCATCTGGAGGAGGCACACAGACTTTTCTACTTACTGCCGTCGATGACCGGGTAGCAGTTTCTGTACCAGCCGTAATGGTTTCGGCACATTTTTTTGGCGGTTGCGTGGGTGAAAGTGGCATGCCAATCCATAGAAGTGTAGATCACGAAACCAATAATGTGGAAATTGCGGCGCTGGCTGCACCAAGGCCACAGCTGCTTATTTCAGATGGAGAGGACTGGACAAAGAATGTTCCGGAAGTGGAGTATCCACATATTCAAAACATCTATAAATTCTACGGGAAATCCGACCTGGTTGAGAATGCGCATTTTCCTGATGAAGGCCATGATTATGCCTATTCAAAACGAAAAGCGATGTATCCCTTTATGGCTGGTCACCTGGGACTCGACATCAATAAAGTGATCGATGAGAACGGGGAATTTGATGAAAGCGGCGTGGTGATAGAAGAACCATATCAAATGCATGTTTTCAACAGCATCTTTCCATTCCCGGTTACTGCTGTAGCTTCCAATGACGCGGCATGGGATTTTGATATAGCAAGTTCTCCCCTTATCTACATAAACAGTTATATCGAAAACGGATCAACGACGGATTGGGAAAAAGGCAGTGACGGAACCATTTATATCCATCAGAACTATGATTACCAGCGGGAAGTATTTAACCGCCAGAATAATCATTTTCACTTTTTGCTTATCGGCCAGGCTGGAGCTGACGTTCCCATCGTATTTAAGGATTACAGCAGTATATACAATGGAAGGATGAATTATAATACCACTAATATTAAATATTGTGTTGTTTCAAATGATGGGAAGAAATGGAGGCATGTCCCTGGTGATCAGTTAAACAGTGACAAGCGGAAGCCAATCATGTTCCACATGGACAGCGATTCGCTTTATATTGCCAGCGTGGAGCCTTACCGTGTGAGTGATCTGAATAAATGGATGTCCAAGATAAAGAATGATGAGCGAATTGGCATAGAAACCATTGGCAAATCCGTTGAAGGAAGAGATCTTCATATCATCCGTATCGGAAACGAAACGGCTCCGCACAGTGTATTTATCCGGGTGCGTGCACATCCCTGGGAGCCAGGCGGTAACTGGGTTTCAGAGGGCATCGTCACCACACTTCTCCAGCGAACGGAGGTAGTAAATAATTACCTGAAGAATTATTGTATTTATATTCTCCCCATGACTAACATCGATGGTGTAGCACATGGCAAAGCAAGATATAACATGAATGGAATGGACCTGAACAGGGGACTTGAAGCAGCGGCCGACCCGGTATTATCACCCGAAGTCTATTACATGGAACAGTGGTTAGAGAAAATGATCGGCAAAGGCAAAAAACCAAACCTGGGCATTGATTTTCATAATGACGATGGGGGCCCAGTAATATTTGAACCACCTGCCAATGCCGATTCTGTTAGCTATGTGGATCATATGAAAACCCTTGAAAAGCTATTGAGAAGTGACACCTGGTTCAGGGAGAGAGCGGTATATAGGGGTCCAGGGGATGGAATATCAGAAAGATACGGGATTGAATGGTTTGTATATGAACTCAATGCCAGATGGATAGAAGGATTACAGAAAAGACCATTAGCGGATGACTGGATCCTGCTGGGAAATCAACTCTGCGGAGTATTTGATGCGTATTTTAAGAGCATAGCAAAATAGACCCCCAGCATATTAATTGTCATGGCATACTTTAATAAATGGCCGGAAAAGATCCTCTGTATATTTTCTTCGATTCTAGTTTCAGTGCTCCTGTTTAGCTGTTCGAAAAGTATTGAAACGAACGGGAACACTCATGAACTGGTTGAATATACCGGTTTTCTAAAGATCCCCGGAGTTGGTTTTCAAACCTTTTTCAGGTTTGAAGACGAAGATCCCAGCCTGAAGCAAATGCCATTTTCATCGGGTTCTGCCTATTTTAGATGGATGTGGGAACAGGTTGAACCGGAGGAAGGAAATTACAACTGGAGTCTAATTGACAGCCATCTTGCCAGGGCCAGGGAAAATGGCCAGACACTTGAATTCAGGATCATGCTGGAATGGCCGGGAGAATATGATATCGGTATTCCCCAATGGCTGGTTGATAAAGGAGTCAGTTTACGCCTGACCCGTTGTGAAGACGAAGATTATTACAGTCCCGATTTAGAAGACCCCATCATTAAAGAATCCCATGCAAAACTGATCAGGGCACTTGGTGAGCGCTATAACGGACACCCAGACCTGGGTTCAGTGGATATCGGCTCTGTGGGACTATGGGGAGAATGGCATGAATACTGCCATCCTGAACTCATGCCAGGTCGCGAGGAACGATCTGCCATTATTGACCTGTATTATGAATCTTTTCCTAACACTCCCCTGGTAGCCCTGGTCGATGACCAGGAAGGTATTCAATATTCGGCAAGTAAGGGGAGGAGCGCCTGGAGGGGAGATTGCTGGGGCAATTACCTTCCCGAGGGCAGTGGATGGAATCATCATGAAGACTCCTACTGGCCGGCACATAGACTGATACCAGAGGCATGGAAGAAGGGACCGGTTGCCCTGGAATCATGCTATACCATGAAGAGCTGGTATTCAGAAGGTAATGCCATTAAACAGATTGTCGATGACGCCATTGCCTGGCATGCAACACTTGCCCATAACAAGTCAGATTTTATCCCTGGAGAATATCAATTAGAGATAGAACGGCTGGTAAAAAAATTGGGTTTTCGGCTGGTATTGAGAAATATTGACTACGATCAGATTATTGAACCTGCAACAACATCTACCATTAAACTGGATTGGGAGAATCTTGGCATAGCCCCACCTTACCGTGACCATCGGATTGCTTTCCGCCTGCGGGACAACCGGGACAGTATTCAGGGTGAGTATATTACGGATCAATCTATCCGTGGCTGGCTACCGGGTTCAGCATCAGTGGAAATCGAATATACCTATCCGCAGGAATTATCTAGGGGAGAATATACCTTGGAACTCGGCCTTGTATTTCACAGCGCTTCAGACCGCCTAGTTCCTATCGCAAATGAAGGTAAAACCGAAGACGGATGGTATAAGGTAGGGTACTGTAGGGTGGAGTAGGGTAAAGGTCAGTCTGCAAATCAGTTGGCAGAATTATCTGGCTCTATGCTACATGGCAAAATAAAATTATGAATTGGACAAATTATCATATACACTCTCACTATTGTGATGGCGAAGGTGAATTGGCATCTTATGTTAAGAAAGCAATAGATAAGAATATGTATGCCATTGGCTTTACCAGCCATGCCCCCGTACCATTCAATTATGGCTTGCATATGCAATTGGATCATCTGGACAAATATATTTCAGAAATCGAATCTTTGAAATATGAGTATGATGATATTAAAATTTATTCAGGTCTGGAAGTGGATTACATCCCAGGTCAAATATGCCCAAATGACTATGCGGATAGAAATTTGGATTTGATAATCGGATCTGTCCATTATGCAGGTCAATTTGAGGATCAG
>CAZXOJ010000267.1:0-6142 GCA_964642325.1 uncultured Bacteroides sp. | reverse complement strand
ATCGAATATATTGGTGGCCCGGTGTTTGCCCAAATAGTAGCTAATAACATATGGATGTGGGAAAATACTGAACCAATTGTTCGTGAGCAGGCTATAATTACTGTGTATCGTGCAACATCAACAAGCAGGATTATTGATCTGACCATAAAACTTATAGCCATTAAAGACAGCATCACCATTGCTACCCGGAATACAGATAGTTATGGTGGTTTGAATTTGCGAATGATGACTCCCGAGTCCCAAGAGATATCCTACTTTACAGATGAAGCTGGGGCAAAGCCACAACGTGCATGGTCTGATTTTAACGGGATCTTTGAAGGAAATAAATCCACCTCAGGTCTAATGGTGCTACAACACCAGGACAATCCAGACTATCCCGGGGACTGGGTCGAGTATCCGGAGCTGGCTTGGGTTCAGCCCACATTTCCTGCTTCAGGGAGCAGGTATCCGCTCAGTACAGAAAAAACCCTGGTATTGCATTATAGACTGATAGTACACAACGGTGGGAAGCCTGATGTAGCTATTTCTGAAAAGAGATGGGATGCATATCATGCGGAGTCCGCACCGTCTTATTGAAAATATGTAACAAAACTATATTATTATCAATATCTTATCCATAAAACCTATTTAATCATGGTAATTAATAAAAAGAATTCACCTTTCACCCGGAGACAATTTGTAAAAACAACCACTGCTGCAGCTTTTGTTGCACCGCTCATTTTAAAATCATCGCTGATCAGCGGGAAAGGTATTTCTGCACCAAGTGATAAAATAAATCTTGGTTTTATTGGATGCGGCCCAATGGGCACTGGTAATCTTAATGCCTGCATGAAACATCCTGATGTAGTATTAGTAGCAGCCTGTGATGTAAGGAAGGAACGCCTGGATGTGGTTGTGGAAAAATACAAAGATACATGTACCGGTTACTCAGATTACAGGGAATTGCTTCAGCATAAAGGCCTGGATGCTGTTATTATTTCAACCCCCCCGCACTGGCATACCATTCAGGCTGTTGAGGCTGCTGAAGCGGGACTGGACATCTATCTTCAAAAACCAATGACCCTGCATATGGGTGAAAGCCTGGTAGTGAGGAATGCGGTTAGAAAGCACGGAGTTATTTGTCAGATAGGTACCCAAATTCATTCAGGCGATCACTATCGCAGGATGGTCGAACTGGTTCGTTCAGGAAATTTAGGCGATATAGGTACTGTTCGAACATTTAATGTTATGAATGAAGCCCCAAACGGTATCGGCAGTGGTAACAATACAGATGTAATACCCAAGGGAATGGACTGGGATATGTGGGTGGGTCCCGCAAGGATGCAGCCATTTAATCCAAACCTGGTAAAAGATGCATTCTATCATGGATTCTGGATGGACTTCAGTGGAGGATGGACCCCGGGAATGGCACCACATATAACGGACCTGCCCATCTGGGCGTTGGAGTTGGATTACCCGACTGAAATCAGTGCTTTTGGAGGAAGATTCATTCTCAAGGACGATGGTGATGCCTATGACAATCATGAGGTCATCTGGAAATATCCCAACCTGACGATGACCTGGATGAGTTCATTGACCAATAGTTATGGATTTGATTTCACACGTGGACAGGAGAGCAGGCGCAGGTTGGGGATATATTTCCATGGCACAAATGGGACTTTGCTCACTGACTATTCATCACATACACTGTTGCCGGAGGATGACCGGATGAAGGATATGGAAACACCTCCGGAATCAATTCCATCCTCTCCCGGGCAGGAATTGGAATGGTTAGAATGCATAAAATCCCGCAAGCAACCCTTATGTAATCCCGAATATCATATCAAAGTTGATATCCCGATTGAATTAAGTGTGCTGGCCCTGAAACTTGGAAGATCCATAAAATTTGATCCCGCGACGGAAAAAATTGTTGGTGATAAAGAAGCTGCTAAATTAGCCATACCTGAATACCGCGCACCCTGGAAATTCCCGGCTAAATATTTATAGACTTTGATAAGCAAATAATATACCATCATGAATAGTTCTGATCGAAGGAATTTTATTAAAAAAACAGCATTGGCCAGCCTCGGTATTGGCTTGGCAGGTAGTGCTACTGGCATTTCAACAGGAACAGAAGTACCCAAGGGAAAGAGGGTAGGGATGATAGGACTGGATACCGGACATAGTTCTGCTTTTGCGAAGTCCCTCAACGATCCCTTGGCAGGAGATCGGTATCGTGGCTATAAGGTGGTTGCAGCCTATCCGAATGGCACTGATAATATATTGGACTGGAAAAACAGGATTCCTGAATTCACAGAAGAGGTAAAGAACCAGGGGGTTGAGATTGTGGATTCTATAGAGGATATGCTTGAGAAGGTTGATGTTGTATTGCTTACCTGTATTGATGGAAATAAACACCTGGAACAGGCACTGCCGGTTTTTAGGGCAGGAAAACGAACGTTTATTGATAAACCATTTGCCGGCTCTTTATCTGATGCCATTGCCATTGTCGAGGCTGCCGAGCAATATGATGTCCCTATGTTTTCATCTTCATCTTTAAGGTATATTGAAGGGGGAAAAGAAATATCTGGCGGAAAGGTTGGAAAAGTAATCGGTGCAAATGCTTTCAGCCCGGCACCTATTGAGGAGCATCATCCGGATCTTTTCTGGTATGGGGTACATGGTGTAGAAATCCTGTTTACCATTATGGGCACAGGCTGTAAACGTGTACAAAGAACCTACACAGAAAATACCGATGTAGTTGTTGGTGTCTGGGAAGATGATCGTATTGGTTGTTTTCGCGGGATTCGTGGGGGTAAAAGAGGTTATGGTGGGACCGTTTTCGGGGAAGATGGCATTTCAGAGGTAGATGAATATCAAGGCTATAATCCTCTTCTTGAGAAGGTTGCAGAGTTTTTTGATACCGGGGTTGTCCCTGTATTAGCTGAGGAAACACTGGAAATGTTTGCCTTTATGCAAGCAGCTGATGAAAGTAAGATAAAAGGTGGTATTTCGATTTCTATGGAGTCAGTGATGAAGAAGGCAAGAGCCAAAAAATAATAAGTAGGTTGTAGTAATACCAACATCATGAAAAAGTTCATTAGCCTCATTTTATTACTATCTCTGCCATTGTTTGTTAATGCCCAGTGGGGTGGTGGGGAAGCCAATCCGGAATTAAAAACAAATGCTGAATCACTAAAGGAATGGCAGGATCTTAAATTCGGACTGTTTGTTCACTGGGGACCGGTAAGTTTACGTGGTACTGAAATTGGTTGGTCCCGGGGAAGGGAGGTACCCATTCCGGAATACGACAATCTCTACAAAGAGTTCAATCCTGTACTTTTTGATGCTGCAAAATGGGTCAGCATGATCAAATCCGCAGGAATGAAATATTTGATTATTACCAGCAAGCATCATGACGGGTTTAGTATCTGGGATTCCGAATTTACAGACTATGACATCATGTCCTCACCTTTTAAACGTGACATTTTAAAGGAGTTATCCGATGAATGCAAGCGGCAGGGAATTCTTTTTGGCACCTATCATTCAATCGCAGACTGGAATCATCCCCATTACTCAACCAGGTATGGTGGTGATCCTCGCCCTGTGGAAGAATCGGATATGGAAATCTACGTGGACTATCTAAAAAATCAAGTTTGGGAGCTGATCGTTAAATATGACACAGACATATTGTGGTTCGACGGGGAGTGGGAGGATGCATGGACCCATGAATACGGTATGGAATTATATAAGTACATACGTGAATTGAAAAATGATATCCTTATCAATAATCGTATTGATAAAGGCCGCCAGGGCATGATGGGAATGACCAAGTCAACAGCATATGCCGGGGATTTCGCTACACCTGAGCAAGAAATTGGCGCTTTTCATCCGGATATTCCCTGGGAGTCTTGCATAACCATTTGTAAGCAATGGGCATGGAAACCGAATGATGAGATGAAAAGTCTCAAAGAATGTATACAGACTCTTGCAAGGACTGTTGGCGGTGGGGGTAATTTGCTGTTGAATGTTGGACCCATGCTTGACGGACGCGTTGAACAAAGACAAATCAAGAGGCTGGCGGAAATGGGATCCTGGTTGGAAAAGAATGGTGAAAGTATTTATGGCACCAGTGGGGGACCCTTCAAACCAACTGAGGGGATGGTATCAACCAATAAGGATAAACGAGTTTTCATACATCTGTTTACCCTGCCTGAAGGTCAACTGATACTACCTGCTCTGAATAAAACCAAAATTCTATCTGCTCACTTATTGAATGGCAACAAATTGAGATTTAAACAGACGAAGGAAGAAGTCCGTATCGATTTGCCAGAAGAAATGGTGGATACAATCAATACTGTTATTATCCTGGAACTGAACAAGGAAGCAGCTAGCCTGGAACCTATTTAAGTAAAGATTTTAAGTGTTGAATGCTATATTCTGCTTGCGCGACTGTGCCGCATTCTACGGAAAAAACAATGTCTTGTGATGAATGTCGGCAAATATCGATTACTCTTTGCCAATCAATAACTCCCTCGCCACAAGCACAACCTACGGGGGTTCCTGTAACAGCCCCTCTTTCATTATCAGATTGTTGAATGGATATATCTTTGGCGTGTAAATGTACTAATCGGTCAAGCACATTTTCCAGCCAGGTATAAGGATCCTCTCCCCCGAGGTAGCCATTACCCGTATCGAAATTGATGCCGATGGCCGGAGAATCTACGAGATTGTAAATCCTGTCCAGGCCCTCGGGTGTTTTACTGTATTGCTGATGAGGTTCAATTCCAATTTTAATGCCACGCGGTTCAGCGACTTTGGCGGCTTCTTTTAGCACGTATCGCATTAAAACATGATCTTCCTCCTCTGAAGTCCAATCTGGTTTTGGTCCTTCATCTGTATTTACGACGGGTGCTCCAATTTCTGCCGCAAACCGGATGGCTTGCTTGAGATATTCACAGCTGATTTCAGGTTTGCAAAGAGGTGTATGGGTGGATAGACCCGATATCTTTACTCCGGCTTTTTCGCAGGCATCCTTAATCCTGAAGGGGTCATCCAGCATAGATACACTATGAAAATAGCCAGCTTCACTTAATAATTCCCTGCCCCAATGTACCATGGGTTCTACATAATCATAACCAAGTTCAGCCGCTTTCTGAACACCCCATTCAAATGGCTTGTCTTCATGCCGGACAAATTCCAGGTTGACGCCTAATAAAATTTCACTCATAGTTTTTTGCCTCCTGATTAGATCCACTGTTTAATAAAGTTAAGCCTAAATAATTAACTTTATCAGGCTTATACATTCACAAATTAGGAAATAAGATTTTTCCTGCCAAAATATTTACACCGGTTTTGATCTTGGGGAAGAATCGGTCAAGCACAAAATCATCAATGAATAATAAGTCATCTGTCTATTTAATTGCGATAAGTTTTGTTTCAACCATTGGTGGCTTTCTTTTTGGATATGATACAGCCATTATTTCCGGCTGTAATTCATTCCTGCAAGCTCATTTCCAACTTACACCTGCACTGCTGGGATGGATGGTTTCATCCGCCCTGCTGGGAACCATAATCGGTTGTATTATTTCGGGTACAATTACCGACCGGTTTGGCAGGAGAAAGGCATTGTTGCTGGCAGCATTTCTGTTAACCATTTCAGCCATCGGGTCTATGCTTCCCCCTCAGTTCCTGGGTAACCCTGACAATGCAGTATGGTTTACTTCAGATTCAGGCTTTGCTTTTAGTTGGTTGATCATAGTCCGCGTAATTGGCGGTACAGGAGTTGGTATAACTTCAGTTGTAGCTCCTGTTTATATATCAGAATTGACATTGCCGGAAAACCGGGGGAAAATTGTATCTATTTACCAGCTATCCATAACACTTGGAATTCTCCTGGCATTTTTAATGGATTGGATCGTTCTGCACAATGCTGGTGATGCTGCCGGGATTATAACGGGGGAAAGTTCACAGGGAGTATTGAAATGGCTGTTTGTGGAAGAAATATGGCGAGGCATGTTTGCTACGGAAATTCCCATCGCATTGCTCTTTATAATTTTACTCTTTTTTATTCCGGAGAGTCCTCGGTGGCTGGTTACCAGGGGAAAGACCGCAGAAGCAATGAAAACCATGATCAGAATAGGCGGAAAAGAACAGGCAGAAG
>CAZXOJ010000266.1:0-6152 GCA_964642325.1 uncultured Bacteroides sp. | reverse complement strand
GAATAGGAGGATTTTTGCTGCTTCATCCTGCCCGGTCTTTTTCCATAAGCCTTCCAGCTGTATGGCCAACTTCTGCTGCTTTACAAGCGTTTCGAGGTTCATAGTCTGATCGTTCGGTCCCTTTACGGTAAAATCCGCAAATAGAAGGAACAAAACAATCGCGAAAGGGATGACCAGCATGGCTTTCAGCCTGGCAGGTCTCCCTGATCTTATTTTTGTCATCATGGCAATTCGTTTTTTGATTGGTTTCAAATTAAAATTATTTACAAGTTCCACCGAATGATAGCCGATGACCTGCTTCAACAATAGGGTCTGGTAGTCAACCAGGGCAAAACCCCTGTCGAGGACCTGCCGGTCGGCAATAAATTCATGCGTGGTTTTCAGGGCATTCCGGATTTGCCACGCAAAGGGATTAAACCATTGAAATACAGCCAGCGCATGGGCAAAAAGGTGATCTAGTGAGTGCCGTTGGCTGATGTGTGCCTTTTCATGCTCAAGTATATTGTGAAGTTCACCTTCCGCTAATTCGGACTTATTGATATACAGGTACCGGAAAAAAGAAAAGGGTGAAATATCCTCATCCATGGCGACCATCCGGAATCCCGAAAGATCTGTATGTCCATATTTCCTTGCCAAAAAGAAAAGGCGGGTGACCAGGTAGATAAAACGGACCATGAACCAGGCAACACCTGCCAGGTAAATCAACAGGAGTAACAGTGCCGGGATCCGCAAAGGACTCCCCGCATTCCTGGTGACCACTGGTTCATTAACACTATCCATCCTCAGCGCTGACTCTTCACCCAGACCATCCATAACCTCACCCATGCCATTTGTCCCACCTGGGACTCCTGAACTATGCCGGCTGCCTGGCTCAGATCCGTAATCAGCATCTATCGTCCCGATCAGTTCCTGGTAATAATTCCTGAATTTCAGGATGTTTGAAGCAGATTCCTCCATGGAAGATTCCTGCTGGATCATAAAGTTCAGATGTACCAGGGGCAGTGTTAAAGCAAGGATGATGCTGCCAACAAGAAAAAACCTGTTGAAATTAAAATAGGTCTCTTTCCGCAGGAACAGCCAGTATGCCAGGTAAAGCAGGCTCAGGCAAAGCCCTGTCTCAAATAAGTATATCACAAATCGAGTCATACGCAAAGGATTGGTTTCTCAATATCAGGACTTCTTCTTCTTTAAATCCTCCAGCATCCTGAGGGCTTCGTCAAGCTCCCCTATATCGATGTCCTTTTTATCTGAGAAAAAATGCACCACTTCTTTCAGGGAATTACCGAAATAATTCTTCATCAGTTTGCCCATCTGATCTGTCCGGTATTCTTCCCTGCTTATCAGCGGAAAATATTGATAAGACCCTCCATAGGTTTTATAGGAGATGATTTCCTTTTTCACCAGCACCCTGACAATGGTGGAAATAGTATTATAGGGTGGCTTCGGATCCGGGAAATGCTCCTGGATATCCTTTATAAAACCCCTGTCTAGGTCCCACAGGATCTGCATGATCCTTTCTTCTGCTTTGGTCAGTGTAACGACCTGGTCACCTTTCTTCATTTGATCACCTTTTTTGTTATAACGATGTAAAGTTATTATTTATTTTTTAGTCGTGCAAACTTATTTATAAATAATTTAACTTATAAATAAATAATTTTCGATATTATCTTGTTAATGAGATACTTATTTTTACAGGACAATTTCGATAGGAAGGGCGTTGAGGGACCTGATCAATATTTTCTGTGATCTTTTTACTGGTGTTATTTCCACTGTTTTGGTTTGTCCTGGAATCATATCAAAATAGTTATCTTCAAAAATGTCACCGGCACCTTCAGGATTCTCCAGTATCACCTGCCGGGCATATTTATCTGTAGATATTGAAATTCCATCACTTGTAGAGGTCACTGATAAATTGGCATTCGGCAGTTGGAGATGGCGTTCCCCGTTCAGCAGCAAGGTTTGTACCTGTCCATTGAATTCAGCCATCAGAAATTCCTTGTTAAAAACTATGGTTCGCAAGGGTGCAGCATCCAGGATACGTCTTGATTCACCAGGATTAATGCGGACTTCCTCAGACAGTTGGCCCAAGACTTCACCGAGAAAATTCATTTTCTTCAGGATGAGTGTGCCTTCCACTGATTCGGGGGAATCATTCACTATCCATGTGCATATCCTGTCAGCTGTCTGTTCAAAAGTGACCAGTACCGGACTGTAGGCACGTCGGGTATAATAATAGGGGACCTTGGGTTCAAGATAATAATCAATCAGGCTCATATAAATAATGGGCCAGGCATCATTCAACCGCCACACCTGGTTCCCCCAGCAACGGCGCTTACCATCTGGTTCACCATCAGGGACCCCACGACGCTGGCGCTCCACCCTCTTCTGCAGATATTCTCCATGGGCAATGCCCGTGATCCGGACAAGATCGGCTGCCGATTGGGGATCACAAAAATCCTCTATTTGGCCGAGCTTCTGCCAGGCAGATCCGGCTGAGCGGTACTGCCACATTTCCGGCCAGGCAATTTTTCCCGGTTTGTCTACGGTGAATTGAAATCCATCAGGCCAGAGCTCTTCTTCACTTAAGAACCGTTTCATGCTCCTGATAGAATAAGCGCTTACCCTGCAGACTTCAGATGCATAAAGCGGTACAGAAGACAGGGGTACGATCTTCAAGGTCGTATAATCATGCCAGTCCCCCTCCAGGGGATAATTACTGTGCGGTCCTCCCCAGGGCGAACTTGGATGATAGGAACGGCCGGGATCAAGCTGATTGACCAACTCAGGCATCAGGGATTCGAAAAGATCCCTGCCGGGGGCAGGTACATATCCCCTGCCAAATTCCCATCCCATGATATTTTCGTTGCCACCTGTCCAAATAAAAATACTCGGATGGTTCCGGAGCCTTTTGATCATGTCCTCTAGTTCCATTTCCACATTTTTCCTGAATTTATTATCCTGGTACGGGTGTACTCCATAACCAAAATAAAAATCCTGCCAGACGAGGATACCCCGCCTGTCACATTCATCATACCATGAGGAAGGAGGAATGTTGCCTCCTGCCCACATCCGGAATACATTCATATTGGCATGCACAGCCATATCGATCTGGCGGTCACTCCTTTCGTGGTCCCACCGGTGAGTCATTCCCTCCAGAGGGGCCCAGCCCGCTCCCATCAGGAAGATCATTTTTCCGTTGATTTTAAAAGCAAAACGTGCCTCCCCGTTTGCCTCATCCAACAGAACCTGTTCCACCGTACGAAATCCCACTTTCAGTTCCCGGATATCCTGGATGACTCCTCTCCTTTGCATCTCTATTCTCATGGTATACAAATAAGGATCTCCATGTGTATGAGGCCACCAGAGATTTGGTCCGGGGACTTCAAATTCAAAACTGTCCTCCCCGTCAGGAACAATACCTTCCGCTACTGTCTGTTCATCCCTATCCATAAAAACCCATCGCATTGACCCGGATTCACCGGCAGCTTCCATTAAAACCTTCACATAACCACGGGTCAGATCCCGGTTCAGTTCAGGTTGTACATATACATCCTCAATCCAGTTGTTTCCGGGAACATCCAGGATCACATCTCGGAACATCCCGACTTTCATGAAATTTGGCTTGGGTCCCAGGTACTCGCTGAAATCCTGGCTGCACTTCCTCCAATATTTATATGCCGGGAGATCCTGAGCAGGCTCATGTTCAGCCTCGATGCTTTTCAAAGACCTGGCGGGTCCGGTAAAAAGCACCAGCAAGCTGTTCTTCTCACCCTGTTTGCACATATGGGGCCGGATATCGAATGTATACCTGCGGTACATGTTATTGCATTTCCCAATAAATGTCCCGTTCAGATAAACAGATGCTTCGGTATCCACTCCCAGGAACCTTAGGTAAGTGGGACCAGTCCCCTGCGGGCTGTCAAACTGTGTCGCATACACCCAGTCCTTCTCCCATACCCATGCGCATTTTGCAGCATTCCGGCTGATGCGGGGATCAGGGATTTTTCCATGCTCAAGGAGTACTTCTGCAACCTGTCTCGGCATTTTGTCCACTGCCATCCAATGTCTGTTGCCTTCTATTAATTCACCCGTCAATTCCTCAATTTCCACAGTATCCGCATCGACCTGTCTGATCATCCATCCTTCTGATAAAATCCTTTGAACCCTTAACATTTGCAGAGACCCGGCAGATACCTGGCAAA
Organism: uncultured Bacteroides sp.; assembly: GCA_964642325.1. GTDB lineage: Bacteria > Bacteroidota > Bacteroidia > Bacteroidales > SM23-62 > SM23-62. The sequence continues at coordinate 1,950 of CAZXOJ010000266.1, read as the reverse complement.
ACATGGAAATCATAAAAAGCAATAGCAGCCTCTGTGAAATTGATCTGGACAGCATAATCATGAAAAACAGCAAACACTTCTTGTTCATAGGTGGTTATTTACGGTAGTTTACATTCAAGAAGTCAAGTCGTTTGAGATGATGGGCCAAGGTTGTGGTAAACTCATCAAAATCCTTTTGATCTAAGGGGGTCCATCCAATTTCCGCCATCGCACAGGCTCTTGGATAAGCCATATATTCAGCTTTCTCAGGGGTAGAGAGATATTCAGTCCATACCTGTCCCTGCACCCCAAGAATATGATGTCGTTGTTGCTCATCAAGTTCCGCGGGGACAGGGTCATAAGAATATACAGTATCCAATGGCAGGAATCCACCGATCGCCAGGGGTTCATTATCTGGTTCTGCCTGGTAGTAATCAAAATAGGTATAGCCGTACGGAGTCATAACCACATCATGCCCTTCTTTTGCCGCGGCGATGCCACCCTCCTCTCCCCTCCAGGACATAACGGTTGCATGCGGTGCCAGTCCCCCTTCAAGTATTTCATCCCAGCCTATCAGCCTCCTTTTGTTGGCTGCCAGGTATTTCTCAATGCGAGTGACAAAATAACTCTGCAATTCATGCTCATCCTTAAGACCTTCCCCACGGATCATGGCCTGGCACTTAGGGCATTTCTCCCAACGGTCTTTCGGGCATTCATCACCGCCGATATGTATGTATTCACCCGGGAAAAGTTCAAGGACTTCCGCAAGCACATTCTCCATGAACTCATAAGTCTTCTCATTCCCGGCACAATATACCTCCTCACGGATACCCCAGATGGTACTCACCTTGAATGGTCCGCCAGTACAGGATAATTCAGGGTATGCGGCCAGTGCAGCCTGGCCGTGACCCGGCATTTCAATTTCGGGAACGATGGTAACAAATCTTTCTTCGGCATAGCTGACCATGTCACGTATCTCGTCATGCGTGTAAAATCCTCCATGGATTTGTCCATCAAATTTTCTAGGTTCATCACTATAATGTCCGACCAGGGTTTCATCCCGCCAGGCTGAAATTTCAGATAGTTTCGGGTACTTCTTTATCTCAATCCTCCATCCCTGGTCATCCGTTAAATGCAAATGGAACCTGTTCATTTTATGGACCGCTATCAGGTCAATGTATTTCTTAACAAATTCCACCGGGAGGAAATGCCGGGCAACATCAAGATGCATGCCCCTCCATTTAAATCGTGGAAAATCTTTGATCTCAACACAGGGTAAGGCCCAATGAACATCTTCTGCAGCATGCTCACTGAATATTTCTGCAGGCAAAAGTTGACGTAACGTCTGCATGCCATAAAAAATCCCGGCTTCTGCAATGGCTTCAATCAATACTCCATTTTTATCCACCGCTAATCGGTAACCCTCTATGTTCATATCCTTCAGGGCAGGATCCAAAGACAAGCGAATACTGTTCTGGACATGTTTGCCTTCTTTGATTTCCAATTCAAATCCCATAGAAGGTGAGAGAAGCGTTTTCAACATTTCACCCAGTTGCCTGGTTTCTGGATCAACAATAATTTTCGTGTTCTTCCTGATCTCAAAGAGGCCATCGTTAACCGTTACATTAACAGGTTTTGGGAGGATGGCTATGTCGCCGACAGATATACCATCCTGCTTTGATTGACATCCAGTAGCAAAAATTGCCAATATAAGTATCATGGACCAAAGGCTTGTTTTAGTAAATAGCATAATGCATGTTTTAATTATAATTTGGTTTAATTCAAAATCTTTTCACTCCAGATCCAGGGCAATCACCTCGTGATCCAGGATTTGTGGTATAAGTATTTTTATTTCTCGACCGTTTACATCTATTTCTGGACTTATACCAGCTACCAGTAGTTTCGCCCTGGTAGCTTTTTTCCCAGGAGGTATTTGGACGATAAGCTCCTGTCCGGTCAAAGGAATTAATT
>CAZXOJ010000265.1:0-6154 GCA_964642325.1 uncultured Bacteroides sp. | reverse complement strand
GTAGCAATGACCTTGCTGACATCCACATCGATGAAATCAATTTTTGCCCGGACCCCTTCGTTGGTCTTGTTATTATATACTTTCCCTGACAAGAGATAGGCCCCTACCGTCAGTGGAGCAGCGGGGACAAAGAACCCGGTTTTGCCATCTGTGTCCATTCCGGCAATCAGAATATCCTCAGTGCTCATCAGCATTTCCTTTTCCTCACCCAGGAAAACGATCTTATAAATATCCCGTCCTCCCTGGCCACCCATCCTGTTGGCAGAATAATAAGCAATGCGTTCATCATTTGTGACTTTATAAAATATATCATCATCAGGGGAGTTCACGGGGTAACCCATATTTTCAGCCGGACTCCATTCACCCATGCCATTACGATCGGATCTGAAAACATCAAATCCGCCCATGGTATTGTGACCCTTCGAAGAAAAATACAATGTATTGCCATCTGGGGAAATAAAAACTCCTTCCTCATCGTATTTTGTATTGATCTCCTTCCCGATATTTACAGGATCTTTCCATTTGCCCTGTGCATCCTGCTCCGATACCAGTATATCTTTCCCTCCAGTGGTTATCTTTTCATTATTGGAAACAAAATAAAAGGTTTTGCCATCTGGACTAAAAGACATGGTGGTTTCCCGGTGTTTTGACCTCAGTTTGCCAGGTATGTTTTTAGGAGATGTCCATTTACCTTCCTTCATTTCTGACCTGAATACACCACCACCACTCTTATCTCCGCGGTAAATATAGAGCGACTTACTGTCAGGCGAGATGGCTACTGCAGCTGTATTATGGTTCACATGGTTTACAGGTTTTCCCATGTTTCTTGCCTCATCCCACTCATCCCCGTTGGCTGATGCAACATATATGTCCTCATAATGTTTGTTGTCAAGAGGGCTTCTTTTAGCCTTCTCATTATGATTCCTCCGGCTGGTAAAAAAAATCGCAGTGTCTGTTGAAGTAAATATGGGATTATAATCATCTCCGACAGAATTGATCTGTTCACCCATATTGTTGATGATGACACGTCCGGGTTTGGCCACGAGGGCCTTCCCATTCTCACATTCGGCGATCAGTTTATCTATGGCTGCAGCTTCCAGGACTCTCTGTTTGGGTTCAAGAGACTCTTTGTATTTCTGGTACTGATTGATTGCGTCATCAAAATTAAGCGTCATTTGATAAGCTTTCGCACCCATCAACCTGATGTCAGGAGAAACATTTTCATCTATCAGGAAAGCTTTTTCCAGGTATTTGATTGATTCGAACTTATCATCTGAGAACAGGTAACAAATCCCGATTTTATAACTCAGTGCAGGATCATCCGGGTTATACTGGGCAGCGAACAGGTAATGTTCCCTCGCGTCACGGTATGTCCCCAATCCGGCTTTGAAATACTTATCTCCTTCCCTGATGCTTTTCCAGGCTTCCTCGAAACCAAGCTCCTGTTCCGTCTTAAAGTCGGTCTTTTTTATCTTCAGATTTTGCTGGGCTACCAGGAACCCCGGTACCATGACAAAGAAAAAAACCAGCAAACGGATCCTGTAATATTTCATGCGCTGTGGAATATAAAATAATTCACTGATCACATTCAGATACATATTCGGAAGCCTCTTCCACACCCAGTTCCAAAGCTTTCGACCAATCCTCACATGCTCCTGTAAGATCTCCCATTAACTCCCTTACAAATCCTCTGTTCAGGTAGGCAATTCCGCTAGAATCGTTCAATTCAATAGCCGTGGCCAGATGCATGGCAGCCTCATCAATATTGTTGAGTTTAGTCTGGGTATTGCCAATGTTGATGTAGGCCGGGGCATAATCTTCCTTCAATTCAAGAACCTTGTTAAAATCTTCCAGGGCTCCCTGGTAATCACCCATCTGGAATTTTGCACTCCCCCTGTTGTTGTATGCCCTGTAGAATGCGCTGTCTATATTGACAGCCACTGTGAAGTCATCGATGGCTCCCTGGAAATTACCAAGTTTGATTTTTACGCTGCCCATGTTGTTATATGCCAGGGTAAAATCAGGCTTGCGGTCCACTGCCTGCCGATAATCGTAGGCAGCACCCTGGTAATCACCGAGCAATCGCTTCGCGGTTCCCCTGTCATGATAAGCAAGTGCATAATCATCATCAGATTCCACCGCTTCGGTAAAATCAAGAATGGCCCCAGTAAAATCGTCATTCAGCAACCTGTTGATCCCCCTGTAATAATATACATAGGGCTCCTTGAATCCATTCACCAGGGCAGCACTTATATCAGTATCTGCCATATCATGTGTATCTTCATTAAGCAAGGCATAGCCACGGTAAAAATAGGCTTCCCCGAAATTACTATTAAGCTCAATGGCCATTGTAAAATCCTGAATAGCCTCATCAATATTGTCAAGATAAAGGTTTACCTTGCCCCGGGTCAGATAAGCCATTTCAAAGCGAGGATTATAATCCAGTGCTGCACTCAGGTATTCAAGGGCCACCCAGTAACTGTCTTCACTAATGCTCTGGATTCCTTTGTTATATGCAGTCTGAGCATTCTTTTTGTACTGAAGGCTCATTTCCTGGCCGCAGACATGGATGGCAGCTGAAGAGATGATTAAAACAAAAAGAAATAAGAAAAAATGCAATTGAAATTTTCTCATCTGCCTATGAATGTTTAAATTAACTAAGGAAATATACGCAAATAGGCAAATTAGGTTGTTGCGGGAGTGTTATTTTTATTAAAAATAAAAAAATTAAGTACTTTTAATATTAATTTCTAATCATCATAAGCGAGAAGTCAGAAATATTAAGCACTGAATAACAATACTTTATGAAGACAGACCTTTCATATTTAGTAGATATGACAGATGGAAACAAGGGTCTTATTTCAGAAATGATCGAGATCTTTTCAACACAGGTAAATCAATATCGATCCCTGATGTTACAATTCTATATTGAAGAAAACTGGGAAGAGATCAGCCAGCTGGCTCACAAGGCAAAATCTTCAGTGGCCATCATGGGCATGAAGGATCTCGCCCAAAAGCTTAAAGAACTGGAGCTTCTGGCAAAGGATGGAAAGGATACAGAAAGCTACCCCGCCATGATCGATGATTTCAGGAATGAATGCAAGATTGCCATCGCAGAGTTACAGGATTACGTGTCTAATCGGTAAAACCATCAAAAAAGGCAAGCATGTTAAAAACAGAAACCTTACAGGACATCATCATAGTCCGTTTTGAGAATGTAAACCGTTTCAATGCCCTGATTGCCGAACCCGTCAAGGAACAGCTAAAACAGTTCTATGAACAACCCAGTACCAAACTAATCCTTAACCTGGAAGACATTGATTTCATTGACAGTACCGGTTTTGGTGTATTCCTTTCCATCATGAAGACGGCGAATAACAACTTTGGTTATTTCAAGATCTGCAATATCCACCCTGATGTCATGGAATTATTCAAGCTCTTGAAATTGCACAACGTTTTCGAGATCTATAGCACCCTGGATGACTGTGTGAGCAGTTTTTAGGTGTTTTGCTTTTCTTTTGTGTCATTACTAAAGACAAGATCTGCTCCATCCATTTCCAGTATGATTTCCTGCTTAGCTTCTAATTCTCCGGCAATAATCTGCCTGGATAATTCATTAATGACCCTCTTCTGTATTACCCGTTTCAATGGACGGGCCCCATATAAGGGATCATATGCCAGTTCGGCCAATCTGTCTGCAGCTTCTGATGCCAGCCTTATTTTAACCTGGTTTTCAAGCAGTGTTTCCTTTATTTTCCGGAACTGAATATCCACAATTTGACGGATCTCCTCCTTTGTCAGGGGATTGAACATGATGATTTCGTCAATCCTGTTCAGAAATTCCGGACGAATGGTACGTTTCAGTAATTCCATCACATTATCCTCAATCTCCCTGTACAGTTCCGTGGTATCCTGTCCTTCCCTACCATGATCACCCTGCATTTTCTCATGAATAATGTGAGAACCAATATTGGAAGTCATAATTATGATGGTGTTTTTAAAATTAACAACCCTGCCTTTACTGTCAGTTAACCTTCCATCATCCAGTACCTGCAGGAGAATATTAAACACATCAGGGTGAGCTTTTTCAATCTCATCAAGTAATAGTACAGAGTATGGTTTCCGTCGAACGGCTTCGGTCAGCTGACCACCCTCATCATATCCCACATATCCCGGGGGTGCCCCTATCAGCCTTGAGATTGAATGCCGCTCCTGGTATTCTGACATATCGATCCTGGTCATGAGGTTCGCATCATCAAACAAAAACGCCGCCAATGCCTTGGCAAGCTCAGTCTTGCCTACGCCGGTCGTCCCGATAAAAATAAATGATCCAACAGGCTTTTCTGCATCCTGCAAACCGGCCCGGCTTCTCCTGACTGCATCAGCAACTGCTGTGATCGCCCTTTCCTGTCCAACTACCTGCCTGTGAAGTTCTTCTTCAAGATGTAACAGTTTTTCTTTCTCGCTAAGCATCATTTTACTGACCGGGATCCCTGTCCACCTGGCCACTACTTCTGCAATGTCCTGGGCATCCACTTCTTCCTTTATTAATGCAGCATCACCCTGCTGGTTCCTGAGTTCTTCCTTTCCTCTCTCAATAATCTGTTCCTTTTCCTGCAGTAGGCCATAGCGGATCTCTGCTACCCTTCCGAAATTACCCTCCTGTTCTGCCTGCTCAGCTTCTGCCTGTAGATTTTCCATCTCCTCCTTGGTCTTCTGTATCTGGTTAATGGCTTTCTTTTCCATCTCCCAACGGGCAAATAATTTGTTCCTTGCTTCACCCAGGTTTGCGATCTGCTCTCCGAGCATATCAAGTTTTTTACTCTTTCCCTCTCTTTTAATGGCCTCCCTCTCAATCTCATATTGTTTGATCTTCCGTTCTATCTCATCAATCTCCTGAGGAACCGAATTCATCTCCAGTCGTAGCTTGGAAGCTGCTTCATCGATCAGGTCGATGGCCTTATCAGGCAGCCTGCGGTCCGAGATATAGCGATGTGACAGTTCTACAGCAGATAAAATGGCCTCATCCATGATCCTGACCTTGTGGTGATTCTCATACCGCTCCTTCAATCCTCTTAAAATAGATATGGAACTAAGCTTATCAGGTTCATGGACCATCACTACCTGGAACCGTCGTTCAAGTGCCTTGTCTTTCTCAAAGTGTTTCTGGTATTCATCCAGGGTAGTTGCTCCGATAGCCCGCAATTCTCCCCTGGCCAGTGCAGGTTTTAATATATTGGCCGCATCCATGGCACCTTCGCTTTTACCCGCTCCAACCAGGGTGTGTATCTCATCAATGAATAGAATGATCTCACCTTCTGAATCGACAACTTCCTTTATGACAGCCTTCAGCCTTTCCTCAAACTCACCCTTGTATTTTGCACCGGCAATCAGGGCTCCCATATCCAGGGAGTACACCTGTTTGGATGCCAGGTTTTCTGGCACATCCCCTCTTACTATCCGCTGTGCCAGTCCCTCAGCTATAGCTGTCTTGCCAACCCCGGGTTCACCCAGGAGAACCGGATTATTCTTGGTTCTTCTTGCCAGGATCTGCAATATCCTCCTGATCTCTTCATCCCGGCCGATCACCGGATCAAGTTTACCCTTCAGTGCCATTTCATTCAGGTTTATGGCATACCGTTCAAGGGCAATGTAGCTTTCCTCTGCTGATGGACTATCAACATTCGAACCTTTTTTCAATTCTGCAATAGCCCTCTTTAATTCCTGCTTATTGAGCCCCTGGTCCTTTAGCATCTCCGAAATCTCACCAGGAGTCTCCAGGATGCCGAACAATATGTGTTCTACTGCCACGAATTGGTCACCCTCCTGTTGTGAGATCTGCATGGCTTTCTGAAGAACCCTGTTGGCATCCTGAGATAGATAAACCTCCCCCCCGCTCACCTTCGGGTAGTTCTCCAGTATGGCATCCAGGGTTCTTTCTACCGTTTCCCTGTTCAGGGCAGTTTTCTGGAGCAGGTATCCTACAATATTCCCGGCTGTGTTAAACAGGCCCTTTAACAAATGTCCGGGTTCCACAGCCTGTTGGCCATGACCCTGTGCATTGTCTAGAGCAGCCTGTATGGCTTCCTGTGATTTTATGGTTAAGGCTTATCCATCAATACATCGCTGAAGACTCTCCAAAAACTGCATTGTA
>CAZXOJ010000264.1:0-6155 GCA_964642325.1 uncultured Bacteroides sp. | reverse complement strand
ATCATACAAAAACCAAATATTTATAACCCGGCCAAAGGGTTTATAGCAACTGCCAACCAGAACGTGATCCCGGAAGATTACACCCATTGGGATGCTATGGCATACAGATGGGCCGATGCATACCGTGGGAACAGGGTCAATGAAGTGCTGGGATCCGGGAAGAAATTTACCATGGAGGATATGATGAAATTACAAACTGATTATTTGTCTATTCCGGCCCGGACAATTGTCCCGCTGTTAGAAAACCTTACAATCAACGACACCATGTCCATGAAAGCCCGAAATTATTTACTTGACTGGGATTATGTGCTGGAAAAAGGGTCCATCCCTGCAGGAATTTATATTGCCTGGGAAAAAGAATTACATCGAAAAATGTTTGAGTATATGCCTGATCCTGAAGCCCAGGAAGTAATTGGAAGCGTACAGACGACAACCCTGATCAAATGGATATTGAACCCTGAATCCAAATTTGGAAGTGACGCAATAACCAGGAGAGATCATTACCTGGGTGGAACATTTATTTCTGCGGTTACTGGCTTATCCAGAAGGTTTGGAAATAGCATGTCAGGTTGGCAATACGGACAGGAAAAATATAAACATGTTAAGATAATTCATCCCCTGGGCGAAGTGATTAATAAGAAATTACAAGATCAACTCAACACCCCTTTGATGACCAGGGGAGGTAACCAGCATACCCCAGGATCTACCTCCGGCTCGAACAACCAAACATCCGGGGCCACGTTCAGGATCATTGTGGATGTCAATGATTGGGACGCTTCTGTGGGCACCAATTCACCAGGGCAATCGGGAGATCCTGAGAGCCGCTTCTATAAGGATCTATTTGTACCTTGGGCCAGTGATGAATACTTCCCGGTATATTTTACAAAAGATAAGATTGCATCAGTATCTGTTGAAAAAATAAAACTCTTACCCGAAAATGGAAATTAAAAGAACCTTTGATTTATTGGATAGATACCAGGAGCTTTTCATGAAAGAAGATGCCCTGGCTGTTAAACAAAACGGTAAGTGGGTTAAATTCAGTACACAACAATATATAGATTATTCATATCATTTCGGTTTGGGTTTGCTGGCAAGTGGATTTAAAAAGGGAGATAAGATTGCAACGATTTCAAACAACCGGCCGGAATGTAATTTTATTGATATGGGGATGGCCATGATAGGGGTTGTGCATGTTCCCTTATATACCTCCCTCAGCTGCCTCGAATACGAAAATATTCTAAGGCATTCTGATGCCCGCTTTGTATTTATTTCTGATAACAAATTACTACTGAACCTTAAACCGGTCATTGAAAAGGGTGGAAATGTTGAAGGGATCTATACTTTCGATTCTATTGAAAATGAAAAAAACTGGATGGAACTGGCTGAGCTTGGAGAAAAATCTGAGGTTAATTATAAGGCAGCGTTTGAGCAAATAAAATCAGGGATCAAGCCAGATGATCTTGCTTCCCTGATATATACCTCAGGAACAACAGGAACCTCAAAAGGGGTCATGCTTTCACATACCAACCTTGTCAGGAACTTTCTGGCGGCCGCCGAAATCTTTGATCTAAAGCCGGAACAAAAATACCTGAGCATACTTCCCTTGTGCCATGTCGGTGGAAGAATGGGGAATTTCCAGACACAGTATAGTGGAAGTAGTATCTATTATGCTGAGAATATGGGAACCATTGCGGCCGACATGCGGGATATAAAGCCCCATGGTTTTGATGCTGTTCCAAGGATCCTTGAAAAAATATTTGACACGATTCTTTCAAAAGGCAAAAAGCTTACCGGCGTGAAAAAGGCCATCTTCTTTTGGGCTGTAAAAATCGGACTAAAATATAAGCCGGTTGGTGAAAGTAGCTGGTTTTACAGGTTGAGGCTGAGCATTGCCGATAAACTCATTTTTTCAAAATGGAGAGATGCCATTGGAGGAAATATTGAGCTGGTGGGCTGTGGAGGGGCAGCATTACAACCGAGGGTTGAAAGGATATTCTGGGCAGCCGGTATAAAGGTGCTTAACATGTATGGACTTACCGAAACATCTCCAGTAATTACAATTAACAGGAAATACAAACCCGATTTGCGATTGGGTTCAGTGGGATCACTGATTGATGGGGTTGATATGAAAATAGCAGGTGATGGAGAGATCCTATGCAAAGGCCATAACGTGATGATGGGGTACTATAAGAACCCTGAGCTTACAAAAAAGGCATTCAATGAGGACGGATGGTTCTGCACGGGCGACATTGGCAAAATAGAGGATGATAGGTTTTTATATGTGACTGACCGTAAGAAAGAAATATTTAAGCTTTCAAGCGGAAAGTTCATTGTTCCCCAGGTGATTGAGAATAAATTCAAAGAATCATTATTTATTGAACAGATCATGGTTATTGGCGAACATGAAAAATTTGCTTCTGCACTGATTGCACCTGACTATCTATTTGTGAAAGAATGGTGCGATGCCAACAATATCAGTGCCAGCAATAATGCTGAGCTACTGAATAACAGCCAGTTAGTGGAAGCCTTTAAAAAAGAAGTGCAAAAGTATAATGATTCAATTTCCGATTTTGAAAAGATCAACAGGTTCAGGTTAGTGTCAGATGTCTGGTCACCAGCAACTGGTGAGCTTTCACCGACCCTAAAGATGAAACGAAAATTCATCGCTGAAAAGTACCAGGATCTGATAGACCAGATTTATATAAAGTAATCTGACTGTTAGTAAGCTGATCACACGAGACTCAAACCATGGATGTTGTCAGGGTAATTGATAAGAAAACCAGGAAGGAATTTCTTGATGTAGCCAGGATCATTTACAAAAATGATAATATATGGGTCTGCCCCATTGATAAGAACCTGGATGCCATTTTCGACCCGGAACAAAATACCTACTACAACCATGGAATAGCAGAACGCTGGTTGTTAAAAAATGGGTCCGGAAAATTAATCGGCCGCATTGCAGCATTTATAGACTATAAAACATCAGCGGGTGAAAACCAGCCTACAGGAGGGATTGGTTTTTTTGAGTGTATATATGACAAGAAAGCAGCATTCCTCCTTTTTGATACTGCTAAGGAATGGTTGGAAAGCAAAGAGATGCTGGCCATGGATGGCCCTATAAATTTTGGTGAAACAGACAGGTACTGGGGACTACTTGTGGAAGGATTTATGCGCTATGCCTATGAACTATCCTACAACCATAAGTATTACCAGGAATTGTTCGAATCCTACGGATTTAAAACATATTTTAAGCAGGAAGGATTTCACCTGGATGTGTCAAAAAAATTGCCTGAACGATTTCTGCGTATTGCTGAATGGGTAGCCAAAAAGCCAGGATATGAATTCAAACATTTTACCTGGAAAGAAGAAGAAAAATTCACGAATGAGTTTGCCGAGGTATTTAATATTGCCTGGGCCTCATTCAAAGAAAACTTTGAGCCACTGAAGCCAGCCTATATACGGAATACGATTAAAAAGGCAAAAGCCATAATAGAGGAAAAGTTTATATGGTTTGCCTATAAAGATGGAAGGCCCATCGCCATATACCTCATGTTTCCTGATGTGAATGAGATATTGAAATACATGAACGGCAAACTGGATCTATGGAACAAACTGAGATTTGTATATCTGAAAAGGAGAAAAGTCATATCCCGGGCTCGTGGGATGTTAATGGGAGTTGTCCCTGAATTTCAGAATCTAGGGATAGAATCGGCTTTTATATTAAAAATAGCAGAAGTATTGGAACGAAAAACCCAGTACAAGGAAATTGAATTTTCATGGGTGGGTGATTTCAACCCCCAAATGAAGAAAATATTCATCTCTGTGGGATGTGAATCCGTTAAACACTATATAACCTACAGGTATTTATTTGACAGAAATGCCGAATTTAAGCGATATCCCATACCGACAGATAAACAGGATAAAAAGAATTAAAGTATTTCCAGATGAAGTATGATGTAATTGTTATTGGGAGTGGACTTGGCGGCCTTACAGCAGGTGCAAAACTGGCTAAGGAAGGGAAAAAAGTATTACTTGTTGAGCAACACGACAGGCCGGGTGGTTGCGCTACCACATTTAAACGCAAAGATTTCACTTTCGAAGTGGGACTGCATGAAATGGACGGCCTGGATCGAAGAGATATGAAAACCCGTATATTCAATGATCTTGGCGTATTTGATGAAGTCCAATTCCTGAAGGTCCCTGAATTCTATCATTTTATCAATGGCCGGTATGAGATCACCATGCCACATGATCCTGAAGAGGCAATTAAGGTATTAAGTGAAAATTTCCCTGAAGAGGTAATTGGTATTAAGGCTTATTTTGATCATATCCTTAATGCCAGGAAAAAGGCCAAGGAATCGGAAGGAAAACCTGAAATATCCCTTGGCGAATTTCTTGATTCAATAATCAATGATGAAGACCTTAAGCTGGTCCTTCTTGGTAACCTTGGTTACTTTCACGATGACCCTTATTCAATTTCCCTGAACTATTTTTCCATTGCACAGGGAAGCTATTTCCAGGGAGGGGGTAATTTCATAAAAGGGGGTTCACAAAAACTATCAAATTTCCTCTCAGATTTTATTGAGAAGAATGGAGGGAAAGTAATGCTTAAATACCTGGTAACTGAAATTATTTCAGAGAACAACCGGGCTGTTGGGATCAAATATGTGGAAGTTGGAAACCAAAGCTCTGAATCATTTTTTGCCATTGGAAAGGAAATTATTGCCAATGCTGCAATACCAAATGTTGCCAGTATGCTGTTACCAGAGAAACATGGTAAAAGATTAAAACACCAATTTGATAAACTGGAACCTGGTGCATCGCTCCTGACCATATATTTTGGCTTTAAGAAGAAGGCAAAGGACCTGGGAAGCAAATATTATTCGACCTTCGTTTTTGATGATTCTATAGGAACGCAGGCTGATATCAAGGCGAATAACAAGGGTGATTTCATGAACCGTAGTTTTACATTTGTCGATTACAGCCAGATTGACTCGGCGCTTACAAACGGAGGAAAAAGTGTAGGTGTTATCTGCTGTATTGATTATTTAGCCGACTGGGATAAACTCAATAAGGATGACTACAAAGAAAAAAAGAAGGAGGTTGCTGAGATCTTTATCAGTAAATTGGAAAAACTAGTTCCAGGAATTCAAAGCCAGATTGAGTTTTATGAAGTGGGTACTTCAAAAACCGTAGCCCGTTATACACTAAACCCCGGCGGGGCAGTTTATGGATTCGCACAGACACCAGAGAGGGTCATCACAGAACAATTTCAATCAATTGATAATTTGCATTTTGCGTCAGCCTGGACAAAAATCGGAGGAGGATTTTCCGGCGCTATTTTCAGCGGTTATTTATGTGCCATGGATATTTTAAGAAAGGGAAGGGAATGATACAATCATCATTGACCAGATTGCTTTGTCAACCTGGATCAGTAATGTAAGTTTTTTTATTATGAGTTACTGGGATAAAAAAGAGAAGCTCTCTAAATATGTTGGCGGTGTAAGGCAATTCTTTCCCCTTGCTGAAGAACAATTGGATATGATCTCAAGAATCATTGAAAAATTCAATCCATCGATAAATACTTTTTTGGATCTGGGATGTGGTGATGGATTCCTGGGACATTTTATTTATCAGCTCTATCCGGATGCTCATGGAGTTTTTCTTGATCGTTCGCCGGAGATGGTTCAAAAGGCTAAAAATAAAGATACAGATCAAAACTCCGAGTTTGTCGTACAAGATTTTGGTGATCCTAACTGGTACAGATCCATCAAAACTTCCCGGAAGTTTGATTTAATTATTGCAGGGTACTCCATCCATCATATTGAAAACACAGAAAAGAAAAGCCTGTACAGGGATATATTCGAATTACTGAACCAAAGTGGAATCTTTTTGAATCTTGAACATGTCTCATCCTCCACACCTGTTGTTCAGGAAATGTTCAATGAATTATTTCTAGATGGGATGTTCAATTATCATGAACATATTAAGGACAAGAAAACCAGAGAAGAAATAGAGCAGATCTATAACGAGCCCGAACATAAAATCTTAAATAAACTGGAATCGGTTGAGGAACAATGTTTGTGGTTGAAGGATATTGGATTTACCAATGTTGATTGTTATATGAAGATATTTGAATTGGCCTTATTTGGAGG
>CAZXOJ010000263.1:0-6199 GCA_964642325.1 uncultured Bacteroides sp. | reverse complement strand
TCTTCGGATGATGAGAAGTTAAAGTACCTCTATGGAAATATGCCTGAGGCCCAATGGCTAGAGGAGATCTGGCTCGCCAAATTGAAAGAGGTGATAGACCAGTACCATCCTGATATCATGTGGTTCGATTATGTACTTGACGAAATACCGGAACCCATACGCCAGGAATATTGTGCCTATTACCTGAATGAGGCTGCCAAACAAGATAAAGAAGTCGTTATTGTACGCAAACAGGATGACCTTCCTCTTGAATTAAGTGTTGATGATCTGGAGAAATCAAGGAAGAACAAAATTGGCGCGGAACCCTGGATGACTGATGAAACAGTAAGCAAAGGGAGCTGGTGTTATACAGAGAACCTGGAGATCAAGGAATCAAAGGATGTTCTCCATGTCCTTATTGATATAGTAAGCAAGAACGGAGTATTGTTGCTGAATATCTCTCCAAAGGCTGACGGGACCATCCCGGATGTTCAGCAACAGGTGCTGCTTGACATAGGTGACTGGCTGGATAAGTATGGTGAGGCAATATATGAAACAAGGCCATGGTATACCTTTGGAGAGGGACCTATAAAGGAGCCTGAAGGACATTTCAAATTTCACAGGGATTTCCTAAAAATAGTATACTCGGCTGATGATGTACGTTATACCCGGAAGAATAAGCACATATATGCCACTCTCCTGGGAAGGCCCGGCGCCGGGAAAGAGATTCAACTTACCGCCTTTGCTTCAGATCAGCTTCCGGAACCACTGAGTGTGAAGGGAGTAACCATGCTTGGATCTGAGGCTGAGCTGGATTGGCAACAAGCTGACAATGGATTGACCATTAAAGCTCCTTCAGAGTCACCGGATGAGATGGCTATTGTGCTGAAGATAGATTTGTAACAACCAGCATGTTCTTCATGCCGGATATCATTCTTTAAAAAGGATACAGGCCGGTGCTTTAATCTGGATCTTCTGCCCGGTCCGGATGAGTTTACCGGTACTGTCATCAATCCGGAATATCTCTATCGCATCACCCTGCATACCTGCCACCAGCAGGAATTTACCCTGGGGATCGATGCTGAAATCCCGCGGATGGGTAGGCACATTGTCCATGACCTGTATTCGTTCTACAGCCCCTGAATCCTTGATCTGAAAAACAGAGATGCTGTTATGACCAACACGATTGGAGGCATAGACATATTTTCCATTCGGGTGTACATGGACGGCTGCGGGATAATTATTACCTGTAAAATCTTCCGGCAGGTTACTAACCGTATTAATCTCTTCCATCTGGCCGGTTTTTTGGTTGTACTTACATGATGTCAGGGTCCCGTTCAGTTCATGGACAATAAAGAGGAAGGGCTTTGTAGGATGGAAGGCCAGGTGCCGGGGACCCGCACCCGGTTGGGTTTTATAAAATTCCTGCTCAGGGTTAGGTGTCAGTTTACCGCTTTCAGGATCAAGTTTGTAGATAAAAACCTTGTCCGCTCCCAGGTCAACGGCCAGTACATGCTTGCCGGTGGGATCCGCCATTATAAAGTGGGCATATGCCTTGGTCTGTCTTTCACCTGGACCGCTCCCGGTATGCTGGACCACATCTGTTGCTGGGGCAATGCTGCCATCGCTTTTGAGCGGATAGGCTGCAATGTTCCCTTCTGAGTAATTGGCGACAAAAATAAAAGAACCATCCGGATGGCATGAAACATGGCAGGGGCCCCTGCCTTCGCTCGATTGCCTGTTCACCATCTCCAGCCTGCCAACGGGATCTGTCACATGGAAGGATACTACTGAACTGTGCTTTTTCTGCGGATCGGATTGGGTCCCGTCAATGGCATACAGAAAATCTTTATCCGGTGACAGCACTAGGTAGGATGATGCTTTACTGCCCGGGAAAGAATCCACAACGCTCACCTGTCCACTGCTGTAATCAAGTTCACAAAGAAAGATGGATCGCTCTATGGATCCATCCATGGAACCGACATAAAAAAAGATCTTTTCAGGTGTTTTGGCTGTAGTGGTGCAGGTAATGGCCATCACAGGAAGCCATAAAAATGCGATAAGTCTTATCAATGTTTTCATGGTAAAAAGTATTTAGAGAGTCCTTATTTGTATTGTAAAAGCGCGTGCAGGGTTTTGGTATAGCAAGCCTTCAATATCTTCTTCATCAAATCCATTTTGCAGCAAAGCCGGGATCAATGCTGTAAATATGGTTGTATATCCGTTGTACTGGCCTCCATCCTCTTCTCCCACCCGGTACCAGCCTGAATCATGTGATAGTAAAACCTGGCTAAGCAAGCCGGCAGCTTTTAATGCCGAAAGATTTTCAATAAAGTCCTGTATCCTTTTCTCATTTACGTTGTCAAGTGAAACCCAGGCTCCCATTCGGGCTGCCCTGATCCAGCCATCCTTTGTGCCGGACTGGGCATGCGTCCAGATAAAAGCCTCCGGGGAAACACCAAATTCTGCCAGGATCCTGAGCTGGTCAAAAGCGGGCTTATCAGGTCCGGTATGGGACATAATGGTAAGTCCTGTTTCCAGGTGGGTAAGCGCAGCTGCCCTAACCAGTTTTTCATGCATTGGAATGAGGGTATCATTCCTGTCGACTGAGATCTTAATAAATCCAGGCCTGACACCTGTGCCTTCGATACCGGTGTTAAATTCGGCTATCCATTCATCAGCAAGTTCCTGCGGGCTCATTTCAAAGGCCCTGGATGGTACGAATTTGTTTTTTCCAGATCCGTAGAAACCGGTATTGGTTAATATGTTCAAGCCTGATTTTAAAGCAAGGCTTTTCATCAGTTCGGGATCACGTCCCAGGTATGCAGGTGTGCAATCCATGAATGTCTCGCAACCTTTTGCCTGCAATGCTTCCAGGAAGGGCAGGGCCTTGTCAATGACATTCTGCCTATCCCAGCGGTGATAGCCGCTACTGTCAGCACCGATGAAGTCCACCAGGATATGTTCATGAGTCAGGGTAGTGCCAATCTCTGAAGCTGAAATGGGACCCAGAACAGTCATAATTTCGGGTGTGGTTTGAGAACTACAAGCAGCTATTCCTGTGATGATCAGTGACCAGATTAGGATTCGAAATTTGTCCATTATGCCTTAATTATTTAATCAACAAGAATATAATAGCCGGCAGGTCAGTCATAATCCTTTGCCTGTTCCCATATCTCATTCATTTCATCCAGGTTCATGTCTTTCAGGCTGCGCCCTTTCCTGAGGGTGTTCTCCTCCAGGTAACCGAAGCGCTTGATAAATTTCAGGTTGGTTTTTTCAAGGGCCGTTTCCGGATCCACGCCGTATAGTCTTGCAGCATTTATCAGTGAGAACAGGAGATCACCAAATTCCAATTCGGTTTTTTCCTGGTCCTCATTCCTTACTTCTGTTTCCAGTTCCTCCAGTTCCTCCCTGACCTTGTCCCAGATCTGGCTCTTCTCATCCCAGTCGAAACCAACAGCCCTTACCTTCTCCTGTATCCGGTTCGCCTTGATCATGGCAGGCAGGGAACCGGGAACACCTTCCAGGACTTTTTTACCTTCTCGCATTTTCAGTTCCTCCCAATTCTTTTTAACATCCTCGGCATCATTGACTTTGGTGTCACTGAAGATATGGGGATGCCGGTAGATCAGTTTCTTACTGAGGTTTGTAATGATGTCAGCAATGTCGAATTCACCTGTTTCTGAGCCGATTTTCGCATAAAAGACAATATGCAACAGCAGATCGCCCAACTCTCTCATGATCTCGTCAGGGTTTTCCTCCAGGATGGCATCTGCCAATTCATAGGTTTCTTCAATGGTCAGGTTCCTGAGGGATTCATTGGTTTGTTTTTTGTCCCACGGACATTCTGCCCTCAGCCTGTCCATTGTCTCCAGTAGTTCCTGGAAAACTGCCAATTTCTCTTCCATGCTATTCATACAATATCTTTACTTTTCTTTAAACTTTATCCTGACGCTGGAGTTGGTTGACAAGTTGAGCAGGTCAGCTGCATTCCCCTTACTTATAGCTATCTCAAGAAGGCCAACAGAGTTGAAAATGGCCAGGATCTCTCCTGGAGCTGTCTCGTGGTAAAAGTTATTCAAGCGGGTGATAATATAATAGTTATTCTGAGGGTAGATCTCAAATGCCCTGCCTTCACCTATCCTTTCGAAGAGGTCCCTGGTTATATTGGTGATGGCATTCCGGAATGAATCAATATAAATCACAGAACCCGTGATCACCGATTTATCAATGGCTGCCCTGAGGGGGATCATTACCTGGTACTTTTTTACCACCTTTCCCATGGCATCAGCTTTGTCTCCATTAGCAAGCCTGGAGGCTACTTCGGCGAAAATGCTAAAGCTAGAGAAGCTCCGGAGATCAGAAGGAGGCTTTAACTCAATGATCTTTTCCGGCCCCTCGCTGAACAGTAAACCGAAAATCCCGTTGTCTGCACCTAAGAAATAGTGTTTTTTATATTCCACCAGCAAAAAGGGCATGTCTTTGCTGCTTTCCGTGTTCACTCCAATGATATGCACACTGCCTTTTGGGAAATTGTAGAAACAGTTCCGGAGCACAAAGGCGGCCTGGTTTATATTATAGGCCTGGACCTGGTGGCTGATGTCTACAACTTGTGCATGGGTGCTTTGACTGAGGATTTTACCCTTAATGGCCCCGACATAATAATCATTTGTATTCCAGTCAGTTGTGAGAGTAACAATGGTCATTTCAGGAGGTACTTGCCTGGCAGAATTAATTATTGTGGACTCGAAAAAATCAATTTAATTTGCAATATCCAAAAGTAATCAATATTATGTATTTTGAATGATTGAAAAGAAAATATATTTGGAAGGAGTGGATCCGGTAAAATTGTTTGGAATAAACAATTCCCGTTTTGAGAGGATCAAGCAAAACTTTCCCAAATTGAAGATTGTCGCTAGAGGCAGTGAGCTAATTATCAAGGGTGAGAATAAGGAGATTGCCAGGTTGGAAGAAACCCTGAACCACTATATCGATTATCTGCAAGGCACCGAAAACCCGGATGAAGAGCAGCTTGAAGAGCTCCTTATGGGGAATGGCAGGGAGATACTTGCCAACCAGACAGTATCCAGGAATATACTCCTGTATGGTGAAAGCGGTAAGCCTATCAGGGCCAGGACAGTCAACCAGAAGGTCCTTGTTAAAAGCTGTGATAATAATGACCTGATGTTTGCCATCGGTCCTGCTGGCACAGGGAAAACCTATACAGCCATAGCCCTTGCCGTCAGGGCCCTGAAACATAAGGAGGTCAAGCGTATCATTCTGACCCGTCCGGCTGTTGAAGCAGGTGAAAGACTGGGATTCCTGCCAGGTGATTATAAGGAAAAACTGGACCCTTACCTTCAACCACTTTATGATGCATTGAATGATATGATCCCTTCAAAAAAATTAAAGGGATTCCTGGAAGATAACACCATACAAATAGCTCCCATTGCCTTTATGCGGGGCCGTACACTTGATCACGCATTCGTGATCCTGGATGAAGCACAGAATGCCACGGTAAATCAGTTGAAAATGTTTCTCACACGGATGGGAAAAAATGCTAAATTTATCGTGACCGGAGATATTACCCAGATCGACCTGCCGGATAAGCGAGATTCCGGATTGTTGAGGGCCGTCGACTTGCTGAAGAATATCAACGGGATTTCCCTCGTTTATTTTGATGTGAGGGATATTGTCAGGCATAAGCTGGTGAAATACATTGTAGAAGCTTATGGCCGGGAGGATGGGAAAGACAATAATGAAGAGAATACTAACAATAATACAGACAAGAACAACAAGTAACAATTATGGAAGAAGCAATTACAAGAACCCAGTTTGATTTTCCCGGATTAATAGATCTTTACAAAGGCAAAGTAAGGGATGTATACAATATTGATGATAAATTACTCGTGATGGTGGTATCCGACAGGATCTCTGCATTCGATGTTGTGCTGCCACGAGGGATCCCATATAAGGGCCAGGTCCTCAACCAGATTGCCAATAAATTCCTGGATGCCACAGCAGATATTGTACCCAACTGGAAACTGAGCTCTCCCGACCCGAATGTCACTATTGGCGTCATGGCGGATCCTTTCAGGGTGGAAATGGTAATCAGGGGATACCTGACCGGGCATGCCTGGCGTGAGTACAAGGCAGGAAAGAGGACCCTCTGTGGTGTTTCCATGCCAGATGGAATGAAGGAGCATGACCGTTTTCC
>CAZXOJ010000262.1:0-6219 GCA_964642325.1 uncultured Bacteroides sp. | reverse complement strand
ATTCCAGTATGGGGCATCTGTGGAAAGGGGAAACATATCCGGTTGGATACAGATGTTTAGGATTTCAAACAACATTGATCCGGGCAACAGAATGGTTGGGTACCGGAAAAACCACATATCCAATACCCGATAATTTCCCTTCTGAGTCTGATATCAGGATGGTGGTAGGAAAATGAAATGTTCAATTGCAGTAACCGGCAAGTATCTCCGTCCCTCGGGGTTTAATTGTACGGAAGTGATTTCCTGGTTACTGTTTCTCGACATACACATAGTAAGCAGGATGTACCCTTCCATCCTCATCGATCAGCTGTGCTTCCATGTCGTATTTACCGGCAGATATTTTTGCCGTGAAGCTCACTTCTTTCTGCCCATCCACAATCTCTGCAGCATCACTTAAATCGGCTACATAGATATAAGCCTGAACAAAGTCAGTCTTCACACCGGCAGGCATGGCTCTATCCAGCTCCAACAGCTTTTCCTTTGCCGGAAAGGATTCATTAATGGCCAGGCCACTTTCCCTGGGAAACCTGCAAAGGCTGATTTTGTATTCACCGTCCTCAACAAACTGAATTTTCCATCTTCCTGTAGCCTGTACTGCTGTGACAGCTCCGTACTGATGCCAGATATGACCAAACTTACCAGTCATCATATCGTGTGCAGAAATTCGACTTGGGTTTTCATGTGGAGATCCCACCTTGATGTACGCATATCTCTCATCAACACCTTCATCCACAAAAGATTGCCACCATCTTTCATAACCTTCAGCCAGCTTTGCCACAACTTCCGGATGTTGTTCGATTACATTATTTGACTGGCTGCGGTCTTCTGACATATTGTACAGCTCATTTCCATTTACCAGGCGCCAGTTATCATCCATTACCGAGTACCTTCTGTATTTTACAAGGTTCTGAAGCCTTTGAGTGTCCATATACAATATCCGGTTGGGCCAGGATGGGTTTATTTCGGATAAAAGGGGCGCCAGGCTGATCCCGTCCAGTGGTTTAACCGGATTAAAATCTAATCCCAGTAGATCAACGAAGGTGGGTAGAAGGTCATAATGGGCCACCAGCTTATCAATGTCTTTCCCACCTGTAAGTTTCCCATCCGGCCAGCGAATAAATATTGGCACCCTGTGGCCCCCATCGTATTCGCTGCCTTTCTGTCCCCTCAATCCGGCATTGAATACCTCTCTTCCGGCAGCAGTTCCGTTGTCCGTTGTGAAAATGAGAATGGTATTATCCGTCAGGTTCAATTCATCCAGTTTATCCTCCAAAGCCTTAAAATTATCGTCAATATTGGTTATCATCCCATAAAATCGCTGAACTCTCTCCTCAAGACCCTCCTCATTTTTATAGATGTCAAAATATTCCTTCGGAAGGTTAAATGGACCATGCGGGGCATTGGTGGATATGTAACAGAAAAAGGGATGATCACCGTTAGCCTCAATAAAGTTTAATGCTTCCGTGAAAAATACATCGGTGCAGTATCCCCTGTATTCTTTTGTCTGCCCGTTGTGCCAATAGGTATCATCGAAATAATCATTTCCCCAGAAGTCATGTCCCTGGGAAATTCCACCACCACCATGACGTACTACTTCATGAAATCCCCGGTCTTCAGGACGATACGGGTAATTAT
Organism: uncultured Bacteroides sp.; assembly: GCA_964642325.1. GTDB lineage: Bacteria > Bacteroidota > Bacteroidia > Bacteroidales > SM23-62 > SM23-62. Next base: position 4,584 of record CAZXOJ010000262.1, on the reverse strand, counting down.
CACCCAGGTGCCATTTGCCGAACATTCCATTGGTGTAACCGTTTTGAGCGAATATCTCGGGAAGGATCACTTCATCCTCGAAAAGCAGAGAACGCCCGGTTACTGTATGAAATACATTCAGCCTGTTGGTGTGCCGCCCTGACATTAATGCTCCGCGGGTAGGGGCACAGGTGGTGGATACGTGGAAGTTGGTAAATCGAACGGCATCGTTATAAAAATCATCGATGTTCGGTGTTTTGATAATGGGATTCCCATGACAACCAAGATCACCCATGCCCTGGTCATCAGTAATTACAATAACTATGTTTGGCTTTGTTAATGGAGCAGCTTTTGCAGCCAGCAGGTATGTTGCAGAAAATAGAATTGCTATCAGGGCTATTACAATTTGCAGGGCTCTTTTTTTCATTGAATGTTTAATTAGTTAATGGTTTAATCCGAGTACCCCATGCTTACATGAAGCCTTTGGGGATTTTTTGTAATTTGGAGATTTAATGCAAGATTTATTGCAGATATAATAAACATTATTTGTTAAAATTATATCTAGAATTGCTATTCTGAATGAAACATTTCTTTAAAGTTAAATTGTTTAAAACAAAACTAAAATACTCATTATGAATAACAGAAGATCCTTCATAAAAATTATGGCTGCAGCTACCGCAGGTATCCTTGTACCCATCAAAAATGCTGATGGGACGGAATATGTGCCCAGTGATCGTTTCGGTAATTTGCTGCCTTTAAGAACTTTGGGTGCTACAAATGAAAAAGTTACCATGCTGGGGCTGGGTGGTGCGCATATTGGCAGAATGGATGATAAATCCGCTGAAAGAGTAATCGATGCAGCCATTGAAGGAGGAATAAGATTTTTTGACAATGCAGAAAGATATGCAGGTGGAGCTGCTGAGGAAAGATACGGGAAATACCTAACCCCCAAATACAGGGATGTTGCCTTTATTATGTCTAAATCCAGAGCAAAGGACGGGAAAACTGCACAGGAACATCTTGAGCAGACGCTTAAAAGAATGAAGACCGACTATATAGATTTGTGGCAAATACATTCACTCTTTACTGTTGATGATGTTGATGAAAGGATTAAAGAGGATATACTCGAGGTATTTTCCAAAGCAAAGGATAGCGGAAAGGTCAGGTATATAGGATTTACTGGCCATACTGATTATAAGGTGCTGCAGCACATGCTTGCAAAAACGGACATACTGCAAACCTGTCAGATGCCAATTAATTGCTTCGACCCCAATTATAAAAGTTTTATTCGCAATGTACTCCCCATGCTTGTTGACAGGAATATAGGTGTCCTGGCCATGAAAAGCCTTTCGAATGGTGGTTTTTTTGGTGGAAGAAATCACTTTGAATCAGGCGACGATCCCAGAATTATCCCGCAGTATGCAAGTATTAAGGAAGCACTTACTTTTATCTGGTCCCTACCGGTAAGTGTACTCATTACTGGGGCACAGGATGTGGAAATGCTGAATGAAAAAATCGCCATTGCAAAATCCTTTAAGGCAATGACAACAGAGGAAAGGACGGAATTGGTAACAAGGCTGGCAGATGCCGGCTTAGAGGGTGAAAAGGTTGAATTCTATAAGGATTGAATGAATAGGCATGTAAACATCAAACCCTGTAAAAAGTCGAAGCATTATCATAGAACAATTTCCGCTGATCGGCCAAAGAACGGCTGGCAACAACTTCCTTCAGCGTTTCAATCCATTGGGCAAGAGACATATTCCGGAGGCAAACCGGCCAGTCCCCGGCAAATATTACCCTGTCGGGACCAAAGATCTCCAAACAATGATTAATTATCGGTGCCAGATCTGCAGCTATTAAAGGATAATTGCCTACATTATCAACGATCCCTGAAAGTTTACAGATTATATTTGTCCGTTGTGCCAGGCGCTCCATCTCTTTGTACCACTGATTCTTATCATGCTTTGGTTCTTTTGGAGTCTTCTTTTTTTTGGGAAAAAAAGCTGCAGGATCAGCACCTCCGCAGTGATCTAAAACAAATCGTGTGCCATGGCACACTCCAAGGAGTTGATTGCCAATGTGTAACAACCTGGGATGGAGATTCAGATCAAAACTCAACCCTAATTCTCCAAGCAGCCTGATATTTTCAATGACCCGGGGCAGGAGGATCTCTTCCTCACTTTTAAATGAATATCGGATTCCCTTCAGATAAGGATTTTTTGAAAGTGAGCTTATTTCAGATTCGAATTCAGGTACCGTTGGATCTGCCTTGATTACTGCCCCCACCATCAGGTTGTCAGGATTTTTACATAATTCCAGGGCCCATTCCGCTTCTTTCTTTCTAAACGCAGGAGGCACTCCCACTTCCATATAGATTGATTTCACAACACCTTGTCCCTCAATGGCCTTCAGATAATCCTCCATCAGGAAATTTCTGTCGAGAGGAGGTTTAACCCAACTTAAAGGGAATAAATCTAAATCCCAGAGATGCTGATGGGTATCGATGATGGGGAAAACAGGATCAGCATTACAGGACAGATAGCACAACGAGGGAGCCATGGCTGAAAGGGATGCAGCTTTTAGGAAATTTCGCCGATTCAGCATTTTACGAATATATTAGTTTGCATCATTGCCAATCCAGATCATCCGATAAAATATTCCATCCACGCACTTTTAATTGATGGGTTCGCTCCGTTTGCTCAGGAGTTAAATGACTTACATATTCTTCTCAATCGGCTCCGGCAACAGATCTAAAAATTGGCAGTTTTTCTTTTTGAATTCCTTTAGTAATTGTTTTCTGAATTTTCGCAGCAATGGCTTTTGCTCCACTTTTACTGCCAGGTTAGTCAGTTCTTCCGGGTCATTTTCCAGGTCGTACAATTCCTCGATATAATCTTTGTAGATGTAGCGTACATACTTATACTTGCCTGTTTGCAACATCATCCACGCCTTAATCTTTGTTTTATGAACGATGAATTCAGACCAATCCCCTTTTTTATGAGCTTTTTCCAGTTCAATTTTAATTATATCATTCCCATAATTAAAACCCGAGTAAATCTGTATCATCGGTTCTTTATTCCATGATTTAGTTTCAGGATTAACAATCAATTCAGTTAAATCACGACCGTCTAGTTTATTTGCCGGAGTGACATCACACATTGAATGAAATGTTGCAATAATATCGGTTCCATTAACAGGAATATCACACATCTGATTTTCAGGAAACTCATTTGGCTTTACAAAAATGAGCGGAGCAAGTAAGTTCGCATCATAGGGTGCAATTTTAAGGTTATAACCATGATGCCCCCAAGCATATCCCTGATCAGAGGTAAACACCACAACTGTATTTTCAAGTTGCCCGGTTTCTTCCATTGCAGCCATTATCTTTCCAACCCCTTCGTCAATTGAGCGAACTGCCTCATTGTATTGTTTTACATAGCTATCAAGGGTTCTCCCGCTCTTCATTGGTTTTCCGGTAAGCGGGTCTTTGGGGTTTGTTTCCAGATTAATCCCATGTTCTGGTTTGTCTGGACGTGGACCAAAAATATCTTTTGGATACTCAATTTCCGGTGTTTCCTCATACGATCCAATATGTCTGTCAGCCGGAGTATAAGGTCCGTGTACACCTCCGTAGCATAACCAGAAATACCAGGGCTGATCTTTGTCTTTTGCCCTTTCCTTAATAAAATCTATGGTCATATCCGTGTAGGCATCGGTGCTGTACTTTTCCAACTTCAGCAAAGTATCACCATGCATTCTTAAGCTTTGATCCCAATAATAATTTTTGCCATTGCCAGGCAAGTGATGTTCCCAGACGGCAGACCAATCCCATGTTTCATCGTGGCGTGGAATGTTCCAATGCCATTTTCCAATCATTCCGGTGTAGTAGCCCTGCTTTCTGAATTCAACTGGCCAGTAAGTGGTTGATTTATCAAAATTATGCTGTAACATTCCGGTTAAAGCATTTCCTCTTGAAGGAACACACTTGGCACCTGTGTAGCAGGTCTTGAAACGGACACCCTTTTTAGCCAGTTTATCAATGTTGGGCGTGCTCACCCAGGGTTGTGCCCCCGGGTAGCAACCAAGGGTCCGTACGGACTGGTCATCAGTAAAAATATAGAGGATATTGGGTCTTTCATTTGATGAAGAGTTCGCAAAAACAGAAACATTATACAAACAGATTGCAGTAAAACATCCAACATAAAAGAATACTTTACTCAACACATTGTATTGTTTTTCTAAATTGAAATTTACTTTAAGTTTTATCATTTTTATTTTTAATAATTCGTTACTTTTTTTTTCTTAATAACGCCGTTTAATTGATAAATGATCATCCTAATTAAGATTGAAAACCACTTCTTTTCCAAGCGGTTTTTTCTGTAGAACATTGGATTAATAGCACCTTTCTCTTTTCCATCGTTTTTTCCAATTGCCAATCCATATCAGATTAGTCTGTATTCAGATGTAAAAATCCACCATCAATGGGATAGAAAGATCCGGTAATAAAGCTTGCCACATCTGAGCAAAGAAAGGCGATCAACTGGGCTACTTCTCTGGGTTTTCCCATCCGTCCCATAGGTTGTGTTTTTGAAAGTTTGTCGAACA
>CAZXOJ010000261.1:0-6230 GCA_964642325.1 uncultured Bacteroides sp. | reverse complement strand
ATACAGGTTGCATCACACCAGGAGATTATCAGGAGGTATTTCAGGTGTGCGGTGGAGTATGCCATGGGACTGATGGACAAGGATTCTGTGGAAAGAGCTGAGTTGATCATGGAAAAGGTAAACGCGAAAGTGGAAGACCGGCGAGTAGTGAAGCCCTCCAGGGATGCAGCAGTGAAGGCAAATGAGGAAGGAAAGGGAAACGAGGGTATTTTTTGCGGAGCAGCCATTGAACTAAAGGATGGAACCATCATTACCGGGAAAAATTCACCGCTGATGCATGCCGCATCAAGCCTGATCCTGAATGCAACCAAGCACCTTGCCAATCTGCCGGAAGACATGCATCTGCTTCCCAAGAACAGTATTGATTCACTGACTTTCCTGAAGAAAGAAGTATTGACAGGTAAAATGATCAGTCTTGACACCGAAGAAACACTTATCGTCCTCGGCATATCTGCTATCTCGAACCCGGCAGCGCAATTGGCCGTTGAGAAACTAAAAGAACTGAGGAATTGTGAGGTACACCTGACACATATCCCCACTCCGGGAGATGAAGCGGGTTTGCGAAAACTGCATGTCAATCTTACCTGTGATCCTGAATTTTCAACCAAGAGCCTTTTCCTTAGGGATTAGGTAGTGGGACTAATCAATGGCAAATCTAAATACCAACCAATAAACTAAACCAAATGAACAATCTAATTCGATTGCTGGTCATCTTTCTTGCCCTGCAACTGGTTTCCTGTGGGAATTTCCCTGATCCCGGGGCAGGCACAAGAAGCTTTAACGGAACTTACGAAAATGAATACCTGGACCGGATTGCTTTTCCTATGGGTGGCATTGGGACAGGCATGATTTGCCTGGAGGGGACAGGAGGCATTTCGCATGTGTCGGTCCGGCACAAACCAGATGTTTTTAACGAACCTTTTACGTTTGCTGCCATCTCCGTAAAGGGAATTGAAAATGGGGCTAAAGTACTTGAGGGGCCCGTCCCCGGATGGAAACAATTTGGCCTTGCAAACTCAGGGAACGGAATTGGAAGGGGTGTAAGTGGTTATCCGCATTTTGAAAAAGCTTCTTTCCAATGCCGTTTTCCATTCGCTACCGTTGCGCTCCAGGATGATGACATCCCCCTGGATGTAAGCCTTACCGGCTGGAGCCCTTTCATACCAGGTGATGCGGATAACTCAAGCTTACCTGTGGCATCCCTTGAGTATACCTTTAAAAATACTTCAAAACAGGAAATACATGCTGTGTTTTCCTTCCATGCTGAGAACTTCATGCGTATGGAAACGGATGGTGAATGGGGACGGAGATATATCACCGAAGGCTCCATTTCAGGGATCAGGAACGGATTCCTGCTGGAACAATCATGCCAGCCCGATAAGCCTCAGTACAAGGGTGATTTCGCCATATTTACCGATCATAAAAATACCGTCACGGATCTTTCCTGGTTCAGGGGAGGATGGTTTGATGCAAGAACAATGATCTGGAAAGACCTGAGCGAATTCACCTTTGAGGAAGATTCTGCAAAAGTGGGATCATCGGGAGCCTCTCTCTATGTTCCGCTGGACCTTGAACCAGGAGAAGAAGAAACGGTCCGGCTTCAGATGGCATGGTTTGTACCTCATTCCAATTTGCGTACTGGTCCAGCACCCAGCGACGAAGAACTCAAACAGGCAGCACAAACAGCATGTGATCCATCCACGGGTTGTTGTCCCCCGGGCACCACCGACCTCTTTTACGAACCCTGGTATGCCGGCCGTTTCAAGGACATCAATGAACTGGTAAAAAAATGGACATCGGGTTATGAGGAATTAAGATCAGCCTCCCAGCTTTTCTCGGATGCCTTCTATACCTCCAGCCTGCCGGATGAAGTACTGGAAGCCGTTGCAGCCAACCTTACCATACTGAAATCTCCAACTGTTCTGCGCCAGAAGGACGGCAATCTCTGGGCTTGGGAAGGATGCCATGACAACAGTGGTTGTTGTGCAGGTTCCTGTACCCATGTATGGAATTATGCACAGGCCATACCAAACCTCTTCCCAGACCTGGAAAGAACACTCCGGGAAACAGAATTTACCGTAAGCCAGAGTGTTGAGGGCCACCAGACTTTCCGATCACTCCTGCCGATACGGGAAGTGGGACACGGATTTCATGCCGCATCGGACGGACAGCTAGGGGGTATTATGAAGATGAACAGGGAATGGAGAATATCAGGCGATACGGAATGGATGAAAGAGTTGTTGCCGGCTGTTAAAAACAGTCTCGATTATTGTATCAATACATGGGATCCCGACAGGAAGGGCGTATTGGAAGAACCCCATCACAATACCTATGATATAGAGTTCTGGGGACCGGATGGTATGTGTACGAGTTTCTATCTCGGCGCCCTGTCAGCATTCATCAATATGGGTGAGGCGGCAGACCTGGATGTCTCGGAATACCGGGAGATCTTTAAGAAAGGAATATCCTATATGGAAAACAACTTATACAATGGGGAATATTATATACAGGAAGTAAAATGGCAGGGTTTGAAATCACCAGACCCTACCAAGGTTGATATTGAAAGCATGGGGGGATGGTATTCACCTGAGGCTTTGGCGCTTTTGAAGGAAGAGGGACCGAAATACCAGTATGGGAACGGATGTATTTCTGACGGGGTGCTTGGCAACTGGATCGGTGAGATGTCTTTTGTCGATAATTTTCTTGATGAGGAGAAAGTCAAAAGCCACCTCCTATCCGTGCACAAGTATAATTTCAAGACGGATCTGTTCGATCATGTGAATCCTCAAAGGCCCGGATATGCCAATGGATATGAAGGCGGGCTTCTGTTATGCTCCTGGCCGAAGGGTGATGAGCCTTCACTGCCCTTTGTATACAGCAATGAAGTGTGGACAGGGATAGAATACCAGGTGGCATCACATCTGATGATAGCAGGAGAAGTTGAAAAAGGACTGGAGATTGTCCGGGCAGCCAGGCAAAGGTATGATGGCAGGATAAGAAATCCTTTTAACGAAATCGAGTGCGGGCACTGGTATGCACGGGCCATGAGCAGCTATGGCTTGATACAGGGTCTTACTGGGATTACCTACGATGCCGTTGACAGGAAAATGAAAATAGATTCAAGAGTTGGTGACGATTTCACCAGCTTTGTTTGTACACAGAGTGGTTGGGGGAACCTGAGATCTGAGGACAATGTGATCGCCCTGAAAGTGGAGCATGGATACCTGGATCTGCAAGAGCTTCATTTTACCCGTGTGGGCAGTTTTTCGTCCATAAGAAAGATGACCGTAGGTCCGGATGAAGTCTCATTTGAATTTGAGCAGGAAGGCAATGTATCCAAAGTCCGTTTCGAAACATTGCTAAAACTGGACGAAGGCGATGAACTGGTTATTTCACCTAAATAAAGCAATGTAATGGTTTCTCATTTCAGAACTCAGGTTTGTAACCCATTTCAACAGATTTCCAGACAATATTTCTAATCACAATATTTCTGATCTGAACATGGCTTCTCCATGCTGTAAAAGCAATTTTTCCATATTTCGTATTATCGATAGGTTCCGGGTCATTTACTTCGATAATTTCTTTGCCGTCAATAAATATAAAGCAATGGCCATTGATGCTTCCTGCCTGCACTTTATATATCCTGCCCGGTTCAAGCATAAAATTCTTTGTGGTTGCTCTCAGCTTATATCCCGGTGACTTTTCAATTCCCGTCCTTCCGGACCACCAGCCGCTGAGTCCTCCTATGTATCCAACGCCGCAGCTGTTCAGTTTGTCACACCATTCACCATTCCACATAAAATCAATATCATGGGTTGAAGGGTACACAGTACGTCCTTCAAATTGAAGTAGAATATTTCCTGGAAAGTTTTGCTTCAACATAGCCATACCTGCTGATTCATTTGAATTTCTGCCATCCAGCCAGCCGCTTTTTATGGTCCATGAACAATTGTATATGTCCCAATCGGTTTTCAAATCTTTAGCCGTTATGGGCTTATTGAACAAGACAGGTGAATTTACTAAATCAATCTCCTTGTCAATTAAATGAAATTTATCCACAGAATAAATATTTTATTGAAAATTGCTCGAAAAATTTGTTCTAATACGCTGCTAGTTTTCGTGCAGTAGAATATCTGTGATCTGATCCGGTTCCAACTGTATCTTCGGATTAAATGCAGGGCTATTCATATATTGCAGAATACTATGCAGGAGTTGCCTGGAAACTGGCCTCTCAGCTATACTTTTATGGAGATCGATGCTACACACCAACAATTTTCCCTTCCCGGTTGTGGCCTCAAATGCGAGGGCAAGCCTCCTGTTTTCAAACCATGTATCAATGGGTTGGATCAAAGGTCTCAGTGATGGAGGAAAGTCATCAAGGATCATAACCTGAGAATGAGATACCGGATCCCACCATTGCCAGTTACTGTGGTATTCCGTGGGGAATTCTCTGAAAACCGGGTGTTCCGGTTGGCATAGTATGCCAAGGGTGTGTGGTGCCTGGCCCCGTGTCCAGGCCGTATTCCAGAAAATACTGGAAAAACCGATTTCAACCCTGGCTCCTTTGTCTACGCTGACCTTTCCATGACCAAGCAGCAAAACAGATCCCCCATTTTCCAGGATATTCATAGCTTTCAGGTCCAGCCGGTCTGTGATATGTACCTCTCCCTGGTCAGGCTGAATATCAGAAGGATAGACCCAGAAATCCCAGCTGTTTGAAATACCTTTGCCTTCAGCACCAACTTCCAGGGTTAGTTTTTGTGCAACAGTAATATTCTGTAAATCAAAATCAATGGATCCGACAGGCAGGGCATTATCAACAGGTATTTTAGCTATTGCCAGCACTTCCTGGTAAAGGATTTCTCCACTCTCACTTAATATTCGACAATCCAGGTCCAGGTCAGATAATGGACGCTCACCAAAATGTGCCATTTCAATCCTGGCATGGAAGGTTTCATCGTTGGTGAATACCCTCTTATCCATTCGAGCAAGCGGGACGGTCTGGCCGCAAAACCTGTTGAACTCGGCAGGGGTAATGTACCCCTTTGAATTAAAGAAAGGATCGAGAACTCCCACCAATGCGGTTCCCTGTCCGGGGAAATCATGAAGCTGCAGCAACTGGAAACCGGCAAAACCGGGGGTCCTCAATGCTGCCTCAATCTCCTGCTTGTAACACATGGCCTGTAACTTACCTGAAGCCATCAGGAAATCCCCTGCCTGGTCACCCATATGATTATCCTCAAGTGTTTCCTTAAATATTTCGAAATTTGTCGCTTTGAGGACACCGGTATACTTCTCTATTTCCTTGAAATCAGGATACACACACCACTGACCGATCTCGTGTGAAACAAGCGGTACATCATACTGGGATATAATATCCCGGTAATCGGATGTGGTTTGCGGCGGATCAGCATTGATACTGCTTGCCAAACCTTCACCCCATTGCTGGATACGTGGTTCGGGACTGTTCTGGTATTCGTTCTCAGGCAACACAGGCCAACCTGCACCAGCTGTATATACCCTCCTGTTGTCTTTGGATTTCCAGTAATTTAATAAGTTACCGAAATACTGGTTTTGATTACTACCTCCTGGCTCATTTCCATAAGCCATCATGCAAAGGCTGGGGTGATTCCCATATGCCTGGAGTATCCTGTCGCCTTCCGCATAGATATAATCGTCAATGGGATTTCCATCTCCAATAGTGGTTCCCTGGTTTGCCCATGAACTGCATTCCACCTGGAAATAAATCCCCAATTTGTCTGCGGCCTCAAATGCTGCTTCCGGGGGGCACCAGGAATGGAATCGCAGGTGATTCAATCCATGGTCTTTGCAACGTTTCAGTATATGTTCCCAGGAGGCTTTATCTGTCGGCGGATATCCCGTCAGCGGAAAGATACAGCACTCGAGGGTTCCACGTAGAAAAACGGGATGTCCGTTCACCTGGAACCGTGTTCCCCTGGTGGTAAACTCCCGCATTCCGAAATTTTCAGCCTGCTGATCCAGTAGATCATCGGTAGAATTTTTCAATTTTACATCAAGCCGGTAAAGGACCGGTGAAAATTCACTCCAGTGTTGCACCTCGTCGCCCATATGATACTCCAATTCAAAGGTTTGTTCAGATCCGGCCAGTGAAATTTCTTTTGAAACCCTGTCCGGGGAATGCTCTTTTTCAGTATTGAAACTGCCGGCATGAAGTTCGATTTCACCCTCAAATGGACCTTCATTCTGAT
>CAZXOJ010000260.1:0-6241 GCA_964642325.1 uncultured Bacteroides sp. | reverse complement strand
TGATATTTCATTTCTCCGTCTATGAGCATCATTATGCTGTAAACCCCGCAGCGATTACGAGCACCATTGAGGTAATCGAATGCTTCAATCCCAAAACCTATACTTCCATTTGCCATAAGCTCCTGCATGTCTTTCAGTATGTATCCTGCGCTGTCAGTTTTCACAGGAAATCGTTGTTTTACACCGGCACCATTTACATGGCCATTTCTCCCTACAGGGTACAGGTAAACAGACCTCACCCTGGGTGCAACATCATCTTCTATATCAAATCCGAATAAAAGTACATTCATGGGAGCCTGGTTGGCGGCATTTCTGATCTCGAAATGTAAATGCGGGCCGAAAGAGTACCCTGATGAGCCTGATAGGGCAATAAACTCCCCTTTTTCCACCTTCCATTTCTCCTTTTCAGGATAGATATTCAGGGCATGTTTCTCCTGTTTATACTGAAGTTCCCTCACATAATCAGCAATGTCCTCCCTGAACCTGTCAAGATGGGCATAAACTGTTGTGTATCCATCCGGATGGGTGATATATAACGTATTTCCATATCCAGCTGCTTCAACTTTTATTCTTGAAACGTAGCCATCCGCTGAAGCAAAAATCCTATGTCCCGTTACCCCCTGGGTTTTTATATCTATGCCAGAATGAAAATGATTCGATCTCAGTTCACCAAAGCTGCCTGAGAGAAACATCGGAATGTTAATGGGAGCCATGAAATAATCCTTTCGGAATAGGTCCTGGGACCTGACAGATCCTGCCAGGAAGAATAGGGTTAATATTAATAAAGGATAACGGAAGTTCATGGTTCAATCTTAATCAACAGTTCACTGCCTTTTATCAACGAGGGACTGGTGTTCGTAATTTCGAAGGCTAAATATTTTAAATTTTCTGTAACAATCTTATATTTGTAGTAAGAATTTATTAACATGAGTGCTTCACATTCGGATACTTTTGATCAATTACAGACACGTATCCGGCAAGTGGTGGGGCTTTACCAGAAAGAAAGAACAGAAAACGAGCAACTGAAGAAGAAAAGTAATGAACTTGAAGAGAGACTGAAGCTCGATGATAACAGGCTAATCGATCTCGAGGAAAAATATAATAAGTTAAAAATTTCAAAAGCGCTGATTGCATCAAGTAACGATGTGCATGATGCAAAATTAAAAGTGAACAGGATGGTGCGGGAGATTGATAAATGTATTGCTCTTTTGAATAGGTGATCTGTGCAGGATGGATGAAAAACTGTCAATTCGAATAAATATTGCAGACCGGTATTATCCTTTAAAGATAGACCGGGATGATGAAGAGAAGATCAGGAAAGCAGCCAGGACAATTAATGAAAAAGTATTACAATACAAACAGAAATACGCAGATAAGGATACTCAGGATTTTCTGGCAATGGCTGCCCTGCAATTTATGATAAAAGTAATTGATGGAGAAGGGATTAAAGGAGATTCAGAGATACAGCAAAAGATCAGGGATTTGAATGAGGAATTAGGAGCTGTTTTGGACAGAGAGTAATATACGTTCTTTAACATAGAAGAATTTAGCCCGCATTGTTTCTTCAACTATTTATGGAACTCAACATTAATCATTTTGGGGCAAAAGCTCAATTGATCTAGGTCAGGCCTCAGCCTCTTCGGAGGACTCCCCGATTTATCGGGGGGCAGTGGAAAACCGAAATCGAATGGCAGCTCCACCCATGTTATACAGGGGTTTTATTAAATCTTGAAGAAGCATGCGGGTTTTTTTATATATAACCCAGAACAAACCAAATAAGCTATGAACGGTAATATATTATTAATTATAATAGCCCTCATATCACTGGCTGCCGGGGGAATCATCACTTACCTTCTACATCTGATGATTTTACGCAAGAGAAGTATCAATATCGTCAAGGAAGCTGTGGCAGAGGCAGAGGTGATCAAGAAGGATAAAATTCTACAGGCCAAAGAGAAATTTCTCCAGTTAAAGTCTGAGCATGAAAAAGTGATCAATGAAAAGAACCAGCGTGTCCAGGCTGCTGAGAATACCTTAAAGCAACGGGAAGGTTCTCTTTCTCAAAAGAACGAAGAGATCCATCGAAAAAACAAGGAAGTTGATGCCATCAGGGATAACCTGGCCCATCAGATGGAAATCCTTGAAAGGAAAAAGGAAGAACTCGATAAATCTCATAAACAGCAGGTTGAACAACTTGAGACCATTTCCCAGCTCTCAGCTGATGAAGCTAAAAACCAGCTGATCGAGTCCCTCAAAGACGAGGCAAAAGCAGAAGCCATGTCATCTATTAATGAGATCGTTGATGAGGCCAAATTGACAGCCAACCGGGATGCCAAGAATATTGTGGTAAAAACAATACAGCGTGTAGCTACTGAAACTGCCATAGAGAATTCCGTAACTGTATTCAATATTGACAATGACGAGATAAAGGGACGTATTATTGGAAGGGAGGGAAGGAACATCAGGGCCCTTGAAGCTGCTACAGGAATTGAGATCATTGTGGATGATACTCCTGAGGCCATCATACTTTCAGGCTTTGATCCTGTGAGAAGGGAAATTGCCAGACTTGCGCTGCATCAACTGGTTACTGATGGCAGGATCCATCCGGCACGGATTGAAGAAGTAGTGAATAAGACACAAAAGCAGATTGAGGAGGAGATTGCAGAAGTTGGTAAACGGACCGTGATCGACCTGGGGATCCATGGGATCCATCCAGAGCTGATCAGGCTTGTTGGTAAAATGAAATACCGTTCTTCTTATGGACAGAACCTGCTTCAGCATTCCCGTGAGGTGGCCAACCTATGTGCAGTCATGGCTTCGGAGCTTGGTCTAAATGCCAAGCTGGCAAAGCGGGCTGGATTATTGCATGATATTGGGAAAGTACCTGATGATGAGCCAGAACTGCCCCATGCAGTCCTTGGGATGAAACTTGCCGAGAGGCATAAGGAAAAAGCAGAAGTTAGTAATGCCATCGGAAGCCATCATGATGAAGTAGAGATGAATACATTGCTTGCCCCTATTGTTCAGGTTTGTGATGCCATCTCAGGCGCACGTCCCGGAGCTCGCAGAGAGATCGTGGAGTCCTATATCAAAAGGCTGAAGGAGCTCGAAGCATTGGCATTGTCTTATCCTGGCGTGAGTAAAACATATGCGATACAGGCCGGCAGGGAGCTAAGGGTTATTGTAGGAAGTGAAAAAGTTAGCGATAAGGATGCTGAAAGCCTTTCCTATGATATTGCTAAAAAAATACAGGATGAGATGACATATCCCGGACAGGTCAAGATCACTGTGATCCGGGAAACTCGTGCCGTAAATTATGCAAAATAATGAACCCGTAAGGAAACGTTTGCTTGTTACAGGGACAGCCGGTTTTATCGGTTTCCACCTGATCAGGTCCCTGTTTGGGTCTAACTACGAAATTGTTGGCCTGGATAACATCAACGATTATTATGATGTTGATCTGAAATACGGCCGACTGGCTGAAACAGGTATTGCCCGTGAAAAAATAGCATATAATAAGCTTATTAGCAGTACCCTTTCCGACCAGTACAAATTCATCCGGCTGGATCTTGAAGACAAAGACAATCTGGTCAGCCTTTTCAGTGAATTAAAATTTGACAGGGTTGTGCACCTGGCTGCCCAGGCCGGAGTGCGCTATAGTTTTACCAACCCTGATGCTTACATTGGCAGTAACATTACAGGTTTTCTGAACATATTGGAGGCTTGCAGGTACCATCCCGTAGAGCACCTGGTATATGCCAGCTCATCAAGTGTCTATGGTTTGAATAAGGAAATGCCTTTTTCCGTTCATTCGCCTGCAGATCACCCGGTAAGTTTGTATGCTGCAAGTAAAAAAAGCAATGAACTGATGGCACATTCATACAGCCACCTTTTCGGCATTCCTGTAACAGGGCTCCGTTTTTTCACTGTTTACGGTCCATGGGGAAGACCTGATATGTCCTTGTTCATTTTTGTAAAGGCCATCCTGGAAGGCAAACCTTTTAATGTGCACAATGAGGGCAGAATGGAGCGGGATTTTACCTATGTTACAGATATTGTCAAAGGTGTTGAAAAAGTGCTTGAATCACCAGCCATGAGAATGGACGGACTTGAGGAGAAAATGGACACGGCTATATCCTCTGCACCCTACCGCCTGTATAATATTGGCAACAGCAATCCGGTCAAATTGATGGATTTCATTTCAGCCATTGAAGAATACGTCGACAAGAAGGCCATTATGAACATGATACCGATTCAGCCTGGTGAGGTAGAAAAAACCTGGGCGGACGTTTCTGACCTGGAAAATCAATTCAATTATGCACCAGACACTCCTATTAAAGTAGGAGTGAAGCAATTCATTGAATGGTACAGGTCGTATTTTAAAGTCTGAAGCATCCTGGTCAGGGAGAACTGATCATCCTTAATACTCCTTCAAATAGTTCTGCTTTTTCTCTGTATCCTGATTTATGATAGGCATTAATCAGGTTGTGCAGGATCCGGACAAGGATCTCCTGGTTACTGCAGGGCCGGAAATGAGATTCCTGGGGTTCAATCTTTTGTTGCTTAAGAAAATATTCTATTTCCCTCTTGCCCAGCACGGTTCCCTTGTTATAAGGATTGATATAAAATAGAATATCTTCCGACACTTCATCAAAACCGCTGCCGGCAACCAGCATGTCTTTATAGGCAAGGATGAAGTTCTTGGGTAGGTTAACACCAAAAATTGGCAGGTCAAGCCGTTGGGCTATAATGGAATAAACTACCGCCAGGGATATGGGATTTCCTTTCCCGGTTTCGAGTACATGGTTGATGAAGGAGTTTTGTGGACTGTAAAAGTTCTTTGTGTTCTTGGTAAATCCATGAACATCATAAATGATGTGATTTAGTATCCTTACTTTTTCAAGGCCTGTCAGGTTATTATTTAATTCAAGCCAGACATCCTTAATGATCCTGTCAAGGCTGATCTCAAGTTCCTTCATCTCAAGGTCTGGATACTGGTACCTGGAAATAAGGAAAACACCTTTCAGGAGATCATTCTGCTCCGTACGCACCCATTTTTGTAATTGTTTGTGGTTGAACTGGGTCTGGATTTCCTGTATAAGGTTGATGATCCTGTCCTGGTGCATGGGGTCCATCGAACCTTCCCAGGCAGCTTCAAGATCGGGTAATATTGCAGGTCCCTGTTCGAGAATCCGGGTGGTAACCGTCTGGTTCACCTCAACATTGGGATCATCCAGCAATTGGAGCAATGCCTGTATTTCCTCCCTGGTCATAATCATTTCAGCCATTGGAGCATAGATGTTTGAGGGTGAATATAATTAATTTATTCACAATCCCTTTATAATCTTCTGTGAATTCAAGGGAAGAGCGGTTTGCAATCATGGCACACAAAGTCACTGCATGGTGTCCGAGAAGCTTTGCCAGTCCGAATAAAGCAGAACTTTCCATCTCATAATTGGTGATTCGTAGTCCCTGGTACCGAAAGCTTTCCAGTTTGTCATTCAGTTGGGAGTCTAAAGGTTGAAGACGTATCTTTCTGCCCTGGGGACCGTAAAAGCCGGGTGCTGAAATGGTAATGCCGCTGTGGGTCTCGGGCGGGAACAAGTTGAACAGATCGTCAGATGAACGGACAAAATAGGGGTCTGGAAGGAGGGGGGGCCAATCTGTATGTTCCATAAACGCCTTTTCCATGGCCTGGTCAGCAACCTTATTCCTGTCCGCGTAGAAGTTCAGTACGCTGTCAAAACCTGCTGCATACCTGCTGAGGATAAAACTATTTAATGGAATATCTTTCTGGAGCCCCCCGGTGGTCCCTATCCTCACCAGCCGCAGGGTCCTGTGGCTTTTATTCAGATGGCGCTTATCCAGGTCAATATTGGCGAGTGCATCCAGTTCATTAAGAACGATATCTACATTGTCGGTTCCAATTCCCGTTGAGAGAGCGGTGATCCTCTTCCCTTGGAGGCTGCCCGTATGGGTCACAAATTCCCTGTTCGACTTACGGATCTCTATGGAGTCAAAAAAAGCAGACACCATTTCTACCCTGTTTGGGTCCCCCACAAGGATAATTGTATCTGCAATATCTCC
This sequence comes from uncultured Bacteroides sp., assembly GCA_964642325.1. Classification (GTDB taxonomy): domain Bacteria; phylum Bacteroidota; class Bacteroidia; order Bacteroidales; family SM23-62; genus SM23-62. The sequence continues at coordinate 154 of CAZXOJ010000260.1, read as the reverse complement.
CGGAAACAACTTCAGATGGAAGATACTACCATCCCTATTCAGGATCAATTCCGAAGCTTGTAAATACATATCACAAAAAAACAGCATTAATTGTCCCGTCCGCAACCCAAAATAGTATATTTTTGCACAATATTTGTTGAAACAAAAAAACTAA
>CAZXOJ010000259.1:0-6247 GCA_964642325.1 uncultured Bacteroides sp. | reverse complement strand
AAGCTCTTCAACTATTTTCATGGGGAAAGAACTGTTGGTTTTCATATAATCATCATAGAAGTGAACCAGCATGAAATCGTAAGGATCATCGGCTCCAGAATACATTTTCCTGTACATGTGCCACTGGACGATGATTCCTTTTTCTACCCTGGCCTGGTGTACTTTCAGGGCCATTTTTTCGAGTTCCCGGTAGTTGCTCCACTGACCTGGCTTGACTTTTACATATTCCACTCTGGCACCCATGTATTGGGCCTGCGCAGAAAAAGTAAGGGCAAGGATTAAAAGAATGAGAAGTGTTTTGTTCGCAGTTTTCATAATAAAAGATTTTAAGATTTAAATATCTTTAAATATATGAATATTTCGATATGATGCAAGCGTTATATCCTGAAAAACACTTATTTAGAAGTAATTTAGAATGTAATACTGTTAGTAGTGGAGCAACTTGTCCCGGTGAATAACACGTTTGTTTTTCCTGCTCCTGACCTCCACGATGTAGAGTCCCCGTTCAAGTCCACCAAGGCTCCTTGTATAGAGTTGCTGCCAGGGATCAATGACATCAGTACGCACTATTTTACCGGATAGGTCATATAGGTTGAACTGCATCTCTTCCCCGGGAATATCCTCAAAATATAAATTCACCAGCTCCCCTGCCGGATTTGGATAAACCAATACCCGAGATGTTGGTTCCAGCAGGTCAGGTGTAGATACCGAACTGTATTCAGGGATGGTTGCTGCCTGGAGGATCTCACCGGTGACCTCGTCCTGGAGGTAAACCACAAGGGTGAGGCTATCCTTGACCATTGGAAAGAATGTTTCTTCACAGGTCAGGTGTATGCTCTCGACCTGGCCTTTTGTCCAGGATTGATTAAACACGGTTCCAGCGGCATCGGGAACCATTTCTCGTGCTACGTTGTAGAAACTGGTACTGCCATTGGTTCCTGTATACTCAGGATCTGCAATTCGTTTTTCCATAACAATAACATACAGTATCCTTTCTGCCTGTGCCAGGCTTTGTAAAGCTTCAAGATCTGCCGATAATTCAAGGTAGGGAGTATAATCAGCTGTAATAGTTAATTTAAAATCTGGCTCTGACAGCGATCTCAGTTTAATATCCGCTGCCCTGGGAGGCCTTGCATTGAAATCATAGGTTTGAGGATATCCAGGCCATTCCTCATGCCCACCATCCAGTACGGCCATGGGCGGGCCTGAAACGCCATAGACGGTACCCCGGTTGTTGGCGATAACCGGGTTGTCAAAATACATTTTATCAGGGATGCTCCCCTGTGCATGATATTGTATATCAACAACATCTGCAGGAACCTCTTTCATCAGTCCACGTACCAGTGAGTCCGTTCCATAACATACCGGAGTATTGGCATTGGTAAAGTATTCCAACACTGATAGACGGGACCGCTGCTTAATGGTGAAATTATCAAAGGCGAATCCATTGGCTGATGCATCGCCACCCATTGTATTGAAAACTATCCTGAACTGTACTTTTTTATGCCAGGTCAGCTGGTCAAGTCCATGAGCTGCATTATACCATTGCTCATCTTCAGAAGATTCAGATTCAGCCGTCCAGCCAGTATGCTGACCTCCGTCACCATTCAATATATTATCTGAATTATACCAGTTCAATCCACCATCATCCACAGCTCCAGCGTCGAGCCAGTTTTTGCCGTTATCCGTTGTATATTGCAAGGCAGCACCATCCTGGTTACGTGACAGGGAACGTTTGATATCAAGAGATACCATTGGTCGTTGGAAGCCTATGAAGTTGAAACAGGGGGACTGAACCCAGGATTTTTCAACTTCCCTGGGTGTTGGCAGGTCTGTGTACCAGGCCCGGCTCCCTGAAGACGCCGTTTCCGGAAATCCGTCCGGATTCACCTCTCCGTACGTCCAGCTGTTATGCGATGGATCTGAAGCCATCGAAGACCATCCATGTACCTGGGCAATCTCAAAATCTTCAAAATACGGAGCTTCGGATAATATATACGTGTGACTGAGGGTAAGTATCTTTTCCGTTGTATCAGTACATCCGTTGTTGGTTACTATGCTGTAAGCAATCCTGAAGGATCCCTGGGACTGGAAATGATATGAGGGCTGATTCGTATCTGACCTGAAGATCTCTGTATTCCCTCTATAAATTGTCCACATCTGGGTAGATATAATATCCGGATAATCCACCGTTTCCTGACCCTCAAAAACTGTGGGATCATCAGTCAGGCAATTGCTGTTCCAAGAAAAATCAGCTGTCGGTTTTAGGTGTATGGCCATGGTTTTCTGCATGAAATCACTACAACCATTGTCTGAATCTACATCCAGCCTGATGGTCCATGTACCCGGCTTATCATAAAAGTGAGAAGGACTTTTTAAATTACTGTAATTATCTTCTCCGCTGAAAATATCACCGAATTCCCAGCTCCACAATTCATCCTCACTTAGACCCGTATCTGATCTGTTCACAAATTGTACCAGTCCCCCATCACCAGGTATACAACTCTCAATGGTAGAGAATTCTGCATTGGGTGTATCATATACGATCAGCAGGGCAGAATCGCCGACGCTGCAGTGGTTTCCTGATGTATATATATACTGTATTATATTTGTATCCAGTCCCGCAAAGGATGGATCAAACTGGTAGCCCAGAAGCGCATTCCAGACAATACCCGGACCTGAAAAGACACCTGTTTCAGGGATCCCTGTAAGATTAATAGGTGCATCGTTCTGGCAGAAGTAGATATCTGGTATGGCATCTATCCGGACATCCTCCAGTTTTTCTATGGTCAGTATTCTCAGCAGGGTATATTCATCATCAAGTGTATCTCTGAAGGTATAGCTGACCTGTACATCAAGATTTTCACTCAAATCATACAATGCCGGCCTGATGACTGCCCTGTTGTTGCCGAGATCTGAGAAGGCTCCCTCCGGTGGTGTTGGTTGCACCGAAATTGTCCCGATGGTATTTCCGTCATTATGTCCGGTGATGAGAAATTCCGAATCATTAAAACATGCGACCGATCTTTCAAAGCTTATATAACCGCCGGCTTCTACCACTTGCACAATGACGGTATCTGAGCTGCTACAGGTATTAGCATCAGTATAGCTGTAGATAATTTCATGTGGTGAATCCTGTGTACCTGCCAATGAGGGTATGAATGTCCACGGAGGATTGGTTATGCCAGCTCCGGTAAAGTTGCCACCAGCCGGGGAGTAATCAAGTATTACGGGACTTTCCTCAATATCATAAATCTCCAGCAGGTTTAGTATCTCAACATCGGGAAGGGGGTGAACAATGATCAGGGCATTCCCGAATCCTTCAGTACTTCTGCCCGTACCATCAATTATACGGGGAACTGTATAGTTGATAGTGATCTCCGGTTGAGCCATGAATTGGTATACCGGATCAGCTATATTGCTGACGGTAAAGGTGGAGGTGCCATCAAAAATATCAAACTCCCATGGTGCCATACCCCCGAGGGTAATGGTAACTGTTGCAGATCCCCCTATACAGATCTCCGCTGATCCACTTACGCTCGCGGATGGCCTTTCGGTCAGAATGGTTATATTATTGGGATCAAGGGTTGTAAATGCCGGATTGGTATTCTCAAAAGGTGCTTCATCCTGCAGGACAATATTGACTGCCAGATTCCCCCTGGAGACAGTACCGTCAGTTTCACTTACTGTATAAGAAAAACTGTATAGTCCATTTCCAAGATCATTGAAAACCAGGTTTGGACCAACAGGAACATCGTTTATCCTGGTATTTTCGCTGACCCTGTATCCGGACAGATCAGCTTCCACCATTATATCCAAAGTCTCTCCGACCTGTATAATTGTATCTGTTGAACTTATATATGCACGGGTTATCACCGGCGAGGAGGCGTCAATGCTCAGATCATTGGTAATCAAGGAGGTATAAGGAGAACTGGAATTGCCGGCAATATCTCCGGCAATAAGTTCCAGTTCCAGCTCACCCTCACTCACATCATCATCCCCCTCTCCCACCGTATAGATCAGATCATAATCCCCCGCCCCCAGGGATATGACCTGGATGTTTGAAGCGGATAATGGTACATTATTTACGTGAGATGATGGTGTGAATATATATCCTGCCTGGTCAGCATTAATTCTTAACAAGATGTCAGATCCTATGCTCATCGCACCAGATGACTGGGCCGTTATACCATGGATAACAGGCCTGTTGGCATCCAGCAGGTCATTATCCTGGATGATGGGTTGATCATAAGCTCCTCCGGTTAGCGAACCGTTGCTTAATTGCAAACCGCTTACGGGAATGTTTACATGCGCTGCATAATCATTCCCCCCTTCTGTGATGGTAAAACCTGATGTATATGTAGTTTCATTCATCCTGACCAGGCTCACCAGGGGATAGCCCCCAATCTCCCCTCCGTACAATGTATATGGATTACCCCGGTCACTATCCACCCTTATGATCACTGCCACCTCATCGCCAATGTTCATGGTATCATTCGGGATCTCGACGCTGCTTATCTCCGGTTCCAGGCTGGCAAGTATATTGAGTGCGTTGGTAGCCAGGTCCTGGGTTGAAGTGACAAGGACAGTATGGTCAATCAACACATGAAAATCTGGGATATTGTCATCAAAGTCAGTATCATCAAACTGTAGCAGGACCCTTGCCGATACCGTGGAAATCCTGGTAACTGATTCTATGGTTAGTCCCGTGGGGCCATTCTCAAAACTAAAATGGGATTCATTGAGTGCGGCAGCCCCTTCAAATTCCTCCTGTATAAGATCAATGGTCAGCTCCCTGGCATCCAGCCGCAGCTCCGTTAACACCGAATCAGCGCTAAGGCTGCCAACGGGTCCGTCGCCTATGGCCTGGATGGTAATGGGACCGGTAATAAGATCTTCTTCTGAGGTATACCGCAATTGATCCCTGTTGATACGTACGGCGAAATCATCGATATCAGAATCAAAATCCCTGTCGTCAAACCGAAGGATCAGTTGTACCGAAGTAGTTGTTCTTGATGTAACACTGCTGATGGATAGTCCACCGGGTGCGTTAATTAAAGCAAAATTCCTGCGACGCAGGGCAGGCGGGTCATCAAATTCCTCATTGACCAGTCTGACGGTTAATATACGCCCGTCAAGGATATCCTCCCTCAATGGCTGGTCTGGCTCGAGGGTGGCAGCCTCGATGTTTGCAATGGCAGTTATCCGATTGGTTTCCAGCCTGGAGCCAGACTGCACCAGCACATCTTCTTCTATCCTGACCCTAAGGTTAGGATAGTCAATATCAAAATCTCTCTGGTCAAACCGGAGTAAAATTTCAACACTTGTTTCAGAGATTGGGTTGACATCCTCTATTCTAAGTCCCGGGGGTTCATCACGAAGATCAAAATCGCGATCGTCGAGGCGAGTAAAATTATCAAAAAACTCATCCACCAGGTTGATGGTAAGCGTCCTTACATCCAGCCATCGCTCCTCAAGCGCCGTGGAGTCGACTGTAAGCAAAGCCTGTGGTGTCTCATCGTTGGCAGCAATGGTAAGGTTATTTGATCTCAGCTCATCACCTGATCCGGTGCTGTTAAGTATGGCACCGGATACGTCAATATTGAAATTGGTTATGTGCGAGTCAAAATCGTTCCCAGGGGGAAATGCCAGTTGCATTACAGCATGGGTGGCATCAGTAATAGTGACAGATTCGATGACGAGTCCCCCGGGTTCATGATTCAGATCAAAATTGTTATTCGCAACAGTACCTGTGGTTGTAAATTCCTCATCGGTAAGGGTGATATTGAGGTAACGAACATCCAGTGTTCGCTCTTCAAGTGGTGCATCAGGACTGATTGTCACACCTTCATCAAATGCATCGATGGTGAGATTATTCGCCGAAAGGACACCTGAAGATGTCTGGGTCAGTTCAGAATCATCAATAGTGAGGGAAAAATTTGCAATATCCGTATCAAAATCAGTTCCATTAAAGGCAAGATCTATCACTGCCTGTGTGGAACTCAGAAGGACAACTGCATTTACTGTCAGACCCTCCGGTTCATTGATAAGCCTGAAGTTGCCCCTGTTCAAGGAACCGTCGGCAAAAGTTTCATCTGTCAGGACGATGGTGATGGATTGGAAATCAAGTTCCGCCTCGTTGAGAGGAGAAGGTGAAGTGATCGTGGCCGACTGTCCCAGGAGAGCAGCGAAGGATAGTAATCCCAATATAAATATAATGAGGTATCTCTTCATTATGATGAAATTT
>CAZXOJ010000258.1:0-6266 GCA_964642325.1 uncultured Bacteroides sp. | reverse complement strand
GCCGAACTGGTTTTTATCATTATCGATATAGGCAATCCATTTACTGTCGGGGGACCAGTCAAAGTCATTCAGCTCCGTATCGATGGATTTTTTCACCAGGGTGACTTTTTTTGAATCCACATCCACATATTGCAAACGGAATTTCCGGTCACTGAAAAGGATTTTTTTACTGTCGGGTGACCACTCCAGTTCATATAGATAGCTATTGGTCCCACTGGTTAACTGCACAGATTTTTCAGTCCCATCCTGCTTTATGATGTACAATTCATATTCTCCTGACACATCGGAAAAGTAAGCTATATTTTTGCCATCGGGGGACCAGCTGACAACCCTTTCATGGGCGCCAGCTGTCAAAGTCAGGTTCCTGGTGATCCCGTGTTTGGCCGGCAGGGAAAACAATTCCCCGCGTGCACTGAAAATAACCCGTTCTCCATTGGGAGAGAGGTCTCCACTTTGAATATCACTACTGGCATCCTTTAGTTCAGTACGGCTGTAGGTGTTGTCATTAGCTATCTGAATGGGAACCTTTTTATATTCTTTTGTATTTACGTCCAGTTTGTAGATAAAGCCAGCATTCTCAAATACGATATGCTCATTTCCCAGGGATGGGAACTTTACATCGTATTCTGTGAAATCAGTAACCTTGCTGGTTTGCCTGGTCGATGTATTATAAACAAAGACATTCATGGTCCGGTCCCGGTCCGAAAGGAAAAATATCTCCTCACCGGCCCACATCGGGATGATGTCCTGTTCCTTGTTGTCCGTAATTTTTTCTGTGGTTCGTGCATTTAGATCATGGATCCATATCTCATCTGCCATCCCGCCACGGTAGTATTTCCAGGTCCGGAACTCGCGGAAGATCCTGTTATAGGCAAGTTTACTTCCATCAGGAGAATAGTTGCAAAATCCGCCGGCAGGCAAAGGCAACTCTTCACTTAATCCACCTTCAGCTGAAACCCTGTAGAGTTGTCCGATGAAGGAATTGAAAGATTGTTTGCGGGAACGGTAGGTAACATATTTACCATCCGGTGTCCAATCCATTACAATATTGTTAGGACCCATGCGGTCAGAAACATTATCCCTTCCCAGGGTAGCCGTGAAAGTCAGTCGCCTGGGACTCCCACCGGCAGCCGGGATGACAAAAACTTCAGTATTCCCGTCATACTGGCCCGTAAAGGCGATCTGGCTCCCATCAGGTGAAAACCGGGGAAACACTTCGTAACCATTGTGGCTGGTAAGCTTTCTGGCCATTCCACCCTCACTGTCAACAGTATAAAGGTCCCCTGCGTAAGAAAAGACTAGCTGCTCCCCATAGATAGTTGGGAATCGCATCAGCCTGGCCTCATCATTGGCACTTACATTGGAATATGCGAGTACTGCGAAGAAAAATGCAAAGAGAATAGATTTTTTCATGATATGGTAATTATAATTTGTATGAATATAATATTGGCCGAAAATATAATTAAATCGCCGATTTCAGTATATCCTATAACGTTTTTTCGTTTAAATGCGTACATAACATGATAAGGACAGTTATCTTTGCCATGAGTGATTTCAGATTTTCAGCAAGTATGCGTTTTCAGCAGACGGTTTATAATTTTTTGGTGATCCTCGCCAGTTTACTGGTTACCTCCAGTTTTCATTTTTTACCTGAACCTGTCGCTTCCCAAAAGAAGAGGATTGATCCCCCTTTCCTGGATTCAACCAATGCCTGGGTTGATTCTGTTTATGAGTCCCTTTCCAGGGATGAGCGGATCGCACAGCTGTTTATGGTCCGGGCATATTCCAATAAGGATCAGGCACATGTGGATTCAATCCTGAAAGTCATTAAAAAATATAATATAGGCGGATTGGTTTTTTTTCAAGGGGGACCGGTACGGCAGGTGAATCTTACCAACCTTTACCAGGCCACCAGCAAGACCCCTTTGATGGTAGCCCAGGATTTTGAATGGGGACTCGGAATGCGGCTCGACAGTGCCCTTAGTTACCCCCGGCAAATGATGCTTGGGGCCATTGAGGATGATAAGATCATATATCAAATGGGACTGGATATTGCAGCCCAGATGAAAAGCATTGGTGTGCATATGAACCTGGCACCGGTACTGGATGTGAATAATAATCCCAAGAATCCTGTGATCAACAGCCGTTCTTTTGGGGAAGATGTTCAGAATGTAAGCCATAAAGGCATAGCCTATTTTCATGGTTTGCAGGATGGAGGTGTCCTGTGCACGGCCAAACATTTTCCGGGACACGGGGACACTGAATCTGATTCACATCACACCCTTCCGGTGATCCCACATGGAAAGAAACGGCTCAGGTCCACCGAGCTATATCCTTTCGGGGAAGCCATAAATGAGGGACTTGCAGGGGTGATGACTGCCCATCTCCATTTGCCTGCCCTTGATTCCACAAGTAATCTTGCCTCTTCCCTGTCGAGGAATATTGTCACCGGCATCCTGAAAGAGGAGATGGGTTTTAAAGGGCTTATCGTGACAGATGCCCTGGACATGGCTGGGGTAGATAAATTTCATAATCCGGGTGACCTGGAAGCACTGGCATTTGTAGCCGGGAATGATATGCTTTTGATACCGTCTGACATCGGCAGATCCATCAGCACCATCAAGAAGAAAATCCGCCAGGGGGAAATTACCTGGGAAAGGATCGAAGAAAGTTGTAAAAAGATACTGGCTGCAAAATACTGGGTGGGCCTATCCGATATCCGACCAAAGGAGACAGAAGGGCTGTATGAAGATCTTCACAGGGATGAGTACCGAACAACCCAGTCCCGGCTGGTCAAGGCCTCCCTGACACTGGTCCGGAACAAAGGAGATATCCTCCCGCTAATGCGACTGGATACCCTTAAACTGGCAACAGTTGCCATAGGAAGTACGGTTAAAAACGATTTCCAGGAATATATTGATCTCTATGTGCCTGCCACACATTTTAATATCCAGCGGGATGCCACGGCCGATTCCTATATCAGGCTATTGAACAGGCTTGATTCCTTCAACCTGGTGATTGCCGGGGTTCATAATACGGATATGAGGGTATCCAGGAATTATGGCATCACGGAAAACTCGGTCCTTTTCCTGAACATGCTTTCCAGGTTAAAGCCTACCGTAGCCTGTGTATTTGCAAATCCTTACAGCCTGGGCAATTCATCATTCGGGGATAAGTTCGAGGGACTCCTGATGTGTTATGAGGATTCGGAACTGGCACAGCAGATCTGTCCCCAGCTGATATTCGGCGGGATCCCGGCAATCGGGAAGCTTCCCGTTAGTTCCGGCAAAGCTTACAAGTCAGGATCCGGTATTGATACCAGGGGCAACTACAGGCTCAGATACGGATTTGCTGAAGAGGCGGGGATAAACTCCAGGCTATTATACAAAGCTGATTCAATTGCCCTGGATGCCATACAGCAGAAGGTTATGCCCGGCTGCCAGATCCTGGCAGCCCGTAACGGACTGGTTTTCTATCATAGGGCATTCGGCCATCACACCTATACCAGGAAGGATTCAGTGGAAAAAACAGACTTATATGATGTAGCCTCGATAACAAAAATAGCATCAACCCTGCCTGTCCTGATGAAACTGACAGAAGAAGGTAGATTTGATGTGAACGACAGCCTCAAAAAATATATGCCTGCCCTGGATACCTGTGAAAAGGGGGATCTGCTAATCAGGGATATACTAACCCACCAGGCCAGGCTGACACCCTTTATCCCCTTTTACTACTCTACCATTGAGCCCCTCGACCCTGATGAGCCCATGATCAGCAGAAAACTGTCAAGCAGGTTTCCATTTAAACTTTCTAATCATATATACCTGAATAAAAACTTAACTTATGTGGATAGCGTTTATGCCCCGAAATATTCAGATGACTTTCCAGTCCAGGTAGCCGAAAACCTGTATATCAAAAAATCATACCGGGACAGCATTTTACGCTGGATTGTCAATTCTGAACTGCTAAGTAAAAAGGAATACCTGTATAGCGATCTGGGGTATTATCTTTTTCACAGGATTATCGAGGATATCACCGGGATTCCCATTGAAGAATATACCAGTGACCAGTTTTTTAAACCTTTGGGAGCACATTATACCGGTTATCTGCCACTACAAAGATTTTCAAAATCCAGCATAGTACCCACCGAGAATGACCTGGTCTTCAGAAGACAGCTCCTGCAGGGATATGTTCATGATCCGGGTGCTGCCATGCTGGGTGGTGTGGCCTGTCACGCTGGTATCTTTTCCAATGCCAATGACCTGGCGAAGATCATGCAAATGTACCTGAATAAAGGCAGTTATGGCGGTGAACAATTCATAGATCCTGCTGTTATTGACCTATATAACTCCAGTCCGAACCTTAGATACGGAAACCGCAGGGGTTTGGGATTCGACAAGCCTGAGATGAATTATAATAAGGAAGGTCCTACCTGTCAATGTGTTTCTGCATCCAGCTTCGGCCATTCGGGATTTACCGGGACCATTGCTTGGGCTGATCCGGAGTCCGGTATCATTTATATATTCCTCTCAAACAGGATCCACCCTGACCAGGATAATCCCAAACTGGTTGAAATGAATATTCGCACAAAAATTCAGGAGGTATTCCACAGCGCAGTTATTGAACAAAACAATTAATCAAAACAGATATCATGAAGCCAAGCCATATTGAACATATCGGTATTGCTGTCAGTAACCTGGAGGAGGCGGTCAGCTATTATGAGCAGGTACTGGGACTGGAATGCTATGCGATAGAAGAAGTGAAGGACCAGAAAGTGAGAACCGCATTTTTCAGGGTAGGAGAGTCAAAGATTGAACTGCTGGAATCTACTGAAGCTGATGGACCTGTGGGTAAGTTTATTGAAAAACGGGGACAGGGAATCCATCACATTGCTTTTGCCATGGATGATACAGACCAGGCATTGAAGGAGGCAGAGGCAAGGGGTGTACAGCTGATTGATAAAAGCTCGCGCAAGGGGGCCGAGGGACTGAAAATTGGATTTCTCCATCCGAAATCCACCTTTGGTGTGCTGACGGAATTCTGCAGCCATAAATAATACTTTTTTGCAGCCGGTTACGTTATTCTCAATGTTATGAAATACAAACAAATCTATCTTGTCCTTATACTGCTTGCACTTTCTTTCTCCGGATGTGAGAAAAAAAAGAATCCCACGGTGACACTTTTGAACGGGAGCTTTATGACCGGCAACACCACAATCAACAAGGGTGGATTGGTGAAATTCAAGTGGGAAGCCAGTAAAGGCAAATCAGACCTTTCCTCCTTTTCTGTTCTCATGGATGGAACTGATCTGCCGGGCTTCCCCAACGGCAATATTCCAGCCGATGTATATATGGATTCAATTCTCCTTGAAGGTCCTTCAGCTACAGGCAATTATACCTTTTCTTTCCAGGTAACCGATGCAGATGGAAAACTTGGTGACAGGGGAATTGTCATCACAGTGGAATAATTGGTATACCTGTGTATCCATACTGTTATTTGTCAGTTTAATATTGCCTTGATTCCTGTAATAATTTTTTAGCATAACCAGGTAAGTCTAACTGTTCCTCAGCTAATATCAAATACGAAAGGTCTGCTGTCCTCCCGGCAAGATAATTGGTCTGGGGGTTCAACATATACCCTTTCCCACCTTTTGGATACCGTGATACTTCCCATATTTTTTTCAAATCTTCATAAGTTCCTTTATATCCATTCCATGCCAAATCAGCAACTATTACCATTTTTTTAAGGTGGGCAACCACTTCTTCCTTTTGTCCTTTTTCCCGGGCATCTATTGCTTTATCACAATACCCGGCGATTTCCCCTATTGAAATGACAAAGTCGCAATAGGCTTCCATAAAACGACCCATTGAAGCGAATACCTCCAGGTTATAAGCATTGCTGGTAACTTTGCCCATATTCCGCTCGATAGTTTCCAATGCCTGGGCGTTCTTCAATTTCTCCTGTTGAGCCGATTCCATCAGAGGTTGGAAATGCTCGGCCCAACTTCCTTCTGCTGGTTTGTTTTGTAAATCCGGAAGGGATATGAGTTGATAGTCTGGCCTGCGTTTATTTCCCTTCTTCATCAAAGCCGAATTCCAGAACTCAACCCGTTCGGATAAATTGTGGAATGCTTGGATAAGCCCGTCTGTATTGGGACCAAAAAACCGCCTGATGTATTTCTCCCAATATTGGTCTAATGTAGCCGGGCTTTTACTGCTCCAGGCATACTCTGCCGAAGCTAAAAACCCTAACCAATAAATTTCAAA
>CAZXOJ010000257.1:0-6277 GCA_964642325.1 uncultured Bacteroides sp. | reverse complement strand
GCGAAAAAGGAAAATCGCTTATGTATCTAAAAGATGGGGACTTTTTGCGCTGGCAATGAAAATTGCTCCACGTTGGATGTATGATCACTTTTAAATCATTTAATGATGAAAGAATTCTGGGACCAGCGGTACAGTGAGCCTGGTTTTGCATACGGCATGGAGCCCAATTCATTTTTCGCGGAGGTATTGGATTCTTTTGCACCAGGCAAACTACTCCTGCCTGGTGAAGGTGAAGGAAGGAATGCCATCTATGCTGCTGGTAATGGTTGGGAAGTCAGCGCTTTTGACCAGAGTATTGTTGCCCGTGATAAGGCACTGGAATGGGCATCATCAATGGACCTGCCATTAGATTACCGGCTGGCCAGCCTGGAAGAATATTCTTGTCCAGGCCCGGTATTTGACCTCATTGCCATCATTTATATCCATATGCTTCCTGAAACAAGGCAAGAGGTTCATAAGCAGATGAGAGCATGCCTGAAGCCGGGCGGCAAATTAATTATGGAATGCTTTCACAAGAACCAGCTGAAGTACGGAACCGGTGGTCCCCCGATCAAAGAGTTACTTTACCATGAGAATGATATTCTATCTGACTTCTCTGACCTGGATATTGATTTATGCGAAGAACAGGTGTTGGATATTTTCGAAGGAAAATATCATTCCGGCAAATCAAGCGTGGTCAGGCTGATAGCAACCAATCCAATTTAATTATCTTCGATCCACATTAAACCATTCGCCCTATGAATTCTCCCAAAACTACATGTGTGCATGCCGGCACAATATTCGATGAGAAAACCAGGGGAGTAAATTCCCCCATTTACACCTCCTCCTCATTCGAATACCTTGACCTGGATGAGGCTGTCTATCCGAGGTACTTCAATATTCCTAATACAGAAGCCCTTGGTAAAAAAATAGCCGCCCTTGAGCAGGCTGATTCCGGAATGGTATTCAGCTCTGGAATGGCAGCCATTACCTCCGTCCTCTTTGCATTCCTGAGGCAGGGTGACCATGCCATTTTCCAGACTGGGTTGTATGGTGGGACTTTCCATTTTGTTACAACAGAATTAGAAAGGTTCGGCATAGCTTATGATATCTCAGTTGATAATGAGCCTGCCACATTTGAAGGTCTGATTAAGGAAAATACCCGGTTGATCTATATTGAAACACCCTCCAATCCACTGCTCAAGGTAACAGATATCAAAGCCACGGTAGACCTGGCCAGGTCAAAAAACCTGATCACGGTAATTGACAATACATTTGCCAGTCCCATTAACCAGAATCCTCACCATCTTGGTGTCGATGTGGTGATCCATAGTGCAACAAAATACCTTGGGGGACATGCAGATATCTGTGCCGGAGCAGCTGCCTCGGGAAAGGAACATATGCTGAAGATCAGGGATATGGCACGGGGACTGGGAGGTAGCCTGAATGCCCAGACAGTGTACCTGCTCGAAAGAAGCATGAAAACCCTGGCATTGAGGATAGAACAGCAAAACCGCAATGCCGGCTTCCTGGCTGAAAAGTTATCTGTACAACCTTCAATTGAACATGTATATTACCCGGGATTAGCGAATCACCCGGAGCATGAAATAGCCCGGCAGCAAATGTCCGGTTTCGGAGGCATGCTTTCTTTCGAGATCAGGGATATTGACCCGGTTGAATTCCAGCGCAAGCTGAAACTCATCAAGCCATCCGTTAGCCTGGGTGGGGTGGATACCATCATATGCTCTCCTGCCCTCACATCCCACCGCCATTTAAGTCCCCAGGAAAAAAAGAATGAGGGGATCAGTGACAACCTGTTGAGGCTCTCTGTGGGCATTGAGGATCCTGATGACCTATTGCATGATATGGAGCAGGCAATATCCTAAGCCTTCCTGTAACATTCCCACTTCCAAAAACGTTTAAAAGTTTATAAATCAACATCTTTTACTATGAGACCCCTATGCCTTGCATTATTGTTCCTGGCTTTCGGATGTCTTACCCAGCAGTCTGTCCAGGCACAAATTGATCTTAATTCTGTACCTGAAGTGGGAACGATGGTCCGTATAACCATGACGGACGGCTCTGTTTATTTAGGTGAGATCATTTCCCAGGAACAGGGAATTATCCGCTTGAAAACTGCGAACCTCGGAACCCTCCAGGTCCCAACTATCAATATCGAACGACTTGAGGATCTCACTGGCGATAAAATGCGAAAGGGCCAGTACTGGTTCGAAAACCCCAGTTATAACCGGTATTTCCTGGGACAATCGGCACAGCCACTCCGGAAGGGTGAAGGCTACTACCAGAATATCTGGATCTTTTTTAATGCTGCACATTACGGTATCACAAAGAATATTGCCATCGGTGGCGGATTTGAATTCCTGTCTACTTTTGGTGCACAAACACCTATATTCTTTCTTTCCGCCAAGGCAGGTTTTCCATTTGGTCAAAGATCCAGCGCCGGAGCCACGGTCAGGTATCTTAACATAGCAAATCTTGGCGGAAATGATGATATTGACACGGACCTGGCCGGGGGTATATTCCTTGGAACCGCACAGTATACCTACGGTACTTCAGACCATAATCTAACTGCAGGGATTGGCTACGGAGTGGCCGGAAAGGAAGCCGCTGACAGACCCGTATTCGTGCTTAGCGGGCAGACCAGGGCAGGTAAGAGAATGGGATTCCTGTCAGAAAATTACATCATACCGGGTGACCAATTTGAAGCAATTTTCATCTATGGTATGCGATTCATGGGAGAACGTATTTCATTTGACCTGGTATTTTTGAATCACCGTGAGATAGCCAAAGTTATTTTCATAGGTATACCCATGGTAGACTTTGTTTTCAAGTTTGGCAAATAATCCAGGGGAGTATCTGCTCCCATTCCTGCATTTTAGAATCATTCCAACCTGAAATGTTTGTATTTTAGGTTATCTGAAACAGGTAACCTTATGGAAAAAAGTAACTGGGAAAGTTTTTTTGACGGTCATGCACCTGATTACCTCGATAATGTTTTTACCAAAAACACTGATTTCGAGGTTAAATTCATCATCGATGAACTGGGACTGACACCAGGAGCCTGGGTGCTGGATATAGGATGCGGCACAGGCAGGCATACCGTCCCCCTGGCAAAATACGGAATCACCATGACCGGTCTGGATCTGTCAGAAGGTATGCTGTCACAGGCAAGGGCAAACGCTGATAAGGAAAATATCAAGGTTGAATTGATCCAGGCAGATGCTACGAATTTTCAGCTTCCCCAGCACTTCGACCATGCCATCAGCCTCTGTGAAGGATCCATTGGATTACTTGGTGATGCTGATGACCCATGTAAAAGGGATCTGGCCATATTGAGAAACATTAACAATTGCCTCAAGCCCGAGGCTACCTTTTTATTAACCGTGCTCAACGGATATAAAAAAGCAAGGGAACATACCGCTGAGGATATAAAAAATGGCGTATTCGATCCAATTCATTTAATCACCTACGAAAAGATGAATGTGGAAGAATCAGGGAAAACCAGGGAGATGACCTTAAGGGAAAAAGGATTCACACCGGGTGAACTGCACCATCTTTTGAACCGTGCTGGATTTAACATTATTCATATCTGGGGTGGTACAGCTGGTGCATGGCGTAAAAAGCAACTGGACCTCGACGAATATGAGATCATGGTCCTTGCCGAAAAGTCTTTGAGTTAAATCTTTTGTAAGTTTACGTCAAAATACGCATATGCAACTGGTCATCGAAGAATCTGATCTGGAAAAGTTCATCGTGGTAGGCGACCGGGTTTTGATCAAACCGAAATCTCCCCAGGAGAAAACAAAATCAGGCCTCTATCTGCCTCCCGGCGTACAGGAAAACGAAAAAATCCATACGGGTTATGTATTAAAAGTTGGTCCTGGCTATCCCATCCCAGCGATTCAGGAAGCTGATGAACCTTGGAAAGACCGGGCCGATGAAGTTAAATATGTCCCCCTTCAGCCCAAATCCGGAGACCTGGCAGTATACCTTCAAAAAAGTGGCTATGAGATTGAGTTCAATCAGGAAAGGTATGTGATCGTCCCCCATTCTGCTATCCTTTTATTGATCCGGGATTCCAGCCTGTTTGATTAATCCCTTGCCCCTCCCCTCTCAAAGAGATTCTGCTGAAAACAACCTAAGAATCTGTCTAAATAAGGCATATGTGATTTATTTCACTCTTGTCCCGGATTAATTAATCCTGATTTGATATATTTTTAACTTTCTCAATTTCAATATCAATCAAAACTGATCAAATTATGCAAAGAGTAAGGATCTTATTTCTGATAACCACTACCTTATTCATCTTCAATTCGTCACATTCCCAGGATGCAAAGGATATAGGACTGGAAGCCATAACCAAACAGGCGGTGCAGGGACAGCTTGAATTCCTGGCTTCAGACTGGACTGAGGGAAGGCATACTGGCAGGCCGGGTGCTTACATGGCAGCAGATTATATTGCAAGCATGTTCCAGGTATATGGACTGCAACCTGCTGGTGATATGGAATGGAATTCTGTTAGCCGGGCTGAGAGAATGGAGGGCAAGAGACCTACCCAATACCGTACCTACTTTCAAAATTTCAACCTTATCGAATATAAAACCGGCGAGGACCATGAATTTTCTCTGATTGAGAATTCAGATGCTGGAACCAAAACCACCAATTTCGCTTACAAAACAGATTTCTCAGTCCGCAGCTTAGATGTTGCCGTAGATTTAGAAATGCCGGTCATATTTGCCGGTTATGGATTCAGCGATAAGGAAACGGGGTATGATGACTTTAAGGGAATAGATGTACAGGGAAAAATCATCCTCATACTGTCCCGTTACCCGGGCCACAATGATACGACCTCGAAAGCCTATAAAGCCTTCAAACCGTTAGACAGGCGCAGCAATAGGATACGCATGCGTGCAAGAAATGAGAAGTTCTCCAAACTGGGTGTCGCAGCAATAATCGAAGTGGATCCGGGTAGAGACGTCACAACTGCCTGGGCAGACAACCTGCCATTCAGATACAATTCGCGCAACTATGAAGGTGATGATCCACGGGCATCCTATTACGAGAAGCGGATGAAGATCCCAGGAGAAAAACTGACCCAGGACCAGACCAGTGTTGCCATATCAGACAGGGTGCTGAATGAACTACTGAAAAATACAGGCATAGATCTGGAAGCATTTGCGGAGGATGTTAAGAATTCATTGAAACCAGCTTCCAAAGAACTTGCCGGGAAAAGGGTAAGGATCAAAACCTCTGTAGAATCACGATTGATTAAGGTCAGGAATGTGATTGGCGTGCTCCCCGGAAAAGATACCAGTGAGATTATTGTGATCGGAGGGCATTATGACCATCTTGGCAAACATGACGGCTGGATATGGAACGGGGCTGATGACAATGCTTCAGGTACAGTCGGGGTAATGACCGTAGCCAAGGCCTGTATGGCTACCGGGGAGCAACCGGAAAAGACCATTGTTTTTGCTGCCTGGACCGGTGAGGAAAAGGGGCTTCTTGGATCAAAATACTTTGCTGACCATCCGTATGATGATGCAAAGATGATTCTTAACTTGAACTATGATATGATTTCCCGAGACAACAGGGATGACAGCCAGGGTGTGAAGTGCAGCATGGTTTATACAAAAAAGTATACTGTACTGGAGGAATTGACGAATAAGCATAACGATAAATACGACCTCGGGCTTGATATTAGCTACAGTCCTTCTGCACGTCCCAGTGGAGGCAGTGATCACACACCCTTCGCTCAAAAAGATGTTCCGGTGTTTTATTTCATGGCCGGTTTCCCACCCGAATACCACCAACCAGACGATCACACCAGCCTTGTGAACTGGGATAAAATGGTAAACATCATCAAGATCGGCTTTCTGAATATCTGGGAACTTGCAAATACGGAATGGGGAGCTGAAGAGGCAGCAAATGATCAGGAATAAAATCGATTGTCAATAAACACACCTTAAAAAATATTCAAAATCATGAATTCAACAACAAGAAGAGCATTTTTAACCCAGATCAGTCTCCTGGCTGCAGGAAGTGCATTTGCTGTTCCTACTATTAATTGGGGACTGAAAGACAAGAAGTTGAAAGTTGTACTGGTTGGCACCGGGGTCAGGGGAACCTCATTCTGGGGTAAACGATTAGTGGAACAATATGGTGATATCCTTGAATTTGTGGGACTTAGTGACATAAATCCAGGGAGGCTTGAGTATGCATTGAAATATATGGGTGTCAGTTGTCCAACCTATCTAGATTTTGAGCAGATGATCGA
>CAZXOJ010000256.1:0-6285 GCA_964642325.1 uncultured Bacteroides sp. | reverse complement strand
AAAGAGATGAATAATAAACAGGCAATACTTGGGATTGAGTCAGTTTATACAGCTAATGCCTTCAGGGTTGGTTCGAAGTACTATATTGGCGCCGGATCGGAAACAAAACCGGAAGTATACCTCTACGATATGACAACCGGAGGCACCAGCCATGTTTCAGGTTCTCCCGGTGGTCTGATGAGTTTTATCCCCATACCGGGCAGCCCTGATTTGTTTGTCACCATTATGGGATTGTTCCCTCCTTTTATTGGTGGGGAAGCGGGACTTTTCAGGCATAGGAGGATCAATGGGGACTGGGAAACAGTTCGGGCATTACATTTACCCTTTGCACATCGTTGTGAGATCCTTCACCGGGATGGTAAAAATTTTCTTTTTGCCGCTACGGTTAGCACATACAAGGAGAATCCTAAGGATTGGTCAAATCCAGGGGAATTACATTTAATAGAACTTGACGATACTCCTGGAGCAATATGGGAATCCCGGGTTATAGATAAGACCGTTACCAGGAACCATGGCATGACAAAGACCCGGATCAATGGCATTGAAACCATATGTATCTCAGGGGAACAAGGGATTTTTTTCCTGGAAAAAAGACCAGGGGATGATTGGATTCTTCAGCCGGTGTTTAATAGAGAGGTAAGTGAAATGACCTTTATTGACCTGGATGGAGATGGGCAGGATGAACTGGTGACCATTGAGCCTTTTCATGGGGAGACCCTAAACGTTTACAAGAATACAGGTAAAAAATGGGAATTGCGGATCAGTGATTCACTATCCTTCGGGCATGGTCTCAGCAGTGGAATCATACAACAGAAACCAGTCATTGTTGTTGGGAATCGCAGCGGATCTCTTGCCCTGGAATCATTTTCAGTTCATGATCTGTCAAAAGGCAGATATGACAGATTTGTTATTGAAGAGGATGCAGGTCCCACACAAACACAGGTCTTTTCTGTAGGAGATGTAGATTATATTTTAAGCGCCAACCAACGAAAAAATGAGGTAGCTTTGTATTCCTAAATCCTGAAGAACTTACTTTCTCTTTACTTCTACATGTGCCAGTTTTTCCCAGTACTGGATTAGGCCGCCGTGGTCGTCTTCCTTCTTTCCATCTGCTTTTAGGGCTTTCATGTATTCAAGAACCTGGGTGGTCAGTGGGATGGGTGCATCAATTTCGAGTGCTGTATCCCGGACATTCAACAGGTCTTTAGTATGCATCCGGATCGGCCCTCCCGGTTTGAAATTGCGTTCGAGGATCAATGGCATTTTTGCATCCAGAACCGTACTACCTGCAAGTCCCCCTCTGATGGCCTGAAATACCTTTTCTGGATCCACTCCTGCTTTTTCGGCAAATACCATGGCCTCTGACATGGAAGCCAGATGCAGGGCAACCATGATCTGGTTAGCCAGTTTGCAAATGTTGCCACTCCCAATATCTCCCAGTAAAATGGCCGAAGCCCCCATGGCCATCAGGATAGGTTCCACCCTGGCGAAAACTTCTTCCTTCCCGCCTACCATGATGGACAATGTGCCATTTATGGCTTTCGGCTCACCTCCGCTGACAGGAGCATCGAGCATATCAACACCTTTTGAAGCTGCATTCTTTGATATCCTAATAGCAACCATGGGATCAATGGAACTCATATCGACAATGATACTACCTGGTTTTGCACCTTCCAGGACACCGTTTTTTCCGCTAATCACTTCTTCCACCTCCGGGGAATTAGGAAGCATGGTGAAAATTAATTCGCATGATTCGCCAATTTGTCTGGGAGAGTTTCCTTTTAAAGCTCCTGCTGCGATTAGTTCTTTTTCAGGTTCAGTATTTATGTCTGAGACCATCAGTGAATACCCCGCTTTAACCAGGTTAAGCGACATCGGCCTTCCCATTACACCAAGGCCTATAAATCCAATCATCATTTTTTGAGATTGCATGGCTGTATGATTTTGATTTTCTGAATTGCTTATTAAAACTCCCTGGCAGTCCTGATCATTGTTAGGATATTCTCAGGGGGTGTTTCTGCGGGAATGGCACATCCCGCATTCAGGATAAACCCGGGGGTTGTTCCAAACAATGCCAGCAACTCTTTTGTCTTCATGGCAACCGTTTGCTGATCTCCTAATGCGAGCACTCCCGATGGATCAATATTGCCAATAAAACAACACCGGTTTTTGGTTATATCCCGCGCTAATAAGGCATCAGTCTTATGATCAATTTCAATTCCATCTGCCCCGGTTTCCACCATGTCCTCCAGGATGAGGCCGGTATCGCCACAAATATGCAGTATATAACCCAGGCCCAGCCCTTTGGCTGTTTCTACCATACTGGTTTCATAAGGCTTGGCAAATTCCCTGTACATTTCAGGTGAGATCATTTCGGGTCCTGCAGGACTATCACCATTTGACAACAGGTGGGCACCAGCATCTGACATATGGCGCATAAATTGCTGTCCCGCTTCAAGGCAATACGATAACAAGCGATGAACCCTTTCCTGGTTATCAAGATCAAGAAGATCCAGCATCCAGTTAGCCGGTGTCCGCATCATGCTGGCAAGGCTGAAAGGTGCCTGGTCACAATTTCCCCTGACAAGGATTTCCTGGCCAAAATGCTTAACCAGGATCCTCACCGCTTCAAGCCAAATCTGGATGCGTTCGCTATTGATAATTTCCGGTACCCCGAGATCATCCACCTCCTTCAGATCATTCAGGCAACTTTTGTTTGAACGGGCAGGTTCATTTTCAGGGAAATCAACAGGTACCCCCACAGCCTCTGCAAGTGTTACCGTATCGATGTCCACCAATATTCCGTCATACTTGTATTTCTCAACAGCTTGTATAAAGGTATTGGCAATTTTTTGTGGATCGGAACGGTATTCGGCCTGGGAATATCCAGCTTCTTTTGCAGCCATCATGAAATTATGCAACATCACCGGGATGGTATCTGGCTGTTCACCCTTTAAGGCGGTGATAATCCTCTGATATCCATTCATAATTATTGAGTTTGGTCAATTGGTCTATATGATCAAAAGTAAGAATTAAAATTTATCTTTAGGATGAACTTAATACCTGAATACTTTAATTACACCCCAATGATTCAATCTTATCTGGCAAGGTTATTGGCAGCTTTCTTTCTACTGTTTTGTTCCGTCCCTTCTCACGCTGGGAAGGTGATAATAAGCCCTCAGGATGGAGTCAGCTCAATCAATAAAATGATTATCGAATTAACGGCAGGAGACACTATGCTTTTTCGCCCCGGGGTTTACAAAGGACCATTCACTCTGATTGGCATAAATGGACTGCCAAACCATCCAATCGTTCTTATGGGGCTTTCGGAAGGTTCTGAAATTACCACCATTGATGGAAAATCTGAGCCGGGCATGGGTTTGCAAAACAATGCTTTTCAAGTGGAGGATTGTTCCTGGATTGTCATTGAAGAATTCAGGATCAGGAACTGCTGGACAGACATCATTACTTCAGTTGATGTTTCATATCTGTCAGTTAAACAGTGTGATGTAATTGGAGGAAAAAGATTATTATATGCCAAAGGCAGGAGGAGTCACCATTTTATGATTGAAAACTGCAAGTGGGAACAGGACTTAAGGGTATGGACACATGAAGACGGTTACACATGGGAGGAGCTTCACCACGGTAAATACAGACACTTTAACGGGAGCATTTTCCAGGGAGACAGGATAAGTGGTGTATTTGTTTTAAGGAACAACCAGATCAGAAACACTTTTAATGCCTTCAGGCTATCCCCGGTCAATGAGGGGCAGAAGGATCTGCTGGCATCTTCAAATGGTGATATATATAATAATTTGATAATTAATACATCAGATAATGTACTTGAACCAGAAGTTTATTGCCATAACCTGTATTTTTATCATAACAAACTGATCAATGGCCATGCTTTTATATCAGTCACTGATGTTGGTGGTGGTCCCATTTACCTTTTCGGGAATACAGGCTTAAGTGAACCTGACTGTGAGGACGGATGGGCCATCTATAAAATTTCCAACAGGGAGAGAACCATGTCGCAGCCATTCTATATTTTTAATAACAGCTGGTATGTTGATTACAATATAACAGGTCGAAGGATGGGTTGGTGGAACGATCATATCGTACATTTTAATAATGCTTATTTTTTCGAAGGCATAGATACTTTCGGGATTCATAGCTCTGGCGAAGACAGTTACTACAACTATGATTGTTCATCTACTGTATTTCCAGATTTTATGAATGAGAAGGATTTTGAGTTAGATGGAATTGAGGGGGACCCGATGTTCACAAATCCCCTGGATAATGATTTTCGTTTGAAGGGAGCCTCACCCTGTTTTGATAGTGGACAACTTTATAAGGATCTGTTATCCCACTATGAAGGATCGGCACCTGATATTGGGGCCTATGAAGGTAAAAGCCTGGTCATGGGACCCGCTTATAAATTTTCTGATCCTGAAGCTGATATTCCTTTCATCGAGCATCCAAGGATTACGAGATATATAATTGCCGATAAAAGTCTGATATTGTGGTTCAGTATGCCCATGGACAGCGAACAGGTGATCAAGAGCAAACCAGTTCTTCAAAATGAAAGTATGTCTATCCCGGTCAAACTTGTGTCCGCAGTGGATGATCCATATTGTTTCATGTTTACCATGGAAGAGGAGATCGATCCGGAGTCTGACTTTGTATTGGTATTGGCTGAATGGCCATCCAGCCCGAATGGAATGATATTGACCTCCTGGGCATCAGCATTGAAGGTATCAGTAAATCAGTAATATCCCACGTAAACCAGCGGTAAGCTATTCTTCATCCGAGATGGGTTCTGATGTCTGGGGCTCTTCAGCATCACTTTTTAATCGACGTATCAATTTGCCGACATCCCTTGCACCACCTATGGTGACTAAAACGGTCAGTATGGCGAACATGCCAACTCCAATGATAAAGACTATTTTCCAGAATATGGTCCAGCTCTCAATGGACATGATTTGCTATGGTTTTTGGTTCTTTTTGATCCTTTCGATCGGGGAACAATAACGATCCTATGATCATCAAAACAATGGTTCCTATTACTGATAACAGCCCAACGCGGGCACTTGAATATTCAATACCGAGGAGATCCTGTACCGGCGTTAGACCAACAATGGCTCCTAGTCCCCCGATCAATGCCACAAATGCCCCTGTGGAACTGGCCCGTTTCCAGTACAGGCCACCCAGCAGGAGGGCAAATGCCCCGGTAAAATAGATGGCACCCGTAACTGCCATGTAATCCCAAATATCCTCACCGCCTTTATAGAACATACCCCAGTAAAGTACAAATCCACCTATCAGCACGATAAAGATCCTTGACAGGGCAACTTTTTTCTTTGAACTCAGGGGTCTGCCTGCAGATCTCGCAATGGGAGCAACTACATCCTGGGTAAGGGAAGTACTCCAGCACAATAAATAGCTGTCGTGAGTTGACATGAAGGCTGCCAGCATGCCTGCGGTAACCAATCCGATCAATCCGGCAGGTAAAATTTTACCGAGGAAAAAAGGCATGCTGTAGAGGTTGTTCACTGCTTCAACACCAGCAGGTAGGGAATCCGGAGCGGGGTAGCCTGCCGGGAAAAAAAGTGAGTTGAAGGCAGCATCTTTTGTGATGAAGACAAAGGCCGCAATACCCCAGAAATAGGGGATCAGGAATCTAATTAAGTAGGACACGGAGGTAAACATATACTGTCGCTTTACTACCTTGGCAGATTCCATTGAAAGGGCGCGTGCAACTGCTGTTGGCCAGATAGCACAGCTGACCAATCCCAGGAAAAACATCCAGGCAATATATTCCCAGCCAAACTCACCACCTGCTATTGTCGGATCAAAGCCCGCTTTTCCCATAGTAAGCTCGATTGTATCAAAGATATTGTGCCATCCAACTTTTGCTATAGCAATATAAGTGATCACCAGCAGACTGATTGACAGCACTACAAACTGAACATAGTCTGCTATTACAACAGATATCATCCCTCCCAGAACTGTATAGATCAAGACCAGCGTGATGAGAAAAATCATGACAGCAGGAAGAGCCCAGCTGGTTGCTGATAGTCCGGTAATGCCAACGAGAAACATGGAGCCGACCTTTAGGAAAAGCCCCATATTTAGAATGCCCCCGAATACCATCATGATCCCACCGAGTATCCTTGTTTTCCGGTCAAAACGTTTTTCATAAAATTCCGGGATTGTCATTACTTTCATTTCCCGCAGCCTGTAAACGATAAATCCGGTCATTCCGACAACAAAGGTGACTATCAA
>CAZXOJ010000255.1:2488-6303 GCA_964642325.1 uncultured Bacteroides sp. | reverse complement strand
TGCTGTCAGTGTACCGGCAGTAAGGTCTGTGAAATTCACTATTGCTGACCTTGTGATACCTGTAGATCCCGTGGGAAATGAAATATTTGTTCCACTGGTGGAAAGCCATCTCCTGAATTTTCCGAGGATACGGCCGCTTGCATAATTCAGGGTTCCCTCGTTAACTGTGGAAGTACCAAGAAAGAGGATATTTGACTGATTATTGATCTCTCCCTGGTTCAGGAAGAAGTTATTGCTGATAGTAATATTGTTATTCAATACCAGTTGTCCGGTTTCCTTCTGAACGATCAGGTCGTAGAATGTTTCCCCTGCAGGATTGGTAATTTCTTGTGTACCAGTACCAGTAAAAGTCACCTGCCCCGTTCCCTCAGTAAAATTATCCGTATTGGCCCAGTCCCCCTCCAGGGCAATATTAAAATTATTGGTATTAAGTGTGCTTGTTATGGAAAAATCACCTTTGATGGTAATATTGCCCAATAATGTCTTTGTTTGTGAGCCGGAAATTTCCAGGTTATAATAGATTCCATCCTGTGGCACCTTGATATTAACCGCCCAGGTTGTGCTGGCATAGCGTATGGTATTTCCGGGTGCAGAAGCTACAAGTATTCCGTTGTTCATCAGGTAATAACCGGTCTCAAGGATGGCATTCTCACCATTGATAAATGTGGATGAGGCATTCTGTCCAACGACAGCATTCCCAAGTCTGAGGGTTCCAAGGTTAGTAACAATCAGGTTATTATATATCCTGATACCGCTGGCAAATGTAAGATCTGCCGTAGCAGCAAATGTTTTGTTCCCTGAAATAATATATACGAGTCCCGTATGAGTAAATTCCCCTGTTCCATCGATTATGGCCTCTCCTCCCCTCAGGTCAATCCTATCACTTCCGGAACCGGCATGTATACCATTCAGGGTATAATTACCATAGATAAAAAAGTCAAGTGCCCCACTGTTCAGCACAGCACCGGATTCAACGACCAGGTCATTTACCCGGGCAGCAGCCGTAACTGTTACAGTATCTCCACTCTGTATCCTTGCACTTGTGTATTGTGAGGGCACCACACCACCAATCCATGTGGACGGCTGGTGCCAGTCCCCCGACTGCGCAGAAAGAATAATTCCTGAAACATCGACATCCATGCTGACCGGATCAGCATCCAAACCACAGCCTGTACTGGTAGCGATGACCTGCAGGCTGGCATTCCCCCCAGTGTTCCAGTCCACCATCACAGAATCTGTCCCATTCCCACTTGTGATGGAACCTTCTGAAGAAATGCTCCATGCATAGGTATAGCCGGCCAATTCATCCACGTGATAAAAAACACCCGTTTCACCTGTATAAGCTGTTGACCTGCCTGTAATGGTTGAGGTTGGAAGGGGATGTATGTCTACATCAAATATGACAGATTCTCCTTCACCACAGGTATTGGATTCACGGACTTCCACCTGTCCTGCCATGCCAGTGGCACCCCAATTAACCAGAATGGACGCTGTTCCCTGTCCCCCGGTGATAATCCCACCTGTCACAGTCCAATTATAACTTGATCCTGCATGAAGGTCAACACTGTATGATTCTCCAATAGCATTGGCACAAACCGTTCCGGAGCCGGTTATCGGTGATGTTAGTGGCAAGGTGCAGGCAGAACTGTCCGCTATGGCATATTCACCGGATAGGATAGCTACATTGTCCCGCGAAACAGTATTCACTGAAGCGGCTGCATGATTACCACTGGCGGACCAATTAGCTCCGGATCTTGACAACAGCCTGGTATCAGGGATAATGGGAAAACTGGTAAATCCATTGGCAATGACATCGAGGTTGAAATCACTGCTGACCAAAGAATTGGCCGTGGTGAGTTTCCAATATCCTTCCGAGAAAGTATTCACGACAGTAACAGCTCCTTCAGTAATCGGGAGTCCGCTATTGCCGGGTGTGGAAGAGATGAATTCTGCAATGAGTGAGCCGCCAGAGAGTGCATTGAAATTGACCTGCAATGGCCTGTACCAGTTGCCTGAACCCAAAGGAAAGAGGATATCGCTTCCTGTAGCATTTATCCACCTTTCAAACTGCCCGATAATGGATCCTGCATTCCTGTTAAGGGAACCAGTTGTTCCTAGGCTCGTACCCAGGGTGATTTTATTGGAACCGGCAAGGACATTACCTCCATCCATGTCCAGGGTACCACTGATGATGATATCATTACCCAGCAGCAGATCTCCACTCCCCTTCTGCAGCCTGAGGTTATAAAATGTTTCGGTATTGGGATTCGAGACGGTCTGGTCTTCCGATCCGTCAAGGATCACGGACCCTGTTCCTTCGTCAAAAGAACCCGTATTGTTCCAGTCCCCCGCCAGGTTAATATTAAAATTATTCCCCAACAGGCTTGAATGTATGTTCAGGTCCCCATATATAATAATATTATCCTGCAGTATTTTATTGTTCCCTCCATCGACGTTCAGATGATAGAAAGCATTGCCACTGGGGACAGGTATGTTCTGGGCCCATCCACTGGTGATGTTCACCGTATTATTAGCGGCAGAGGCAACAAGGGTACCACGGTACATTATGGGATTGACCCCAGTATTCCCCCCTGCAGTCAAGACAGAACCTGCTTCATTGATCCAGGTAGAGGTGGTATTGACCGCCCAGAGCAGGTAGCCAATGGTCATTTCGCCATGGTTCATGACCACGATATTTCCATGGATATAGATCTCACCATTTGGTTTGGTAAGATCGGTTCCTGCTATGATGGTCTTGTTACCATTCCTTATGCGTAAACGGGATGTGTTGGAGATAATCCCGGTACCTGATATCTGTGTATTGAATCCGTCAAGATAAATATTATCGGAGGTCACTCCTCCAGTACCTGCATGATCACCATCCACACTATAGTCGCCTTGCACAATCAGGTTTAAAGGATCTGGCTGGTAGAGCACTCCGTTAGCCTCGATGCTTATGTTCTGTACGGTAGTATGCGCTACGATGTATACAGAATCACCCGGAGAAACCACAATATTATCAGTATTGACAGGAACACAGTTACAGTCCCACGTCAACGGATCATTCCAGTCCCCTGTCTGCACACTCCTGATCGAACCAAATATATTAATAATAAGGTCCTCAGGTGCTGCGGACGCAGCGCAGGCAGTATGGGTAGCTGTTACCTGAACGTTACCGGCTCCTTCCACACCCCAATCAACTAAAATCTCGCTTGTTCCGTCACCTGAAACAATGGTTCCGCCTGTGACAACCCATGCATAGGTATAGCCTATCCTGTTTTCGATGGAGTAGTTGATACCGGTGGCATTTGCCACGACTGATGCGGGACCGATAATGGTAGTTGTCGGCAGGGGGTGAATATTTATATCCAGCTGCACAGGCACTCCGTCTGCACAAGCATTTGTTTCAATGACCTGTACCTGGCCTTCCTGTCCCAGGACTCCCCAATCAATAGTAATGGAGTTGGTACCCTGTCCAAGGATCACAGAACCTCCGTCAACTGTCCAGTTATAAGATGAACCAGGTGTATTAGTTACGGCATAGGAAACGCCGGCATCATTTATACAAACAGTAGCAGAACCAACAATATCCCCCGTTTGAGGGGCATCACATGAATCCGGGCTTCCGAACCCAAACTGAGAAAATCCACTCAATCCCACTCTATATGCTGTATCCCCATCTGCATTCAGGTGACTCCCTTCAATAAGCCAGGATGATCCTGCTGATGGCCTTTTCAGTATCCTGGTGGCCGTGTCCATTGGAAAACTACTGAATCCTGTTCCAGCTATCTTAATGTCATAATCTGAACTCTGCA
>CAZXOJ010000255.1:0-2388 GCA_964642325.1 uncultured Bacteroides sp. | reverse complement strand
GTAAGATTCCCATAATTGGTGACAACCAGGTTGCTTTCAATCCTGAAATTACCATTCCCGAATGTCAAAGTGGCGGAAGCGGGAATGATCTTGTCACCGCTTAGCACCCGGATGCGTCCTGCATTACTTATGGTTCCCGTACCATCAATCAGGGTGTTTATCCCCCTCCAGTAAATCAGATCACTTGCATCTGTCCTATGCGTTCCGTCATTCAGGTAATTTCCGTAAACATTGATCCGACGGTTACTGTTCCATGCAAGTCCCCCACTTTGAATGGTCAATCCACCAACAGAAATCTCACCGGATACATCACTTACCCTGATGGTGTCACCGGATACAATTACTGCTGTATCTGTAGCAACCGGAACGACCAGACCCGCCCATGCGTTAGGATCGGACCAATCTCCTCCTCCACTTCCATTACTTAAGATAGTTGTCTGAGAGAACCCAATATAAAAGGACTGAGAACTAACTAGCAGAAATAATATGAGATGAATCAGATTTCTCTTCTTCAAAAACATCTATTAGCGGTTTATCAACAAGTGATCCATTACAATAAACAACCTCATAATATTATTATGTGATCGTTAAAGTAATGACTCATTCAAGTAGTTTATGGTTGCAAATCCAAATCGGCCGTTCCTCATCGAAATCTCTTCATTCGTCATGCGGAAAACGCATTTCATCCAGCACCCTGATGCATAATGCTCCCCTAACAAATAACAGTATATTTCCAATTTATTCAGACGGATGCGATTATCATTTAATTAACAACTTGTAACGTAATTCCCGTCATAGAGTTACATTAGAATGATCCTCAAAGAGTTAATTCTTATCCGGAATAAGTATAAATAAAATAAGTAAATGTGTATGTGATTGATATACTGAATATTATGCTCTCCTAAAACAAAAAGCCTATTCAAAATGAACAGACTTTTATCCACAAATTATTTAAAAAAACAGGATAATTATTGAGCTGTAAAGGAGTCTAATATCTTTGCAGCCATTTGAATTTCCTTGAACTCTCTCCGAGTTTCAAGGCAATCAAAATCTCATGGGATCCGTAACTGTGATACATGATGCTGTTGAAGGAAAAATCAAAGGCGTAGCCGAAATAAAATTTATCGACCTTTACTCCACCCATCAAGACCAGGGTTGAGGGGGTGCGGTAGCTTATCCCTGCCCAATAATTTTCTATAAAGTAAACATTGGCGGTCAGGTCCATCTGAAATACCCCTTGCTGGGTGGTCTTTATAAGCATTGTAGGTTCAAGCGCTATATTATCAGAGGCCATGATATTATATCCTCCCATTAAATAAAAATGCCTGTAGAGCTTATACTGGTCATATCCTTTCCCTCCAAATTTGAAACTGGACTGAAAAAGCTGGGATGCCGAAAATCCGACAAAAAACCTTTCATCCGAATAGTATACACCCAGGTTAGCATCGGGTATGAAGAGGGCATTATCCATGGAATTAAAGAGTTCGTCATCAGGATTGAATAAGCGTGCAGAAGCCCTGTCCAACCTGAACTGCCAGAAGGTCCCGGACAGGCCGAAAGACAGCTGGCTCCTATCGAATGGTATATGATAGGCATATGTGAGCTGCAAGCCGGACCTGCTTACCAGTCCATGCCTGTCATTAAAAATATAACCGCCGAGTCCAACCCTGCCTAAACCTGATGGAAGGCCACTGGTAGTGGACCGTCTCTGGCCGCTGGAGCTGCTTTTCTTCAGGCGTGTCTGCCCGCTTGCCGCAAATGTCAGGGGAGCATCCTTGATCCCAAGCCATTGCTTCCGGGAGGTCAGGTTAAAGGCAGTATATCCTTCACTACCTGCCACAGCCGGATTGATCAGGAACTTGTTCATCATATACTGGCTGTAAACAGGCAATTGCTGTCCAAAACTACCTTGCGAAGCCAGGAAAAGAACAAAGGAGAAAACAACTCCGGTTAATATTTTTTGCCTTGTAATCATTGCTTATCTTACAATCGTTATTGTGCCAACCACCTCTTCATAACCTTCTCCAGGTTTAATAATATAATGATATGAATCCATCGGCATATCTACCCCATGCATTGATCTGCCATCCCATGGTACAGGATAACCGGGTTCTGAAAGATAGATACGCTTGCCCCACCTGTCATAGATCTCAACCACCATCTCCGGGAAAGTCGCTGATTCATAATAGAACCAGGTGTCATTTGTTCCATCCCCGTTTGGCGTAAATAAATTCGGGATATCCGCAAGCATACTGCTTCCGCCGCATGGCAATATGGAGATCTCATCAAGAGTACTACACTCACCACCGTAAGTAACTCCTACAGAAATCTCCCCTGCGCCAGGATAAACTTCTATTTCTCGGGTCGTTTCTCCGGTTGACCATAAAT
>CAZXOJ010000254.1:0-6313 GCA_964642325.1 uncultured Bacteroides sp. | reverse complement strand
AAACCCGGCGATGTAATATCGGTCGATTATTTCGATGATGATACCTGGCTGGATGTATCAGGTGTTTCCAAGGGAAAAGGTTTCCAGGGTGTTGTAAAGAGGCATGGATTTGCCGGTGTTAATGATGCCACACACGGACAGCATAACAGGATGAGGCATCCAGGCTCACTGGGTGCATCATCCAATCCTTCCCGCGTATTCAAGGGAATGAAAATGGCCGGGCAGACAGGCGGTGACAGGGTTAAAGTCATTAATCTCAGGGTAGTGAAGATCATTCACGATCAAAACCTGCTATTGCTGAAAGGATCAGTCCCTGGCGCAAACGGATCATATTTAATCATTGAAAAGTAATGAAGTTATCAGTTTTAAATATTGCAGGTGAGGACACCGGTAAGAAGGTTGATCTAAAAAAGAATGTTTTTGAGATTGAGCCTAATGACCATGCGATCTACCTGGATGTTAAGCAAAACCTGGCCAATAAACGGCAGGGAACACACAAGGCCAAGGAGCGTGCTGATATTACTGGAAGTACCCGTAAGATCAAGCGGCAAAAGGGAACAGGAACAGCCCGTGCAGGCAGTATCAAATCACCTATTTTCAGAGGTGGTGGCAGAGCTTTTGGTCCCAGGCCCAGAAGTTACAGCTTTAAACTGAACAAAAAAGTGAAGCAACTGGCAAGAAAGTCTGCCTTGACTTATAAGGCCAGGGAAAAGAGCATTTTGGTGCTTGAAGATTTCTCTCTGGAAGTGCCTAAAACACGAGCTTTCTATGACATTCACAAAAGCCTGAATGTCGACAATAAAAAGTCATTGCTGGTTCTCTCTGAACCTAATAAGAATATATATTTGTCATCTCGGAATCTGGAGGACTCAAAGGTTATAGCGGTCTCAGAATTAAACACATACGACATAATGCATGCATCTGTTGTGATTTTTGTTGAGAG
The DNA here is from genome assembly GCA_964642325.1 of uncultured Bacteroides sp. Taxonomy (GTDB): domain Bacteria; phylum Bacteroidota; class Bacteroidia; order Bacteroidales; family SM23-62; genus SM23-62. The sequence continues at coordinate 5,370 of CAZXOJ010000254.1, read as the reverse complement.
TTCACTTGACGTTCTTCAAAAGAGTGCATCTTAATCTAAAAGACATGGAGATTTTAATTAAGCCGATAGTAACAGAGAAGATGACCGGCCTTGGGGAAGACTTAAACAGGTATGGTTTTATAGTACAAAAGAGTGCCAATAAAATTCAAATCAAGCTGGCTGTTGAGAAAATGTATGGAGTGTCAGTTGATTCGGTCAACACCATGATATATGGTGGAAAAGCAAAATCAAGGTTTACAAAAAGCGGTGTCATAACCGGAAAGACTAAATCATTTAAGAAAGCAATAGTCACCCTGGCAGAAGGTGAAACGATTGATTTCTATAGTAATATCTAGGAAAAATGGCGATAAGGAAATTTAAACCTGTAACACCAGGTCAGAGAAGGAAAGTCATCAGCACTTTCGAGGAGATTACCACGAATTCGCCGGAAAAATCCCTCGTCAGGCCCATGAAAAGATCCGGTGGCCGGAACAGTTCAGGCAGGATGACCATGCGTTACATGGGAGGCGGACATAAGAAGAGATACAGGGTGATTGATTTTCAACGTGAGAAGGATGGAATGCCTGCAGTGGTTAAGTCCATTGAATATGATCCAAACCGCTCAGGCAGGATCGCCCTCGTGGTTTATGAAGATGGTGAGAAGAGATACATAATTGCACCCAACGGGTTGAAGGTTGGACAGAAAATCATGTCAGGCAAGGATGCCAGTCCTGAGGTGGGTAATGCTTTGACACTGGGAGATTTGCCCATGGGTACCATTGTCCACAATATTGAACTGAGGCCGGGACAGGGAGCTGCACTGGCTCGAAGCGCCGGTTCCTATGGCCAGTTAACCTCCAGGGATGGAAAATATGCCATCATCAAGTTGCCTTCAGGTGAATCCAGGATGGTCCTGACCACCTGCAAGGCTACGGTTGGTACTGTATCGAATCCTGACCACGACCTGGAAAAATCAGGAAAAGCAGGACGGAGTCGCTGGCTTGGCCGCAGGCCCAGGGTACGTGGGGTTGCCATGAACCCGGTCGATCACCCTATGGGTGGAGGAGAAGGAAGGGCTTCAGGCGGGCATCCTAGATCCAGAAACGGACTATTGGCCAAAGGTTTTAAGACCAGGTCCAAGAAGAAGGACTCGAATAGATATATTGTTGAAAAAAGGAAAAAGAGGAAATAAATTAATCTGATTATTATAATGAGCCGATCACTGAAAAAAGGTCCATTTATTGACTTTAAACTGGAGAAGAGAGTTTCAGCCATGAATGATACGGGTAAGAAATCGGTCATCAAGACCTGGTCAAGAAGGTCCGTGATCTCTCCTGATTTTGTGGGACATACAATTGCTGTTCACAATGGAAATAAATTCATACCGGTTTATGTTACGGAAAACATGGTAGGACATAAGCTTGGTGAATTTGCACCCACCAGGATTTTCCGGGGACACGGAGGAAGAGCCCGGTAAGATTGGATAAAGGTTTATAAAACATTCAGACAATGGGAGTCAGAAAAAGAAACAGAGCAAACCAGATAAAGGAAGACAAGCAGCATAAATATTTTGCTGTTTTAAAGAACTGTCCTACATCCCCGAGAAAAATGAGGCTGGTAGCAGACCAGGTCAGGGGAGTAGATGTGAACAAGGCACTTGATATCCTAAAGTTTAGCCAGAAGGAAGCATCAAACAGGCTTGAAAAGCTGATCTTATCAGCTATTTCAAACTGGCAGGCGAAGAATGAAGGGGTCAGGATTGAAGATAGCAGCCTCTTTGTAAAGGAAATATATGTAGACAGTGGCAGGGTTTTAAAGAGACTGCGGCCGGCTCCCCAGGGGAGGGCACACCGGATCAGGAAAAGATCTAATCATGTAACCGTCGTGCTGGAAGGTGCAATTACTAATGAATCATAAAGATATTTAGATGGGACAGAAAACAAATCCAATAGCAAATCGTCTGGGAATCATTAAAGGTTGGGACTCTAACTGGTACGGTGGGAATGATTATTCTGCCAAACTGGTTGAAGACAACACAATCCGTGAATACCTTACTGAAAGACTTGCCAAAGCCAGTATTTCCAAGATCATCATTGAAAGAACGCTGAAGCTGATTACGGTCACGGTAAATACAGCCAGGCCAGGGATCATTATTGGGAAAGGCGGACAGGAGGTGGATAAACTCAAGGAAGAATTGAAAAAGATCACCCAAAAGGAAGTACAGATTAATATCTACGAAGTCAAGCGACCAGAACTGGATGCTACCATTGTTGCGAACAATATTGCACGCCAGGTAGAGGGGAAGATATCTTTCAGGAGAGCCATCAAGATGGCTATTGCTTCTACCATGAGGATGGGTGCTGAAGGGATCAAGGTGCAGATCAGTGGAAGGCTGGGTGGTGCAGAAATGGCCCGTTCCGAACTCTACAAGGAAGGGCGTATTCCTCTCCATACATTGCGTGCAGATATTGATTATGCCATTTGTGAGGCCCGCACCAAGGTTGGTGTTATCGGGATCAAGGTATGGATCTGTAACGGTGAGATATTTGGCAAGAGAGACCTTTCTCCCAACATCGGTGTGAAAAGTACAAAACCAAAAGGTGGCGGGTTTAAGAAGAGGCGGAAATAATAATAAGATATAATATAGAGCATGTTACAACCGAAGAGAACCAAATACAGAAGAAGGCAAAAGGGCCGGATGAAGGGGAATTCCCAGCGTGGCCATCAGCTCTCATTCGGATCTTTTGGTATCAAAGCCATGGAGGCAAGTTGGATCACAGGCCGTCAGATCGAAGCTGCCAGACAGGCAGTGACAAGACACATGAAAAGAGAGGGTCAGTTATGGATCCGTGTCTTCCCTGACAAGCCCATTACCAAGAAGCCTGCGGAAGTAAGGATGGGAAAAGGAAAAGGTGCTCCGGAAGGATTTGTTGCACCAGTTACCCCGGGAAGGATACTCATGGAGATCGAAGGAGTTTCATTTGAGGTAGCCAAGGAGGCACTGAGGCTGGGTTCTCAGAAATTTCCTGTCCCCTGCAAGTTTGTGGTCAGGAATAACTTTGAGGAACAAACCATTTAATGAAAAATAATCGAGAACGAATTTAATTATATGCGTCGTGAAGCAATCAGAGATAAGTGAATTAACGGACAATGAACTCATGGAGAGGCTGGACAATGAAAAAGATTATCTGGCACGCCTAAAGCTGAATCATGCCATATCCCCACTGGATAATCCCAACAAGATCGTGGTAGCCAGGCGGAATGTTGCCAGGTTGACCACAGAGGTTTACCGCCGGAACAAAAAACCCCAAACAGTATCCGAGTAAAGATCATTAGATAATGGAAAGAAATACAAGAAGAGAACGTGTAGGCGTGGTGGTCAGTAATAAGATGGAGAAATCCATTGTTGTGGCCGTTAAAAGAAAAGTAAAACATCCCATTTATGGTAAGTTTGTAAACAAGACGACAAGCTTTGTGGCCCATGATAATGAAAATGCCTGCAACATAGGTGATACAGTAAAGATCTGCGAGACCAGGCCATTAAGTAAAACGAAGAACTGGAGATTAATAGAAATAGTTGAAAGAGCCAAGTAATCATGATACAACAAGAAAGCAGATGCGCAGTAGCAGATAACAGTGGTGCAAAAGAAGTTTTGTGCATCCGGGTATTAGGCGGGACCAAAAGAAGGTATGCTTCCATCGGGGATAAGATCGTAGTGACTGTTAAATCTGCGCTTCCCTCCAGTGAGATTAAGAAAGGAACAGTCACCAAGGCCGTTGTTGTCAGGACCAAGAAGGAAGTCAGAAGACCTGATGGGTCTTACATCCGCTTTGATGACAATGCTGTTGTATTACTGAATAACCTGGATGAAATCAGGGGCACACGCATATTCGGACCTGTAGCCCGTGAACTTAGGGATAAGTATATGAAGATTGTTTCCCTTGCACCTGAAGTATTATAGAATAAAAAGATCGGAAAGATGAACAGGAAATTTCATATTAAGCGTGGTGATACCGTTTATGTAAATGCCGGAGAATATAAAGGAAAAAGCGGCCGTGTACTGGAGATTATTGCGACGAATGAGAAAGCCATTGTAGAAGGCATCAATATGGTATCTAAACATACCAAACCAAATGCACAATACCCCCAGGGAGGCATAATCAAGAAGGAAGCGCCCATTCATCTTTCCAATCTGATGATTGTGGACGGATCCTCAGGAAAACCAACCAGGGTAGGTCGCAGGCTCAACGATAACAACAAACTTATCAGGTATTCAAAAAATTCTGGAGAGGAGATCAAATAATGGAATATACACCCGCATTAAAAAACAAGTATAAGGAGGAGGTAATTCCCGCCCTGATGAAGGATTTCGGGTATAAGTCCGTGATGCAGGTCCCCAAGCTTGAAAAGATCGTGCTCAACCAGGGGGTTGGCGCAGCTGTAGCAGATAAGAAGCTGGTCGATTTAGCTCAGGAGGAACTAACGCTGGTCAGTGGACAGCAAGCTGTTCAAACATTGTCGAAGAAAGATATTTCGAATTTCAAACTACGAAGAAAAATGCCCATAGGGACAAGAGTGACCCTGCGTAGGGACAGGATGTATGAATTCCTGGAGAGGCTTATCAATGTGGCATTACCAAGGATTCGGGATTTTAAAGGCGTTAATACCAAGATGGATGGACGAGGGAATTTTACCATGGGAATCACCGAGCAGATCATATTCCCTGAGATCGACATTGACAAGATCAATAAGATCATGGGACTGGAAATTACTTTTGTAACCAGTGCCAATACTGACGAAGAATGCCTCGCATTATTAAAAGAATTTGGAATACCATTTAAAAAACAATAATACCGTATGGCAAAAGAATCAATGAAAGCCCGTGAAGTAAGGCGACAAAAACTGGTTGATAAATACGCCGCCAAAAGGGCTCAGCTAAAAGCAGAAGGTGACTATGTAGGTTTAAGCAGGTTGCCCAGAAACTCCAATCCAACCCGTTTGCATAACAGATGCAAACTAACAGGCCGGTCGAAAGGTTATATGAGGCAATTTGGAGTTTCCAGGATCACTTTCCGCGAGATGGCTGCATCAGGGTTGATACCCGGTGTTAAAAAGGCTAGCTGGTAGCAGGTTAGACGAATAATTAATAGATAAAAATAAGATTGAGATGACGGATCCTATTGCGGATTATTTAACGAGAATCACGAATGCCATTATGGCGAACCATAAGGTGGTTGAGATCCCTGCTTCCAATATCAAGAAGGAAATGAACTTCACGAGAAAAAAGATCTTGATAAATTACTAATTGATTACAAAACAACTATTAATAAAAATATGAATGAAATTATAAATAATGCTACTGAAATTTCAACGATGTTATCTAAAGAATT
>CAZXOJ010000253.1:0-6323 GCA_964642325.1 uncultured Bacteroides sp. | reverse complement strand
TTTTATTTCTATGTTATCCCTGTGGTGCATGTGAGAGGTATCTGCAGGAAGGGGAGGGCTTGGAAGGATCCGAATGGCTGGTTCAGATACAGGTGAAGGCAAGGAAATTCCTGCAGCTGCATTAGGTTCGGCTACAGTTGCGGGTTCGGCTACTGCAGCGGGTTCAGCGACCGGCTCCGGATCAGTCACTGGAACAGCTGCTTTTTTATCCAAGAAAGTCAGATCAAACGTTGATTCCATCTGAGCAAAGCTGGATGGTTTAAGGGTGGCACCCGTACTCAGTGTGATCACCAGGACAGATATCACCAGGGCAAGCCCTGCAATGAGTCTTTCTGTTGTGTTACTCTTCATCTTTTTGTTGTTTATTAATCGTTCTACTCTATGTATAATACTCTTTTTATTTCCGGTGATGGCCACGGAAGGGATTGCAGAACTGATCTGCAACTCGCTCAGGCAGGCCAGTGCCCTGATGTATAAAGAAACTTTTCCGCATACCTTTACGGCATAGTCATCACAGCATTTCTCCCGTTCCTGCCGTACATTCTCAGATATGATCCAGACAACAGGATGATAGAAAAAAAGTGCTTCCATAATGGATTGCAAAATATTGATCAGAAAATCGTGCCTTCTTATATGGGCAAGTTCATGGACGATGATGGTTTCAAGCTGTTCTGCAGGTAATCCACTAATTATCATAGCAGGGATAAGAACCACTGGCCTAAATATGCCGATCACTGTAGGTACACTGACCGTTTGTGTTTGGAGGTAGGTAATGGAACGGTGGAGTCCCGCTTTATGAGCAAGCAATTGCATTCTCTCTTCCCATGCAGGTGAAAGGGGGGATACTCCTTGCCGGCGCATGCCATGAATGACCCGCATTCCACCAGCCAACCTTAATGCAAGCAATAGTACTCCTATAAACCAGATAATGCTTACAAAATCAAAAGTTCTGATCACGCTTTGTTGCCATCCTGATGAGATAGGATTCAAAACGGATAAATCTTCGGCTCCTTCGAAAATGCCCGTCAGACTTGAAATACTTGGGGGTGATAATGTTACAAATTCAATCTGAGAAGATAGGGGATGGTATGCAATAAAAAATGTGAGCAGGGATGAAGTAAAGATAGCTGCCAGTGCAAAAACACCCAGAAGATACCTGGTCTGCGATGATATATTCCGGCGATATCTAAAAATAAGATATAATATTAATCCAATGATCATTCCCTGCCAAACAGAGTGGAAGATGGTCCAGCCCAATGCATGTATTACATTATCAGGAATAAATGTGACCAGGGTTTTCATTGACTATCTCTTTCAATTTTATCGATTAATGCCTTCAACTCCTCCAGTTCATCAGGGGTTGTTTGATGATTCCCCAGAGCCTGCATGACCAGATCCATGGCAGATCCTCCAAAGGCCGTCTTCACAAACTTATCAAGGAGAAGATTTTTTGCCTCCTTCTCCTTTAATACTACATTATATACATGTTTCCGGCCATCTTCAGATCGCATAAGCGAGCCTTTTTCCCGCATGATCTGCATAAGTTTCAGAGTGGTCGTATATCCAACCCGCTTTTTGCGGTTCAATTCATCATTGACAAATCGGACTGAGACAGGGCCGTGAAGCCAGATTACCTGGAGTATCTCAAGTTCAGCATCAGTCGGTTTCATCGAAGTTATGTTTGGCATCTCAGTCTTTACGAAATGTTTCGTAGCAAATATATACGAAATACTTCGTAGTTGCTATAAAATAATCGTTAAAAAATGTTAATGTTTGGTTAACGAAAATGGATTTTTACCGTATACTATCAAAACATCAAAATTAATTTTAGTTTTTTCAGTGAAAGAATTAACCAGAGCTGAGGAGCAGGTGATGAGGTATCTTTGGAGGATCAAATCCGGATTTCTCAAGCAAATTATCGAGCAGTTCCCTGAGCCAAAACCTGCATATACAACTGTTTCAACAGTAATCAGGGTACTTGTAAAAAAGGGATTCATTGCATACCGTACCTATGGAAAGACCCATGAATATTATCCAATGGTGAGTCGGGACAAGTATTTCAAGGAACATTTCAAAACCCTGATTAAGAATTATTTTAGCAACTCACCACAACGGTTTGTATCCTTCTTTACTGAAAAATCCAACCTGGATCTTTCAGAACTTGAGGAGCTGAAAAACATTATTGAAGAGCAAATCAGGAAAAAAAGGGCAAAAGCCAGCTAGCAAGGATTACTGTCTGTATTCAAGCATTACCAGGCGATAAAACTTTTTTATGTCTGAGGGATATTCCTCAGCCATCATGCACTTATCAACCAAAAAGATTCTTTGCTGTCTTCCTCCAATCTCAACTTTCTTTGCTTTTGCATTTCCCTGGCATTGATACCTGACCAGGATTCTTTCTGTCCTTTCATTCTGGTTTGTTATATCTGCACATAAACAATAGATGTTGATCGTATTGCCCCTCTGTGAAACCTTTATCAGTTTTACCTCGAATTGTATATGGATGCCTTTAATTGTATCAGGAATATCCGGTTTAAAAGCATACAACAACTTTCCTGGTTCCCCTCCCAGCATACTGGCTGGTATGACCAATAAAATTATCATGGAGATCAGCCGAGGGATCATGTTGTAGCGGGTTTATTATTAAAGTCAATAATATCACACCTGAGTTGCATAATTCCCTGTACATATTTTGTATTATTGAATGATTTTAAGATCTTTATATTCTTTAATATCATAATTTAATGATTTTGCAGTATGAAAACAGGAGATAAACTAACACATTTGAAGGCCCTTTTGGAAGAGATGGGAGAGGTTACAGTAGCCTACTCGGGTGGAGTTGACAGTACTTTTTTGTTGAAGGTTGCAACTGATGTTTTAAAAGATAAAGCCTTGGGAGTCCTGGCGGTATCTCCTACTTTTCCATCACGTGAATACGAACGGGCCATTGAAGTTGCGGAATCATTCGGGGCTTCAATCCGCATCATTGATACCAATGAACTGGAGGATGATAACTTCGTTAACAATCCTGTAAACCGTTGTTATTTCTGCAAAAGCGAGTTATTTGACAGCATTGCTAAAATGGCTGAGGATCAACGATTTCGAAATTTCGTTGATGGATCTAACCAGGATGATCTTGGAGATCACAGGCCTGGAATGAAAGCACTCAAGGAGCGAGATGTAAGGAGTCCTTTGCAGGAAGCTGGCCTGACCAAAAAGGAGATACGTGATCTGTCAAAGGTATTTGGATTGCCCACATGGGACAAAGATGCACTGGCCTGTCTTTCGTCAAGGTTTCCTTATGGTGAATCTATCAGCCGGGAGAAGCTCAGGATGGTGGATGAAGCAGAAAATTTCTTATCTGACCTGGGATTCCGTAACATCCGGGCCCGACACCAGGGAAAAACCGTCAATATTGAGGTTGATCCAGAACAAACCCCGCAGTTGCTGGAAAGTCATACCAGGGGAATAGTGGAAGAATACATGACTTCTATCGGGTATGAAATAATCCAAATTGATCCTGAAGGATATCGACGGGGAAAACTTAATGACATCCTTCCATCCAGTGAAATTCTTGATGCTGATAAACTGAGGATCGCTACTTAATATTTAATAATTTTTCACATGCTTTCACCGAATAGCCTCTGATTCTTACCGGACAATAACCTCCGTTCGCCGAACTTCACTTCCGACGGGCCTAATCTTTAACTTATTTTAAGAATAATTAACCTGGTTTAAATTCTTAATTAAAATTCCTTTCGTTTATTGTAACAGAATTTGGAATAAATCGTCTTACATGTACGAAACCATGAGAATCAGACCGAATAAAAAAACAGGAAAAACAAAAAAGATGAGCATTGACCAGCAGATACAACAATGTGAAGAGAAAATAGCTGACCTGGAGAACTGGAAACGGGCTAGTGCTTTGGGTGAAATGGATCAGCAGCAGATGCAGAGCTATAATGGGAACCTGGATGGTGACCTTGACAAGGAATATGAGCAGGTTGCATTGCTGAAGATCCGTAGAATGATGGGGTACTAATCTGGCTATTTGACCTTTATGATTATTTTCCCCTCAGTGCTATAGGATTCCGCTCTTCTGTGAGCCTCTGATACTTTATCAAGAGTATGAATTGAATCGATCACACTAATAAGCTTTTCTTCTTCTACCAGATTTGTTAAGACCTCCAGATCCGAACTTTTTGACTTTTGCAGCAAAGACCTTACTTTCTTGCCCCTTGTGAACAAGGCTATTGTTTTATGAACCAATAGTTTTGGACGGGGAAGGACAGTGATGTAAATGCCTCCAGGTGCCAGTATTTTCCTACAGCTGAGGAATGTCTTTACACCTGCTGCATCGAAAATGATATCATAGCATTTATTTCCATCCTGGTAATCCTCCTTATTATAGTCAATGTGATGATCGGGCTTGAGCTGGGCCAAAAGTTTCTCATGCCTGGAACTGCATACAGCAGTTGTTTCTGCACCAAAAATCCTTGACAATTGCAGTGCATAATGTCCTACACCACCGGCTGCACCAATGATCAGTATCTTCTGTCCTGGTTTAATCCTTCCTTTATCCCTCAAGGCTTGCAATGCTGTCTGACCTGCCATGGGTATGGCAGCCGAATGAATATGGTCCAGGTTTTTGGGCTTCAGAGAAAGCGCTGATTCCTCCGCTTTGGCATGTTCTGCAAATGCTCCTCCGAAACGGTTCGTAAGTCTGCCATACACCAGGTCTCCGTCCTTAAAGTTTGTTACGCTGGTCCCGCATTTAATGATTCTGCCTGAGATGTCATAACCCGGGACGATGGGAAACCTGGCTTTCAGGAATAGTTTATGGTTCCCCTTTCGCTGTTTCCAATCCACCGGATTTACACTGGCTGCATGTACCTCAACCAATACTTCATTAACACTTATTTCAGGTTGGGGGATTTCTTCATATCGGAATACTTCCGGTCCGCCATATTCATATATCACTGCCGCCTTCATAAGGGCACAAAGATAAAAGAATCTGCTCTTTACTCGCGTGCCAAATCTTTGTAAATTTGAATAAAACCTTTGTTATGAAGTATGATGAATTCATTGTAATGAGGGAAAAGGGGACTATTCCTGATGATATCCCCATGCTCCTGCAGGCTTTGCTGCTGGATGGTGTTGGCGACTGGGACAGTGCACATAAGATCGCCCAGAATGTCTTTACAAAGGATGGATCATGGGTCCATGCCTATCTTCATCGCAAGGAAGGGGACCGTCCGAATGCAGCTTATTGGTATAGTAACGCGGGACGAAGGATGCCAGAATCTATGCTTGAGGAGGAATGGGAGGAGATATCCAGGGAATTATTGGGGGATAAATAAACAATTCTTAAATCCATATCAGATGAATCAAAAAGAAACTGTCCTCAGTGTAATGAAAAAAGCCGGTAAACCACTGAGAAGCGGAGAAATTGCTGAGCTCGCAGGTCTCGATAGAAAAGAGGTAGACAAAGCCATGAAGGAACTGAAAGCAGAAGCATTGATCTTCTCCCCAATAAGGTGTTGCTGGCAGGCATCAGATTGAGGCCTAATCCCAAATCCCTGGAATACTTTCACCACAATTATTGCATTTACCTGCTGACAGATTCTTTTGCAAGATCTGGTACCCACGCCGTTCGATGATGATTTCATTACATCCGGGACAATAGGTATTGGATGCATCATTGCCGGGTACATTGCCAATGTAAACGAATTTCAGTCCCGCGTCCATTGCTGTTTCCCTTGCTTTAACAAGGATAGAGACAGGCGTAGGTGGCAGCTGGGTAAGTTTATGCATGGGATGGAAACGGCTGAAATGGAGGGGGACATCCTCGAAACTGTTATCGTAGAGCCAATCGCACATCCTGGCAATCATATCCAGATCGTCTGTCCATGAGGGTATTACCAGGTTGGTAATCTCCAGCCAGACCCCGGACTCCCTGAACATTTTTAAAGAATCCAGAACTGGTTGCAGCTTTCCGGCATTTAGCTTTAGGTAGAGCTTGTCATCGAAAGATTTTAGATCAATGTTGGCACCATCGATATGTTTGATGAGGTGTTGCTGGGGTTCCGGGTTAATATAACCGGCAGAAACAAGAACGTTCCTGACTCCTTTTTCATGAGCCATGCGGGCAGAATCACATGTATATTCAAAAAAGGTAATCGGCTCCGAATATGTATATGCGATGGTCTGACAGTTGTTATTCACGGCCTGGTCCACCACGGCTTCAGGCATCAGGTCATAATTCCTGGTTTCAGTGGGACTGCTTTGAGAGATATTCCAGTTCTGGCAATTCAGGCAGGCCA
>CAZXOJ010000252.1:2396-6337 GCA_964642325.1 uncultured Bacteroides sp. | reverse complement strand
GTGAATCAGCTCGGTCTCGAACCGAGGACCCCATCCTTAAAAGGGATGTGCTCTACCAACTGAGCTACTGATTCAACCTTAATTTCTTTCGGGATGCAAATTTATAACCTATTCTCTGTTTTCCAAAAAATATTTGTAAGATTTTAAAAATGTATATTTTTGGGCATGTTTTTCCAGTTTGACACTAAGATCAGGGTAAGGTATGCTGAGGCTGACAGAATGGGTTATGTTTATTATGGAAATTATGCGATGTATTTCGAATCAGCCAGGACAGAGATGCTCAGGTCCCTCGGGTTCTCCTACCGTGAATGGGAGGACAGCGGGATCATACTGCCTGTTCGGGAATTACAGATTAGATACCATGCACCGGCATATTATGATGATCTGCTGACCATCCGAACCATCATTAAAGATAAACCCGATGTAAGGATCACTTTCCATCATGAGGTTTATAATGAAAAAGGTGAAAGAACTTCTACAGGTTCACTTGTTCTGGTTTTTGTCAATAGCGAGACCAGAAAGCCCACTCGTGCACCTAAAATCTTTCTGAAAGCCCTGGAAGAAGCCTCAGAAAGCAAATCCTGAACCAGATTATAATCTTGATCCCAAGCCGGATCCAGATCAATTTCCCAGCAATTATCTCTAAATTTTATTTTTCCTGTAATGAAATATGCTGTTGATCGTCATTGATGTGAAACAGTTAGAAAATCAATGTTGAACCAAAAACTAGAAAAATGAAGAAAATTGCACTATTTATTCCGGTCCTGTTACTGCCACTTCTGCTGACAGCGCAGAATACACCCATTGATAAACTATTCAAAAAGTACAATGGGATGGAAGGATTTACAACTGTAATGGTCACCGAAGATATGTTTGAGGTGATTGCCAATATGGAGGAAGAGAAAGGGGAATTAAAAGGAACCCTTGGTAAGGTCAAACGGGTAAGGGTCATTGCACAGGAAGATGAGGCTGATTTAGAAGGCGTTAACTTCATGGATGAGCTGAAAGGGGTGGAATTCGATGATTACAAGGAACTGGTTGTAGTCAAGGAAGCTGACCAGGAAGTGTTGGTGCTGGCCAAGGAAGAGGATGGAAAAATCCGTGAACTGCTCGTCCTGGTGGGAGGGGAGGATAATGTCCTGGTCTCTGTAGAGGGTAATTTTACTATGAAAGACCTGGAAGCATTGAGAGAGCTGGAAGGTTTGGATAAGCTGGGAGATATCTTGGATAATTAGACAGAACAGTTCCTTAAAGTTGGCTAACTTTGAGAAATTCCCCGGACAAAATATATGGATGCACAGGAATTCAAGGAAAGGGTATTACCGGTTAGCGAGAGGATATTCAGGTATGCAAACCGCTTGTTAAGCAATGAGCATGATGCAGAGGATGTGGTGCAGGAGATCTGGCTCAAGATCTGGGACAAAAGAGAGCAGCTGGGAAATATCAAAAACATGGAGGCCTTTGCATACCGGATGACAAGAAATCTTTGCCTGGATAAGATCAAGCTTAAGAAACCAAAGTACTATGACGACAGGGAAGAAGGAGCATATCGATATGATGAAGCTGATCGCAGCCCTGACCCGGAAAGCAGCCTTGAATTAAAAGATACAGTGGAAAGAGTAAACCAGATCATAGGCCGTTTGCCGGTGCAACAGAAGACATTGTTGCAGATGAGGGATGTTGAGGGACTCGAATACGAGGAGATAGCAGATATTACGGGACTTGAAGTAAATGCTATCAGGGTGAATATTTCAAGGGCCAGAAAGAATGTTAGAGAAACCATTCAAAAGATGTATGAATCATGGAAGATTTGAACAGCATAGAAGCATTGCTTGAGAAGTACTACAACGGTGAAACGAGTACTGCTGAGGAGGGTATGCTCCGTGATTTCTTTTCCTCTGGTAATGTACCTGATCATCTGGCAGCCGATGCCGAACTTTTTGGATTCTTCAGGATACAGCAGGAAAGTGATATGCCAGGAAATCTACAAGTCAGGCTGGAGAGTTTGCTTGATGAAAAATCAGAAAGATCCATACCTGCCTTCTCCAGATGGAGGTATTACTGGATCAGTGGTGCAGCAGCTGTCATCCTGCTGTTAATGGCCCTGTTCCTGGATTCCCAGATCAAAAAGAGGCCTTCTCTCCAGGCCACAGGAGATACCTATGAGGATCCCTACCTGGCTTATGCAGAGGCAAAACGTGTACTCTACTTTGTATCTGAGAAGATGAGCACAGGAAGGAAACCGCTACAGAATCTTGAAAAACTTGAATCAGGAAAACAATTTATACAGCCGGTATTCTCAATTGGGACCGGCCTGCAAAAACTTGAATATTTTTCTACAATTGAAAAGACAAAAAAATTAATATCAAAATAAGAAAGTCATGAAAAGATTATTTTTTATCATCTGTTTTATTGGATTTACGACGGCTATTTTTGCACAGAATAAATCCATAGACCGTGTATTTGATAAATACGCGGGACAGGAAGGATTTACTACAGTATACATTTCCAAGTACATGTTCAGCATGTTCGCCAATCTTGATGACGTGGAGGATGAAGAGCTGGAGGAGGTGCAACAGGTATTCGGAAAACTCAATGGTATTAAAATCCTGGCCAGCGAAGATGGCAGTCCCGAAGGGATCAACTTCTATGATGAGATCATGAAAGACCTTCCCCGTTCGGAGTATGAGGAATTGATGGTTGTGAAGGACAGTGAATCTGATGTGGTCTTCCTTGCAAGGGAAGAAGGTGGTGTTATCGTAGAACTGCTACTGATCGTGAGTGGTGATGATGACAACGCGCTTATTGCCATCACCGGTGAAATAGACCTGAATACCATTGCTAAATTGTCAAAGGCTATGGATATTGACGGGATGGAAGAGCTTGAAAACCTGGAAGAAAAGTAAATCTAAGGGCTGATGACGCACAAATTTACCATCTTGAGTAGCAGTCTCCTCATGCTTTTCCTGCTCTCCTGTCTGACAAGTTGCAGTTCCAACGTGGAAAAAACCAGGTCATTCAAAACGATTTTTGATCATTACAGGGATAATGACGGGGTAGGGGCCATCGGTTTTCCACCCGGACTCCTCAGCCTGGTGCTGGACCAGGATGATGCTGAGCAGGGAGAACTGAAAGGGCTAATGAAAGAATTATCCTCTTTTAATATGCTTTTTGTGGAGGAGGGTTCGGAAGCAGTTGAATTAAAGGAAGAATTGAGCACGGTGGTTAGAGATTTCACCAGTAGAAATGAATTCCAGGACCTTTTCCGCCTTCAATCCGGTGGTGATGACATGTTCATCCGTATCCAGGAAAAGGATGGCATCGTTCGGGAAGCCATCCTGATGATAGATTCCGATGAGAGCTTTGCTGTGATTGATCTCAGGGGCAATATTGACATGAAGCATTTTACCAGGCTCGTTGAAGGTGGATACCTCAATGATCTTACCGAATTATCAGAATTTGACTTCTGAAATGACGTCTGTTAAGCAGACGTTAATTCACAAATATTTAAGACTTCCCAGTATTCTATTTGTATAGTTTTGGTCAATCATAACACTAAAATTGTATAATTATGAAAACATTAACTTCCAACGCAGGCAGGATCATTTTCGGTCTAATATTCCTCGCATTTGGATTTTTTCACTTCAGTGGAGCTGATATGATGGCCGCATGGATGCCGGGCTGGATGCCTGCTCCAAAGATCCTGGTATATATATCCGGACTCGGATTGATTGCCGCAGGGGTGAGCATTATCATCAAGGTCTACACAAAACTTGCTACCTTGTTGCTGGCCCTTCTTTTACTGCTGATCATCCTGACCATGCATATACCTGCAGCAGCCGGTGGCGACCAGACGGCCATGAGCATGATGCTGAAAGATGCAGGACTGCTCGGTGCAGCCTTGTACATGTCCAGCCACTTCAAGAAGTAGACTTTTTCAA
>CAZXOJ010000252.1:0-2296 GCA_964642325.1 uncultured Bacteroides sp. | reverse complement strand
AAATCCTGAATCTTCATGCGCCCTTATCAACTTTTGCATGTTTTCCTGGTGTGCTTTTTCATCAGGCCAGTCGTAGTATTCCCCGTAATCATGATTGCCCAGGATGGCATAATTTCCATCCTTTGCCTTTAGATCAGACAACAAATCTTCCCAGCCCCTTGTTTCCTCTGCCAGGTTGTTTACCAGGTCTCCCGTAAACAGGATCAGGTCAGGTGATTCCCTGTTAATCAGGTTAATGGCCCGCCTGAGTTTTTCCTGGTGTCCGTAAAGACTACCCAGGTGAAGATCCGAAATATGGATGATCCGGTATCCATCAAATCCTGGCGGGAGATCCTTAAAGGAAATTTCTGAGCGGCGCACCTTAAAATTAAAACGCCCGAATAGCATTCCCCAGAAAACAACCATCATGGAAAAGACAGATAGAGGAATAACCAGCATGGATATTATATTCAGGGGACCTGCCCACAGGAATTCACCGAATGGCATTGGATCGCCTACCATCACTAAAACAGGATAGATCAGTAGCTTCAACGCAAATTCCACGATCAGGAAGGCAATATAAAACAGTTTGGGTACATAGAAAGCGAGAAATAAACCGGTAAAGACATAAAATCCAGCGAAAAATCCAGGCTTACTATTGGAAAGGAATACCTGGCCATATACTGCCAGTCTCACAATAAAAACCAGGGTAATAAGCCAGAATCCAGCGAGGATCAAATGATGCGTGATGACAGGAAAATCCCCAGCCAGTCCGGCAAAGCTTATACCGTCAACCAGCAGGATGAAGGCAACAAAGAAAAAGAAAATAAACCTTATCTGGGATCTCATAGGTTAAAAGACGGATTGCAATACCGGATATTTTAAAGACACAAATATAGAATTTGTCCATTAGTTTTAGACAGGTTTGATAATAACAGATATATATTTTAAGTTTAAAGAGATATATAATGCTTAAAATTCAATCACATGAAAAGAATAATCCTGACCTCGAGTCTGGCCATATTGTTCCTGACTAGTTATGCTCAAATCGATTTTGGCATCAAGGGTGGCCTGAATATTTCAAATGTTAAAGCGAGTGAGATATTAACGGATGACTACCGCATGAATCCTGCTGCAAGCGGTAACCTTGGATATCATGTAGGAGGATTTCTCAGGGCTTCCCTTGCCGGTATATTCATCCAGCCTGAGTTGTATTTCTCATCCATCGCAAGTGAATACACGGTGGAGGATATCTCCGGTGCAGGTACCGCAGAACAGCTGGTCAAACAGAAGATTGGCCGGCTGGATATACCTGTCCTGGTCGGGGTGAAACTGGGGACTTTCAGGCTGGGACTGGGGCCGGTGGGGAGCATTACTCTTTCTGACCAATCAGATCTGACCGATATCACCGGGTATGAGGCAACCTTTAAATCAGCCACATTCGGTTACCAGCTTGGGGCAGGCTTGGATATCTGGAAAATTGGTATCGACCTGAGATATGAAGGAAACCTTACTAAACTTGGAGACCAACTCGATATTGGAACGCAAACGATCAATCTTGACAACAGGGTAAGGCAGATCATCATCAGCCTTGGAATATATTTTTAGTGGTCATAGATGAGATCATCTCCGAACAAGATATTGAAGGCGTGAATCCACCCATAGATCATGGATAAACAATTTCTGAAAGATGTAAAAAGCGGACTGACCTCCAGTCCCAAGTCCCTCTCCTCAAAATACTTCTACGATCAAGCGGGGGATAAACTCTTTCAGCAGATCATGGCACTCGATGAATACTATCTTACAGATTGTGAATATGAGATATTTACAAGCCACAGGGCTTCATTGTTGGATTGTTTTGAGAGTGAATGTGAGCTTTTCCACCTTGTGGAATTTGGTGCCGGGGATGCGCTAAAAACCAAGGTATTGCTGAAATATTTCCTGGATCAGAACGTTGCTTTTGAATATAATCCGATAGATATTTCAGCCAATGTCCTGGAAAAGCTGGCTAAAGACCTTAAACATAACCTTCCGCAGCTATCAGTCCAACCCATGAATCATGAGTATTTCAATGCCGTGGAGGAGATGAGCAATAAGAGCACCTGCAAAAAAGTCATTCTGTTTTTAGGATCCAATATTGGAAATTTCTCAGAAAAAGAAGCAGACGTATTTTTTGGACGCCTGGCTGAAGTACTTCAGCCTGGTGACCAATTGCTAACTGGATTTGACCTGAAGAAGGATCCGGAGGTAATCTTGGCTGCCTACAATGATAGTAAGGGAGTTACACGTGAATTTAACCTGAACCTGCTAAGAAGGA
>CAZXOJ010000251.1:0-6364 GCA_964642325.1 uncultured Bacteroides sp. | reverse complement strand
AAGCTTTTATTTCTAGTCGTATTTCTTCTCGCAGGAGTGATCACTTACGGGCAGGATTCGTACATCATGTATGAGACCATGTATATCAATCCGAAATATGATAAGATCAAAGAATTTAATGAAGCCCTCGCAGCACACAATAAAAAGTTCCATGCCGAAGGTCCAACTGCAGTAGCCATCCATCGAGTGGCTAATGGAGCCAGGGCAGGCCAACTGGTATGGGTGATGGGCCCCCTGAGCTTTACTGATCTGGATAACAGGCCATCGGATGCAGCGCATGAGGATGACTGGACTTCGGTAATGCCTTATATTGATGAGGTCACAGAGGTTGAATATTGGCGAATGGACCCTGACCTCTCATACACACCTGAAGGATGGCACTTTACTCCGAAAATCCATGTCCGTTCCTGGGAGCTGAAGCATGGCAAGAGTGAAGAATTCCTGGAAGTAATGAAGAAAATAGTAGAAGTATTCAGGACCAAAGCTTATGATAATTCCTGGCATGTTTACTGGAACTATTTCCAGACAGGAAACGGAAGGGATATCTCCGGCGTATTTGGATTCGACAAATGGGCCTTTTATGATGAGGATCCGATATTTATCAGTGACTTTGAGGAGATCCACGGGGAAGGATCATGGGCAGAGACTTACGAGATCATAAATCAGGCAACTGTTGGAATGACCGAGGAATTGCGAGAACTAATACCTGAGTTAGGTGGATCCTCAGATTAGCAGTCCACCGTATTTGAATAAACGGTTCTTGTAGACATTTAGCCATGGTAAATTCAATTTACCATGGTTTTTTTCTGTCATTTTGCCCGGTTTTTAAACAGGCACGGTTTTAGCCACCCTGTGCAGATACCGTTAAAATTCAAAATCGTGGCATATATATTAAATATTCAGGACAAAGAGCCGGTCAGCCGGCCTTGTAGGGATGCAGATCATCCCATAAATGACCAGCCACTTCTGGATGCATATTCAGAAGCCATCATTGCTGCCACTAGGATTACGAGTCCCGCAGTAGTCAATATAAAAATTTCCAGGCCCACCAAGGGAAGAGGAAGACAACAGCAGCCGGGAGGAGGCTCGGGGTTTATCATTTCGCCAGAAGGATTTATTGTGACAAATAATCATGTGGCAGAAGGGAACAGCAGGATTGAGGTTGAATTACAGGATGGGAATATTTATGAGGCTGAAGTGACAGGCCTCGATCCATATACTGATCTGGCAGTACTAAAGATTTACACTTCGAATTTGCCGAATGTCAGCTTCCAGAATAATGACCCGGTTCGGGTCGGACAGCTTGCCATAGCGCTGGGCAATCCTTATGGATTTCAATGTACAGTGACCACAGGAGTAGTCAGTGCGCTTGGCCGGACACTGAAAACCAAATCTGGCCGGTCAATTGACAATGTGATTCAAACCGATGCTGCACTGAATCCGGGCAATTCCGGTGGTCCCCTGGTAGATTCAAGAGGTGATGTTATCGGAGTTAACACAGCCATAATTTATCCGGCACAGGGACTCTGCTTTGCCATCAGTGCAGGGACAGCTGAATACATTGCCGGCAAGCTTATCATGGAAGGGCGTATACGCCGGGCTTTCCTGGGTATTGCCGGGCAATACATGCCGCTTCCCCTAAGGGTTATCCATTATAATAAGCTCGATACAGCGAGTGGTGTCAGAGTGGAAAACCTGGAAAGGAGCCAGCAGTTTGATAATCGATCAATTAAAAAAGGAGATATCGTCATACAATTCAATGGTGCGCCTGTCACCGGTATTGACAGCCTGCAAAAGCTGCTTGATGAGCAAACCATTGGCAAAAAACTAGAAATGGGCATTTTAAGAAAAGGTAAAAAACAGATAGTAAAGGTGATTCCGGGTGAGTTGATGGAAAACTAAGCCTGGAAAGATATTTTGATTTCAGGCTGTCTTTGATCTTCTGATACTTGCGTAATCCTGGTAGAAACTCGGATGGGTGACTGAAAATACTGTCATCAACCTGTCTAGTCTTTTGTCCAGTATTTCCAGGTTGACTTTCATCAGGCGATTGGAGGTCTTCCTCGACTTACTCCTGTTGTTGAAAAGATCCTTGTTCAATTGCAGTGCATACGCATATTTGGTAAGTGCTGAACTGAATTCATCCACCATAATCGTTGTTATGCCATAGCGGAAGAGATCATGGTCTTCCATGTCCGGGTCAGGTAAATATTTCTCCGTAGTTTCTAAAATCCTGCTGGCAAGGTCCAACAGTTTTGCTTTCTTAAGCTTGTCCAGTTCATCCTTGCTAATGATCATGCTACGTGTCCCTTTTTTCAATTTTTTATCATTTATATAGACAGCCAGTATATTGGTAAGGGGAAAAATTTTTCCTATTAAATTTTCATGTTTTTCCTTCAGTTCGTCCTGTACGGGGTCCAGGTTTTTTTCAAGATCTGGTTGCAGATCCTTCAGCTTTTTAAGGTTCTTTATAAATTCATCGTAGGTTTTCCGGATTTCAGCGATTGAATGCCATTTCTCGAGCTGATCCTCCATCAGCTTGTTAATTTCCTGGAATTGGAGGATCCAGGCCATACGCTTCTCATTTTTCATGGTTGGAGTATTTAGTGGTTTTTGTCATATTTCGATTGGGCGTAGACCTTCCAATAACTGGCCAGCCGGTTTACCATGGCTACTGGTTTTTCACTGTAAGCTATATCGGCCATTGGCCAGGTATTATAGAGTAGCATGGATTGCCTGGCAAGACAGGCTTCCTTTAATGTCTCGTTTATTTTGTGGTCAGGGATGATATCTGTCTCACCAAGGAATTCCTGAAGTACCTGCAGATCATGATAAACTCCAAGGTTCTCTGCAATTGTTTCAAATGTACTGGCGTAGGCTTTCATCGGTCCAGGGAATATGGGTTGCAAAATTTCCATCTGGTACCCGAAGTATTTCATCCTTTTTCTCAAATCGTGCAGATGGGTTGGGGAAGGATTCTTTTTTGCATTACGGAGGTATCTCTTTCCCTGGCGGTACATCCTGAACAAACCTCCCTCAAATGCCCTGAAATCATTATGCCTGATAGGGAAGTCATATATCCTATCCCTGGCAATTTCAATCTTTCTGGCCATCTCTCTCAATAATTGGCTTAGTCCTGCCTGGCCACCTGTTACGATGTTTCGCTGCCTTCCCAACTCTTCCTCCAATAATTCAAAGACATCAGGAGGTATGGTATTTGACAGGTCCTCCTTCATGTTCCTGATAGATACTGAAAGTACCTCGAAATTTCTGATCTCAGACAGTTTCCGGCTGAGATCCCTGTAAAATGTATTCTCCCTGTAATATGAGCTATATCCTATTTCGTCCCTGATCATCCGCAGTACGGCACGGATCCTTTTCATGCTTTTACGGGTCTCATGGATGGATTTATCCACCTCCTCCTGGCTCTTCTCAGACTGCATTATTACATAATGAAACTGTTCAAGGAGAATTCGTTGGATATTTATGCTTATGCTTTCCGTATTGGATATGCAGAATCCTTTCATACATGCAGTGTGTCTCTGTCAATCGGTCCATATAAAATTACACAATATGTAGCTGATTTTCAAAATACATCAGTAGCGCGGATCTGGCTTCACCGGCAGTTTGGCCAGTTTCTCAACGGTAATGCTGGGAAAGCCCAGTTCCTCTTCGACCTTTCCCAGGATCAGGTAGACACCGTATCCCCGGAAAGGATATTGCTTGAGTGACTTGGGAAAGTGTACGGTATCGAAAAACTCTCCTTCGGCATCGAGGAAGGCAGCAAAATGCATCCATTCTTTTTTGACAGTCCGCACATTTTTAATAGTAACAAGATTGCCTACCATCCTTACGGTCCTGCCCGCATGCTTCATCAGGTCACGGGCCAGGATCTCCCCCCTGAACGAGGTTTTTAGCAGATCAAAGCCGGTCAGGGAAACAGGAAATTCCAGCAGTTCTATTTCATCGTAGACGTCTTCCAGGGCAGATTCCTCCAACCGGGGAAGGGTAAACTTCTTTTCGGGCAGCTGAAAAAGAGACTTCTCACGTTTCACTGTGGTGTGTTGTCCCAATTGCATATGGGCATTCCAGAGCAGTACCTTTTTCCCCTTGCCGGTGAAGATGAAAGCTCCGATGCGGATCAAGATGACCAGCTGCTCGAGCCCGATGGGCACCCTGCTGATAAAATGCTCGAGGCTTTTATAAGGGCCTCTCAGCTCACGTTCCTCTAGGAAGGCTGATATGGTTTTTGATTCCAGGTTGGAAATATGAATGAAACCCAGGTAGATATCCTTCCCCATGATAGAGGTCTTGAGCAGGCTGCGGTTGATGCAGGGCAGGTTGATGGTGGCCCCGCAGCGCCTGGCTTCATTGACATAGACCCAGGTGCGAAAAAATCCCCCGAAATTGTTGATCACGGCAACCATGAACTCCAGGGGGAAATGTGACTTCAAAAAGAGGCTCTGAAAAGATTCTACAGCATAAGAGGCAGAATGGGCCTTGGAAAAGGAGTATCCGGCAAAGGATTCAATCTGCCGCCAGACCTCTCTGGCCAGTTCTTCCGTGTAGCCCCTGGCCCTGCAGTTCTCAAAATACCTGTCAGCAATTCGCTTAAATTCACTTTTGGAGCGGAACTTCCCGCTCATGGCCCTGCGCAGCACATCTGCATCTGCCAGGTCGAGTCCCGCGAAATGATGACAGATCTTAATCACATCTTCCTGGTAGACCATCACGCCATAGGTCTCCTTCAGCTGCTCCTCCATGACCGGGTGGATATACTCAAACTCACCAGGGTGGTGAAAGCGCCAGATATATTCCCGCATCATGCCGGATTTGGCCACCCCGGGACGGATGATGGAACTGGCCGCCACCAGGCTGAGGTAATTATCACAGTGGAGTTTTTTCAGGAGACCTCTCATAGCGGGACTCTCCACATAGAAACAGCCGTTGGTTTCTCCCCGACTCAACTGCTCACGCACCTTCGGATCTTTCTTGAAAGCTTCCACTTCATGCACATCTATTCTTTTTCGCTGGTTGTCCAGGACGATGTCCACGCATTCCTTGATATGCCCTATGCCCCGCTGGCTGAGGATGTCAAGCTTCTCGAAACCGATCTCCTCGGCCACATACATATCCCATTGCGTGGTCTGGAACCCCTTGGGAGGCATGTCCAGGGCTGTATAGGTTGTGATGGGCTCTTCGGAGATCAGTATGCCGCCAGCATGGATACTACGTTGGTTGGGGAAGTCCATGATCTTATGCCCGATGTACATGATATTCTCTGTGATCTGGCTGCGGTTCATCATGTCATCGGGATAATGTACCAGGTGGTCTATCTCCGTTTTTGGCAGTCCGTATACCTTGCCCAGTTCACGGATGATGGATCGGTCGCGGAAGGTTGAGATGGTCCCCAGTAAAGCCGTATGCTTTTCCCCGTAGCGCTTGAAGATATAGTCCAGTACCTCGTCACGCTCCTTCCAGGAATAGTCGATATCGAAGTCCGGTGGGCTCGTACGCTTGGGATTAATGAAACGCTCGAAATACAGGTCCAGCTCAATGGGGTCCACATCCGTGATCTTCAGGCAGTAAGCCACCACCGAGTTGGCCCCGCTGCCGCGCCCTACATGGTAAAACCCCCTGGACATGGAGTAACGGATAACGTCCCAGGTGATCAGGAAATAAGCCGAGAACCCCATGCGGTCGATGATCTCCAGCTCATGCTTAATCCTGCGACTGGCTTCCGGATTCTTTCTGCCGTAACGGTGGAGCATCCCATCGAGGGCCAGCTTTTCCAGTAACAGCTTGTCATCATAGCGGCTGGCGGTGAAACAGTCCTTGTTCTTAATACTGCTGAAATCGAAATCAATATGGGCATCTCCGAGCAAATGTTCCGTGTTCCGGATCACATCCGGGTAGGATTTGAAGGCTTCCAGGAGCTGGTCCAGCGGCCGGAAATGTTCGTCGGCAGCCGCCAGGTGTTCCCCGTTGATCTTGCTCAGCAGGGTATTGTTATCGATCGCCCTGAGATGCCTGTGGATGGCATAATCGTCTTTCGTCCCGAAGGTGACTGGCTGGTTGATGACCAGCCTTGAAGGCATATGCCGGAAAGGAGAGGAGAGGAGCTTTCGCGCCTCCGAGGGCCGTATCCCGACGTATTCGTTATCGAGCAGCTGGGCCGGGGTCTTGCTGCCGAAAGGAAAGATGGTCCAGGCATCCTTAAAGGGCGGGGGATCGGCGGGCAGGGGCACCTTATTCACATTGCATGCTGTGAGGAATTCATTTAGTTCGCGGAAACCATCATTGTTGCGTGCCACCCCGGTATATAACAGCTGGTTCCCATCGCGGAACTCAATGCCTGCCACGG
>CAZXOJ010000250.1:0-6444 GCA_964642325.1 uncultured Bacteroides sp. | reverse complement strand
CGGATGATCAATGCAATTACCACCCCGTGGCAACCCTTCTAGTTAACGGTGTAGAATGTTCCTCATCTGAACAGGAACAAATCGTAACCGTCTGGGATGATGATAATCACAATGGCGGTGAGGTTTATATTGCTCCCGCTGTCTGGCCCATTTGTTTTGGCAATGGGGACAATGCCGAATTCACAGATGAGACCATTTTCAATTGTGTTCCTCCACAGGAAAATGATGTGCCAAATACGGATACCCGATGGATACAGTGGGTTTATGGCACGGACATCACCATGACGGGGGCTCCCGTCACCATCAATGGAAATCCACAGGTATACCCTTACTATGGTAACGTGATTACACTCCCTGGGCCGGTTACCGGTTCAGGTGAAGTGAGTGAGGTCATGAACGTGGCCAGTGATAAGCTGATCGGTGAATATTTTGAGATCACGTTACGATACTGGAACTTCTGCAATCCCTATGATGACCCTCTCATCCCGGGACTGCCTGCTGATCCTGTGAATGGTGACCATGATCCGGTCACCAATACGGCCATCATCCTGATCGTCCCATTTCCAGCTGTAACGATCGATGATCTTCCACCATTGTGTACTACCAGTGGAAACATTAACATGACAGCATCACCACAGGGAGGTACCTGGAGTGGAGCGGGCATAGTGGATGCCCAAAATGGGACTTTTTCACCTGGCGTGGCCGGTGCAGGGAATCACATTATCAGGTATGACTATGTCGATGGAAATGGCTGTGATGGTTGGGACACAAGCATTGTTTCTGTCCGGCTCCCACCACCGGTTACCATCACACCCGTACTCCCTGCCTGCATCAATGACCCGCCCTTTCAACTGTTCTCCACAAACCAGGGCGGCATATGGTCAGGTCCCGGAATCACAGATGACATTAATGGCATATTCTCTCCACAGGAGGCGGGAGTAGGTATGCACTGGATAGTCTATGAAACCCAGCCGGATGTTTATGGTTGCGTGGGAAAGGATAGTATAAATATCCAGGTGTTTGATGTGCCAACCGCAAGGTTTATTACCCCTGACACTGAGTTCTGTGACAGGAAAAATAACAATAAGACATCCATTGATATCCTGATCCATAACGGCAGTACATTCGACCTGGTCTGGGAGAACAAGGGGATCATCGATACAATGAGTTTTGCAGATACCGGGGCATACCATTTTACCGTAAATAATTATGCCGGTCTCAATGAATACCGCCTAATCAAGATCATTGAAACGAGTACGGGCTCAGCATGCGAAAATCTACTGAACGATACAGTAAGGGTCAGGGTCTGGCCGGGGCCTGAAACCACCCTGATCATCGAAACAGACGGTGTTTGCAGTCCCGTAATAACACATTTCCAGGCAGTCGAAGGATACGCCCTTTATTTTTGGGATTATGGTGATGGAAGGATACAGAGCACCAATAATGGTGATGTGATCTACACATACCTGAATTCAAGCCAGAATGATACCATTTACGAGATGAAACTGCACATCCAAACGAGCCATGGCTGTATGGACAGTGTAGTAAGAAACATTGAAGTACATCCAAGTCCAACAGCAGGAACCAACACGCCTGACACCTCATTCTGCGCTGTGGATGAGCTCAACCAGACAGAGATCGAGATCTGGATCGAGGGACAAAGTGGGTTGTTCGATATTGTATGGGAAAACAAAGGCATCATCGACACCATAACATTTCCCGATACAGGAAATTATATAGTTCCGGTAATGAATGAACCCGGATTCAATGAATACCGCTTGCTCAAATTAATCCAGCGATTTGATAACGGCTCGTGTGAGGCTATATTGAATGACCTGGTCCGGGTAACGGTTTTCCCCCGGCCCGATACTACCTTAACAATTACCAACGACGGTGTTTGCAGTCCTGTTGAATCTGAAATCCAGGCATCCTACGGCTACTTTAGCTACGCATGGGATTATGGCGATGGTACCTTGGACACCACTGATTACGGACATGTGGTACATCATTATATTAATTCATCAGAGAATGTCATCACCTACCCCCTGAAACTTGTGATAGAAACCTTGAATGGATGTATTGACAGCGTTCAAAAGGGCATAACTGTCCATCCCCAACCCATTGCCAACTTCTTCCCCAGTCCCGCAAAACAGTATTGGCCCAATACAACAGTGACCGTGGAGAATTTATCCAGTCCCGGACCATGGTCCTACCACTGGGATTTTGGTGATGAAACCACATCAAGCGACAAAGAACCAGGCAGCCATATCTATGATACTTTTGGGGAATATGGCATCGAACTAATTGTATTCAGTGAGTTCTGTACAGATACTGCTATAAAATCAATAGATATCCTGCCACCTCCACCCATAGCTGATTTTTCACCCGATACATCTGCCTGTCCCCCGGTTACAGTTACCTTCAGGAATAAAAGTATTTACGCGGAGACTTATATCTGGGATTTTGATGATGGATCATTTTCCGGCGACGAAAATCCCACCCACACTTTCTATGTGAGTGGAACATATATGGTTAAACTAACTGCATATGGACTGTCCGGGGAAGCAGAGTTTTCTCAACCGGTTACTGTATATGAAACACCCCAGGCCCTTTTTAATGTTTTTCCATCAGAATCTGAGGATGTGAACCAGGTTTTCAAATTCTCTAATTCTTCGCTTAATGCTACAAAATATATCTGGGATTTTGGTGATGGCATCACATCCATAGAGGAAGAACCCTATCATATCTATAGTAAGCCGGGAGAATTTAACATCACACTGTATGTCTGGAGCAAGGATAATTGTCCCGATACTACATCCCTGGATAACCTGCTGAAAATATCAGCAGGTGAAGGATATATCTTGTTCCCCAATGTATTCCGCTGGAACCGTACCGGTCCCACAGGAGGATGGTGGAATGAAGGTGAGATCGACAATACTGTATTCCACCCGCATTTCATCAATGTAGATGAATACCGCCTGATTATTTACAGCCGCTGGGGTGAGCTTGTTTACGAGTCCGATGAACTATACAAAGGATGGGATGGATATATTGATGGGAAAAAACCGGCCGTACAGGATGCCTATGTATGGAAAGTCTGGGTAACTTACGTTAACGGAAGGTCAGAAATCATTCTAGGTGATGTTACCTTTCTTCATTAGTTCCTGATTTACAGCCTCTTATAATTTTATTGTTTATTTAACTAAATATTTAGTTGAAGAAACGAAATATATAGTTTATATTTGCGTTATAGTAATATGAAAATGAAAGAACTCACCAAAGCCGAAGAACAGATCATGCAGATCCTGTGGGATCTGGAAAGGGGATTTGTAAAAGACATACTCGAACAATTCCCTGAACCTAAACCTGCTTACAATACCGTCTCCACCATCTGCCGTATTCTGGAGAAAAAGGGATTCCTCGGATATAAGGCTTATGGAAATTCGCACCAGTACTACCCCTTGGTAGCAAGGGACGTATACACGAAGGATTACCTGAATAATTTTGTCGATAGTTATTTCGGTAATTCCATAGAGCAGCTTGTTTCTTTCTTTTCTAAACAGAACAAGGTAGACATAAGGGAAGCCGAAGGGATTATTGAGCTAATGAATAATGTGAAGGAAAAAAAGAATGATGCATAGTTTATTATTATATATGCTTGAATCAGGCATCTGCCTGATGGTTTTCTTCCTCTTATACCAGGTATTTTTAAAGAAGGAAACATATTACAGGCTCAACAGGGCCTACCTCTTATTTGCCCTGTCTTTTTCACTGCTTGCCCCTTTGATGAACATCAGTGTTGCTGCAGAGAATTCCACCCAGCTCATGGCTTATAGGATTGAACCGGTGATTGTTAATTCCCTTTCCACCGTAAATCCGGTATTATCTGGATGGGGTCTCTGGCAGTATATCACCCTTGTTTACTGGATGGTCGTGGCCATACTCTTCATCAGGCTTGTTTTCAACCTGTCCAGGATACTGAAGATATACAGGATGGGAAATGTGCTGGATGAAAAACCTTTCCGGCTGGTCCTGCATCCCCTGAATTATCCCCCTTTCTCCTTTTTCTGGCATATATTTATTAGCCGAAAGCATTATTCCGGGTCAGCCATGGAAGAGATCATTGAGCACGAAAAGGCTCATGTTCGCCAGCTTCACTCCTTTGATATCCTGCTGGCGGAATTATTGATCATTTTCCAGTGGTTCAATCCACTGGCCTGGATTTATAAGAAAACAGTTAAGGAAAATCATGAATTTCTTGCCGATGAGGCAGTTTTACACCGCGGTTTTTGTCCTGATGCTTACCAGCTCAGGATAGTTGCTCAGTTGTTTGGCATCCGATCAATGCCGGCAACACATAATTTTAACCAATCAATTATTCAAAAACGATTAAAAATGATGAAAAAACCGAAATCATCCACAATAAATAAATTAAAATTGCTGCTGGTAATTCCTGCAGCACTTGCTCTCTTCTATGTATTTGCATGTACATCCACTGAATCCGATCTTGCTGCCCAGGAGGTCTCCGAGATAGCCGTAGAATCCCTGGTATACCTAAAACCTGATGTCGCTGCAGAACCTGCCGGCGGTGTTATGGAATTCAGGAAATTCATTGCAACAAACGTAATCTACCCTAAAGAAGCCAAGAAAAATGGTGTACAGGGAAAGATATTTATTCAATTTGTCATTGATGAAAAAGGGAAGGTGATCGCGAATGTTGAGAATGGCGGGAAGATACCTCCTCCTCCTGCAGCAGGTGAAAAAGACGCCCTGCCTCCTGAAGTAACAAAGGCAGAGGGAATAGTCTGTGTCGGATACCGGCCAGTAGATGGTGATGAGTCAGCCGAAGACTATACAGAGGAACAAAAACAGTTACTCGTTGATGAAGCCATCCGGGTGATGCAGTTGCCTTATGAATGGACCCCGGCACAAAAAGATGGTAAGCCGGTCAAGACCCAGTGGACCATGCCTATACAATTTGTATTACAGTAGTAAGATGAAGCTTTCATCCCGGTCCGGCGCTATCTGGTCCGGGATGATTGATATTTTTTTAATTTTGTAGCTTACGAAAAACCAGTAAGCTATGAAACAGGGAACAATCACCATTCTTGCTATTTTCCTTTTTATATTCACCGCGAAAGCACAGGATTATCACTCCGGACTCGGACTCCGGGCCAGTGTATATCCAGGTGTTTCGTTCAAGCATTTCTTTACTACTAACATGGCAGGGGAAGGTATATTAGCTGTCAGGTGGGGCGGTTTTAATGCAACCGGGCTGGCCGAATGGCATTTATCGGTATTCGATACGGAGGGATTCTATTTCTTTTATGGCGGAGGTGCACACCTGGGGGTATGGGACAGCAGCCGGGATTATTACGGATCAACAGAAGGCGGCACAAGTCTCTTCCTTGGAGTTGACGGGATAATAGGTCTTGAATATGCTTTCCAGGACATTCCCCTTTCCATTGGCCTTGATTGGAAACCAGGAATGAATGTTATTTCCGATTTTGAATTTTTCTTTGATGACCTTGCCCTCTCCTTTCGTTATCTTTTCCGCTAAGGCATGCGGCCGGACCAATCTAAATTAGCAGCACGGGCTGGTTGGATTTCCATCCTTGTCAATGTCCTGCTGTTTGGCCTGAAATATTGGGCCGGTATCGCATCCGGTTCTGTTGCCATCATCGCAGATGCCTGGCATACATTGTCCGATTCCATTACTTCAATCATCGTGGTTATCAGTGTCAGGATTGCCAGCCGTCCGGCAGATGAAGAACATCCCTTCGGACATGGCAGGGCTGAGATCCTGGCTACCACCATCATAGGTATATTGCTCGCTGTGATCGCGGTAGAGTTCTTCATTGAATCAGTTCAGCGGCTGGTCCGGCAGGAAGCAGCAAGCTATGGCACCCTCGCCATTGTAATTACGGCTATTTCTGTACTGGCTAAAGAGGGACTCGCCAGGTACTCCATTATCGTTGGTAAGAAAAGCGGTTCAAGGTCCATTAAAGCAGATGCCTGGCATCACCGCAGCGATGCCATATCCTCGATGGTGATCCTGGCAGGAATTTTTCTGAACAAATATATCTGGTGGATAGACGGAGCCATGGGAATCCTGGTGACCCTCCTTATCCTGCACGTAGCCTACGGTATCCTGAAGGATGTTTTCAACGCCTTCCTGGGCGAAAAACCCGATAAGCAAATCCTGAAAAAAATAAACGATATCTGTGTAAAGCATTATGAATCTACTACTTACCCTCATCATATCCATGTCCATCACTATGGCGCTCATACAGAGATGACTTTCCATATAAAGCTCCACAAAAGCCTTTCACTGGAAGAAGCCCATAACATTACTTCGATGATCGAAGATGATATCCGGACAGAGCTGGAGATTGAAGCGACCATTCATACTGAACCCCGCATTGGAAAAATCCCTATTTGAGT
>CAZXOJ010000249.1:0-6456 GCA_964642325.1 uncultured Bacteroides sp. | reverse complement strand
CATTCGAGAATTCTTATATACTGAACACAAACTGGGTCGATTTCGATTATGCTGAAGCATTTGGTCTGGATGTGATCAAAGGAAGATTCCTTTCCAGAGAATATGCTTCTGACAGTACCAACGTGGTGGTTAATGAAGCGGCAGTCCGGGCCTTTAATATGGAAGATCCATTGAATATCAGGATCATACAGCCCGGAAGAACACCTGAGGAGAGAGTTTATCACCAGATTGTAGGGGTTGTAAGGGATTTTCATTTTGCCCCATTGAATATACCCATTGAACCGTACGTGTTTATATTTAAGAATGAGGACTGGAACTGGGGAGGTTATCTTACGATTCGGATGAAAACAGAGGATTTGCCGGGAACAATTTCTGAGGTTGAAAGTACATGGAAGGAATTCACCCAGGACCAACCCATGGAATATTCCTTCCTTAAGGATGATCTTGCTGCCAGTTATGAGGAAGAGAAACGTACCGGGTCCATCTTCGGGATATTCAGTATCCTGGCCATCCTGGTAGCCTGTTTGGGTTTACTGGGATTATCCTCTTATTCTGCTGAACAGCGGACCCGTGAGATTGGGCTACGCAGGGTAATGGGAGCAACAGTTACCGGAATTGTCAGGCTGATGTCAAAGGAAACCTTACTGCTGATACTAATCGCTACAGTTATATCCGTTCCGGTTGCATGGATTACCATGGGGGACTGGCTTGAATCGTTTGAATACAGGATAAATATGGACCTGGATATATTCATCCTGGCATTTCTGGGAGCCCTTGCCATATCCCTGCTTACCGTATCCATACAGGCTGTCAATGCTGCCCTGACAAATCCTGCAGAATCACTGAGATATGAGTAAATAACTGTAACTGCAGGCCTGCATGTTCGTCTTATTACTAAACTAATCCCCAGACCATGTTCCAGAATTTTTTCAAAGTTGCTGTAAGAAACCTGATCCGGCAGAAGGCCTATGCGCTGATCAATATCTTTGGATTGGCCATTGGGATTGTATGCAGCATCCTGATCTTGCTGTTTGTGATACATGAAAGCAGCTATGACAGTTTCCACGGGAATGCCGGTCAAATCCACCAGGTCTGGGTCACAGGTAAGTTTGCGGCTTCTGAGTTCCAGTCCGCCAATACGGCTGCTCCTTCGGGGCCTGTATTTTTGGATGAGATCCCTGAGGTAATTAACTATACCCGGGTAGATCACTCTACTAATGTGCTAACCCGGCGCGGGGACAGGACCTTCATGGAGGATCATTTCTACTGGGCTGATTCGGGATTTTTCGAGATTTTCTCCTTCCACCTGCTCAAAGGGGATCCCTCCCGTGTTTTGGACGAGCCGCGATCAATGGTCATATCCGAATCGACAGCCAGGAAGTATTTTGGAGATGAAGATCCTATGGGCAAAACCCTGGAGATATTTTCAGACTCAACAGATTATACCATTACAGGTGTCATAGAGGACATTCCGGACAACAGCTCCCTGTATTTTGATATGGTGGTTGATTTTCAAAGCCATTGGAGGGCCAATGACGACCAGTGGACCAGCAATAATTTACATACTTATCTGCTTACGGTAGAGGGTGTTACGACTGATGTATTACAGGATAAAATAGATCCGATCACCGTAAAATATGTGGGACCAGAAATTCAACGGTTTATTGGGATTACACTGGATGAGTGGGAGGCCGTGGGTAATTTCTTCCAGATCAGGACCCAACCCATGCTGGATGTCCACCTGAACAATGATATTGAGGAGAATCTCCGGCCCGCAGGCAATAGGAAATACCTCTATATTTTTTCATCTATAGCCCTTTTTATCATATTGATCGCCTGTATCAATTTCATGAACCTTTCCACGGCCCGGTCCGCCGGGAGGGCCAGGGAAGTTGGGTTGCGCAAGGTAGTAGGTTCAGGGAAGGGACCGCTGGTTTGGCAATTTCTGGCCGAGTCTTTCTTCCTGGTGATCATAGCCCTGATCCTGGCCCTGTTGATCCTGGAAGTGGTTTTACCGTTATTTAATAAGGTAGTGCAACTGAACCTGGCGCTGGATTACTTTGGGGACTGGTACAATATACCCGGACTCCTACTTTTTGCAGTTATCATAGGATTACTGGCAGGCAGCTATCCTGCCTTTTACCTGGGATCATTCAAGCCCATCGCAGTCCTCTCGGGTAAAATTGAACAGGGTGCCAGGAGTGGCTTCCTGCGCAGGATACTTGTCATTGTCCAGTTCGGCATTTCCATTTTCATCATACTTGGAACCTTGGTCATAAACAAGCAGCTGGGATATATGATCAATAAGGATCTTGGATTCCATAAGGAACAGATGGTGGTGATCCAACGATTTGGCGAAATAGGCAGCAGGCGTGTTGAGACATTCAAGCAGGAAATTGCCAAGATCCCGGGCGTAATGTCTTCAGCATCATCCACCATGGTGCCGGGGCATATCAATAATTATAACGGTTTCATAATGGAAGGAAGACCTTCCGACCAGACATTCCTGCTGGAGGTAAACTTTATTGACCATGATTTTCCGGAGACTTATGGACTGGATATTACAGAGGGGAGGTTCCATAGTCTCGATTTTGCTTCGGACAGTTTCGCTATTATTGTCAACGAGAAAACCATTCAGAATTTTACGATTGAAGAACCGCTTGGATGCAGGTTTATTAATCCCGGTGATACACGGGAGGATGCGGATTATTTGCAGGTACTCGGGGTCATGAAGGATTTCCACAATGAATCATTACAATCAGTCATCAAGCCCCATATGTTGAGGATCCGGGATCCTGAATCGAACTGGATCCCATACCTCAGCGTTCGTGTGGGACCTGAAAATATACGCGGGACCGTCCAACAGATTGAAAATATATGGAGCGAATTCACCAATGACCAGCCTTTCCAGTATTTCTTCTTGGATGACGATTTTGAACAACATTATGAACAAGAGACAAGGACCCGGATTATTTTCACCATTTTTTCCATCCTGGCCATCCTCGTAGCCTGCCTGGGTTTGCTTGGACTGACGGCATTTACAACAGAGCAGAGAACACGTGAAATAGGGATACGGAAGGCCATGGGGGCTTCGGCTAACATAATTGTACGGCTGATATCGAAAGAAATAGTAGTGTTGATTAGCGTGGCTACCCTGGTAGCCTGGCCGCTTGCTTACTTTTTTACACGCAACTGGCTGGATGATTTCGCCTATCGTATAGACCTGGGAATTATTCCATTCCTGCTGTCCTTCTTTCTTGCCTTGTTGATATCCCTGGCAACGATAAGTGTACAGGCCATTACTGCGGCTATGAAAAATCCAGCAGATTCATTGAGATATGAATAAGCCTGGTGCTGAGTAATCCTCATGCTTTTTCTGAAGGATTGGTCGAATCAAGGCGCAATCTCATATTCTTCCTGGCAGCTTCCAGGTCCTCGGGAGTATCGATTCCCTGGCTTGGCTCATGCGTAACCAGGACCTTTATCCCAAATCCGTTTTCCAGCCATCGCAGTTGTTCCAGTGATTCTGTTTTTTCAAGGGGTGATGGTTCAAGCATTGTGATCTGTTGAAGGACCTCCCTCCGGTAGGCATACATGCCAAGATGCTTCAGGTATGTATGGCTGCTTAGCCAGTTATCATTCGCAACATGCCTGTTGTGGGGAATTGGAGATCGGCTGAAATACAATGCATTACCATGCTTGCCGACAACCACCTTGACAGCATTGGGATTCATGAGTTCAGCGCTGTCCATAATCGGGTTTGCCAGGGTGGCAATCTGGGTGGCAGGGTCTGAAAAGGCATCTTTCAGCAACCGGAGATGAGATTTTTTAATAAAAGGTTCATCTCCCTGGATATTAATGATCACATCATATGATTCACCTGAATCTGCCAGTACCTGATTCACCTCCGCACACCTGTCTGTCCCACTCGGATGATCAGGTGAGGTCATCATTACCCTGCCTCCAAAATCAAGCACTGCCTGTTCAATATCCGGATGGTCAGTAGCTACAAGAACATCATTCAATTCCTTGACAGTATTTTCATACACCCACTGGATCATTGGTTTTCCTCCTATGTCTGCGAGCGGTTTGCCGGGAAGACGTGAGGAGGCAAACCGGGCTGGTATGATTCCTATAAAATTCATGAAAGTGTTGATATTCTTGGCTCTCCAAATTAGTAAAAATCCCGGAAAATTGTAATTTTGTCATGCATTTTTGGAAATTTTGTCAGATGGATATTCAAAAAATCAAACAACGGTTCGGGATTATTGGAAACGATCCTGTAATTAATCGGGCCATTGACATTGCCATGCAGGTCGCTCCTACTGATTTATCGGTATTGATCAGCGGGGAAAGCGGGACGGGTAAGGAGTTCTTTCCGAAGATAATCCATCAAAACAGTTCAAGAAAGCATGGTTCCTATATTGCTGTGAACTGTGGTGCCATCCCTGAAGGAACAATAGATTCCGAGTTGTTCGGGCATGAAAAAGGGGCCTTTACAGGAGCCACAGACAGCAGGAAAGGTTATTTCGAAGTGGCAAACGGAGGTACCATATTCCTTGATGAGGTAGCTGAACTGCCGCTTTCCACCCAGGTGAGGCTACTTCGGGTGCTCGAATCAGGTGAATTTATCAGGGTAGGTTCCTCAAAAGAACAGAAAACAAATGTCCGGGTAATTGCGGCTACCAATATTGACATCATCGGGGCTATTCAGCAGGGAAAATTCAGAGAAGATCTATACTACCGGCTAAATACAGTCCCCATTCATGTTCCCTCCCTGCGCGACAGAAAAGAGGATATTTACCTCTTGTTCCGAAAATTTGCCAGTGATTTTGCCGAAACCAACCGGATGCCTATGGTTACACTAACAGACCAGGCCAGGCTGATCCTAATAAATTACCGGTGGCCAGGGAATATCAGGCAATTGAAAAACATTTCTGAGCAGATCTCTATCATTGAATCGACACGTGAGATTGACGAGGAGGCTATCAAAAAGTATCTTCCTGATTATCAGTCTGTAAAGCTTCCAGCGCTGTATGAAAAGCCGATTGATGAAAAGACATTTAACAGCGAACGGGAGATACTTTACAAGGTGTTATTCGATATGAAGAATGATATGATCGACCTGAAAAGGCTGGTAGCGGAGATTATGGATAAGAGGAGCGGAACTGATATCCGGGAGGAGCATGCAGGTATGATAGATAAGCTCTACCAGTCAGCAGAACATGAACAGGCAGTCCCACCACAGACCTTGCATATAACTCCGCCAGAAAGCCAGGATATACAGGATACCGAAGAGATCATCGAAGAATCCCTTTCGCTTGAAAAAAAGGAGATCGAACTGATAAAGAAAGCACTCGACAAGCATAAAGGCAAGAGAAAGTATGCCGCAGAAGAACTAGGAATATCTGAAAGGACGTTATACAGAAAGATCAAAGAGTATAATCTGGAGTAAAAGATGAATTACAGAATTCGAACAGCATTGATTGTAATCCTTGTTCTACTGGCCACCTCCTGCAAGGTTAAGTATAGTTTTTCAGGGGCAAATACTGGTGTCCTGGAAACCGTCTCTATTGATTTTTTCCAGAACCGTTCAGCCCTGGCACCGCCTGTATTGGGACAATATATCACTGAAGAATTCAGGGATCTTTGTGAACGGCAGACCAACCTTACCCTCTTATCCGGTACCGCTGATGCCCATTTTGAAGGAGAGATCACGATATATTCCACACGGGCAATGGCGATTTCAGCTGACCAGGCAGCACTTACCCGTTTTACCATAGGCGTAAAGGTGAGTTATACCAACAACCTGGATCCGGAGCTAAGTTTCGATCAGACTTTTTCCCAGTATAGAGATTATGAGAGTTCACTGCAATTCGAGTCTGTCAAGTCTGAATTGACTGATGCCATCGTTGAAGAGATCAACGAAGATGTCTTTAATCGCGCCTTTGTCAACTGGTAGTGTTTAATATTGAATAATGAAACGGGAAAATATCATAGCATTCGTTCATGATCCCTCAAAACTTGATCAGTCCAGCCTTGGGGAATTAGAGGAATTGCTGAATACCTATCCCTGGTTCCAGACAGCACATCTGCTGGTAGCCAAGAACCACCATAACATTGACAGTATAAAATTTCATGAAGTGCTACGGGATTCTGCTGCTTATGCAGGGGACAGAACCGTACTTTATCACCTGATCCATGCTCCTGCCACTAAGACCGGGACAGGCTGGATGGCTGAGCCAGGTAAAGAAATGACAGGTGCCCCAGGCCAGGAAGAGGAACTGGTGCAAAGCTTGCCGGATCAGGAACCGGTAATTGACAGCAAAGATGAGTTTGTATTTACAGAGGCGTATCAACTCGAGAAAGAATCTGTCCCTTCAGATACAACTGCCATCGAAGAGTATACGTTCACAGGCTGGTTTGACCATTTCCAATCAATATCACCAGGAAAGC
>CAZXOJ010000248.1:0-6468 GCA_964642325.1 uncultured Bacteroides sp. | reverse complement strand
ATTGAACAGCACCGGCCAAGGGTCCGGACATTATTAAAAGAACACTGTGATACCGTTCTTGATGAGGTCACAGTCGGTAAATTGATTGGGGGCATGCGTGGACTGAAATGCCTTGTAACCGATATTTCCTATCTCGATCCGGAAGAGGGGATCAGGTATCGCGGCTTAACCCTGCCCGAGGTTTTTGAGCAACTCCCCAAACCCCCCGATGGAGAAATGCCTTACGTAGAGGGCCTTTATTACCTGTTACTAACTGGTGATGTACCCAATGAGGAAGAAATGAATGAGATTCTGGATGAATTCCGGAGAAGAAGGATACTTCCCAGGTATGTATATGATGTGATTGATGGTTTTCCATCACAGAGCCATCCGATGACCATTTTCTCCTCAGCCATCCTCAGTATGCACAGGGAATCTTTTTTTGACAGAAAATACCAGGCCGGGATCTCCAAAATGGATTATTGGGATCCAACCTATGAAGATGCCATGAACCTGCTGGCAAAAATACCTGAGGTTGCCAGTTATATCTACACCAAATTGTATCGCGAAGGAAAACGGATACAACAAAACCCCAACCTGGATATGGGAGGCAATTTTGCACATATGATGGGGATCGCCAAACCTTACGATGATGTCGCAAGAATGTATTTCATACTGCATGCTGATCATGAGAGCGGGAATGTAAGCGCACATACAGGTCACCTGGTCTCCAGTGCCCTGTCAGACATGTACCGGTCCATGTCATCCATGATCAACGGCCTTGCGGGCCCCCTGCATGGATTAGCCAACCAGACTGTACTCCAATGGATCCTTGACCTGGTTGAGAAAATGGATGGGAAGGTCCCGAGCAAGGCAGAGATGAAACAATTTGTATGGGATATACTGAATTCAGGACAGGTCATCCCAGGTTACGGGCATGCCGTTTTGAGGAAGACGGATCCACGTTATGCCATGCAGCGTGAGTTTTCCTTAAAGCATATGAAAGATGCCGTATTGTTCAAGTATGTGGACTTACTGTATGATGTTGTACCTCCCATTTTGAGGGAGCAGGGTAAGGCAAAGAATCCCTGGCCCAATGTAGATGCCCATTCCGGGATCATACAGTATCATTACGGGATCAAGGAATACGATTTCTACACCGTGCTGTTTGGCATTGGCAGGGCATTCGGGATAGCTGCTAATATTATTTGGGACCGTGCGCTGGGTTATCCGATTGAGAGGCCTAAATCCCTGACTACTGACATGATTGAGGCTATGGTTGCGAAGAAGAAATGATAAATCCTGAGCCCAGGCCGATATATATCATATCAGGGGGCAAAGGGATCACGGGGAATTTCCTTGTGCAGACAGTCCTGGCACAATTCCCCAAAAACAGGATGGCGGTTAAACTGATCAGTGATGTGATCACTGTGGCAGCGGTAAAAACAGCTGTTACTAAAGCGGCTGCTGACGGAGCGATCATCGTGCATACGATGATCGATAAAAAACTCCGGGAAAATCTGAACCGGATCAGTAAGGAGAAGAATATCCAGACCATTGATATGGCTGGTGACCTGATTGATTACCTTACTTCAGAACTGAACGAGGAACCGCTTAATCAGCCTGGCCTTTACCGTAGACTTAACCTTGAATATTTCGACCGTCTCGAATCCATAGATTTTGCCATATCCAATGATGATGGATTGAACGTCCATAATATCCGAGATGCAGATATCGTGCTGACCGGTGTATCCCGAACGGGAAAAACCCCGCTGAGTGTTTACCTGGCAATGCATGGCTGGAAAGTATCCAATGTACCGCTTGTATTTGGCATCGACCCTCCTGAAGAGCTATTCAAGGTTGATGAAAAGAGGGTATTCGGCTTAACCATCAGCATGAACCAGTTGATGGCCCACAGGCGGAAACGGATACAGGACTATGAACATGTCAGCAACTCAGATTATGTCAATCCCAGATCAGTAAGAATGGAGATGGATTTTGCCCATGCCGTATTCAAGCGGGGTGGTTTTTCTGTGATCAGCGTAACCCATAAGCCCATTGAATCATTGGCTAATGAGATTCTGGAACTGATCTATGGGCGGTTTGAGAAAAAATTCCACAAACGCAATTAGCATACTTGGCTGGGGGTGCTAGCTGAACTCCCTTCCGGCTATGGGACCTTTGTAAATGAAAGGTCGACCGATTTAAACTGGATATTAGGTATACTGCTTCCTGGCAAATTCGCGCCTAGCTCAACGCTGGCGTCTAAAGGCAAAGGAAAATTCTCAACGGTTCCTGAAAAGGAATTGGCTGTTATAGTCAGGTCTGAAATTGTCAATCCAAAGGCCTGAGGGCTACTGATATTAAGCGTCAGTATGGTCCTTTCAGTATTGATCAACCAGGTTCCCATCTGTGCTTCATTTGTCTCACCAAGGCATGAATAGAAGATTTTACCATCACTTTTCAGTTCAACTGCTGCATTCAGTGAATCATCACAGGGTGCAGCCCCCAGCAATCCTTCTGACACAAATAAGGATGCATCGGTACCAGGCATGAGGGTAATGTCCCCGTATACCGGCACTTTCATTTTTACTGTATCATTGAAAATAGCGGAAGTGAAAGTATAAATGCCAACCAATTGATCAACCTCTTCATCTTTTTTCTTTTCGCAAGTAACCAGCAGCAATGCAAATACTGCTATGAATAGTCCTGATATGTTTAATTTTCTTTTTCTCATGGTCAATGTGTTTTAATGGTTTTTCTAATACTGCGCTGCGAAATATAACAAAATAAATCTTCTAAAGGCTTTATTTTTATAAACGCTGATCTTTAATGAAAATTATAGAAACATAAAATATGATTACATTAGTGATCTGGAAAAGGAAATATACCTGCGTAACAGCATGAAGAAATTATCTCTTATCATCTTGACAATCTTCATGGTAACTTCCCTTCTCGGGCAGGTTACAAGGGTGACTGGCACCATTTCAGAAGAAAGTTCGGGATCAGCATTAATTGGGGTTAATGTAGCCGTTAAAGATGCATTGGAGGGTACAGTAAGCAGCAGTGACGGATCATTTCAACTGGAAACAAGTATTCCGCGTCCATTTTGGATAGTTGTATCCATGATTGGTTACGAATCCCAGGAGATTGAGATTACACGTAACGGGATGGTGCTGGAAGTATCACTTGAGGATCAGGTATACCTGGGAGAGGAAGTAGTAGTCTCCGCCTCCCGTATTCCGGAAAACATCATGAGATCACCCGTTTCCGTTGAGAAGCTATCAGGACTTGATATTCAGCAAACCTCT
The DNA here is from genome assembly GCA_964642325.1 of uncultured Bacteroides sp. GTDB lineage: Bacteria > Bacteroidota > Bacteroidia > Bacteroidales > SM23-62 > SM23-62. The sequence continues at coordinate 3,178 of CAZXOJ010000248.1, read as the reverse complement.
ACGGCTAATTTTTTTGACGGCTTGCACCAGCTCAAGGGAGTGGACATGAATGTGCACAGCCTGACCTTCAGGTATCCCAATACCAGGGGATTTACCGGTGAGGCCAACATGCGCATGAACCAGATCATTGATGGCATCGAGAATATTCCTCCCGGACTCAGTTTTAGTGCAGGTAATATTTTTGGCGTATCCCAGCTCGACATCGACAATGTAGAATTACTCGTCGGGGCCTCCTCAGCCTTATACGGTCCGGGTGGAGTGAACGGCACCCTAATAATGACCACCAAGGATCCTTATCAGTACCAGGGATTAAGTGTTTCTGTCCAGGGAGGAATGATGAACCTGGGAGCAGAACATCCTTATGGGTCCAATCCAATGGGTGATTTTAACTTCAGGTATGCCAAAGCATTTAATAATAAACTGGCATTCAAGATCACCGGGGGATACCTCAGGGCTACTGACTGGCATGCTTATGATATGCGTGACCGGTATAACCTGGAAGATCCCAACAGCACAAGGGAAAACAACCCCGGGTATGATGGAGTAAATGTGTACGGGGATGATATCATCGTACCTGTGAATCTCAAGGACGCCGCACCCCAGGTTGCAGCAGGTGTGGCCGAGGCCCAGGGCCTCACGCCCGGAACTCCGGAGTATGATGCTGAAGTAAACAGGATAGTTGATTTATTCCCTGACCAGGTGGTAAGCCGGACCGGATGGCAGGAGAAAGACATGGTTGATTATAATACTCGAAACATAAGGGTGGGAGGGGCACTGCATTACAGGTTTAACAACCAGTTCGAGGCTTCGGTCCAGGGGAATTTTGCCCGTGGGAACAGCGTATATACTGCACAGAACAGGTTTTCATTAAGGAATTTTGATATTACCAATCTCAGGGGAGAAGTCAAAAGTCCCGACTTCTATGTGAGGGCCTATTATACCATTGATAATTCAGGTGATACCTACGATGCCGGTGGAGCCGCTCTGCAATTAAATGAAGCCTGGAAATCAAGTAAAGATTGGTATACTGATTATATTGGAGCATTTACACAGCAACTACTAACTGGCAATCCTGATAATACTTCTCACCAGTTTGCCAGGTTGGTTGCCGACAATCGTGATCTTTCAGGGAACATTTTTGACCCGGCAAAACCCGCTCTACCTCTTCCGGGAACAGAGGAATTCGACAATTACTACGACCAGATCATCAATACACCTATTAACCAGGGAGGGGCTAAAGTCATCGATAAAAGCAGCCTTCTTCACATTGAAGGTATGTATAATTTCAGCAGGCTGGTTAAGGTGGTCGAACTTTTAGTTGGCGCCAGTGCCCGGTATTATTCTATCAACAGTGAAGGGACCGTCTTCATTGACATGCCGGGCAATCCTGTGCATATTGATCAGTACGGGGCATTTACCCAGATCGCAAAGCAACTTCTAAATGAGCAATTAAAAATTACTGCCTCGGCAAGGTATGATAAAAATAAATTCTTCGAGGGAAGGTTCACACCCAGGGCTTCGGTGGTATTTTCACTTGGACCGGATCTCACCCACCATATCAGGTCATCCGTACAAACGGCTTTCAGGTTCCCTTCCATTGCCGATCAGATGGTAAACCTGGATATTGGGCCCTATAGAGTAATTGGTGGACTACCTGAAGTTCACAGCCTGAATGATATACCTGAAAACCCTGTCTATCCCCTGTCAGGAAGGAATCCCATCACAGATGAACCTGTGACTGAATACGGGCCCTTTGTCATCCCACAATTCAGGCCTGAAAGGGTCACGGCCGTTGAGCTTGGTTATAAAGGACTTTTATTAAACAGGCTTCTTCTGGTAGACGGCTATGTTTATGGAAACAGGTACAATGGATTTACGGCAACACAGTTATTGGCGCAGAATCCAAATACTGAAGATGAAAAACGGTACCAGACAACCATCAGTACAGACTTCCCGGTAATATCTTATGGCTTTGCGCTTGGTGCTGAGTTCAGGGTAGGCCGAGCTGCCCTGGTCAGGGGAAATGTATCCTTCAATGAGCTGGAAGAAATAGAGAATCCTCCTCCTGGTTTTTCACCTCAATTCAATACACCCAGGTTTAAATTTAATCTTGGCTATGGAAACAGATATATCACTCGCCGGATCGGATTTAATATTAACTGGAGATGGCAACAAAGCTTTCTCTGGGAGTCACAATTCGGGACAGCAATGATGCCGGCATATTCTATGGTTGATGCCCACATCAGCCTGTCTATCCCGAATCTTCAGTCACGTCTAAAAATAGGTGGCTCCAACATCCTCAACAGTTATTACACTACCAGCTTCGGGTCTGCCCAGATCGGCGGACTCTTCTATGTCTCCTGGACATATGATGAAATCTTAAATTAGCCTTTTGACGAAAATTTTACCAACCCCTTATCCATATTACATTATCGTGAAGAAAATTGGTTTTCTCTTTTTATGCAGTGCATTGGCAATATCGGCCATTGCCGTAGATGCTTCAACCTTTGCCAGGTACCCGGCATTGAATCCGGATGGTTCAATGATTGCTTTTTCCTACCAGGGTGATATCTGGACAGTCCCGGTCGATGGTGGGAAAGCTAGCAGGATAACCATCCACCAGGCCTATGAAAGCTATCCTTGCTGGAGTCCGGATGGTGATCGTATTGCTTTTACCAGCAACAGGTTCGGGCAGAATGACCTGTTTATTACTGGTGCGGAAGGCGGATTGCCAGAAAGGATCACCTATCATTCAGCAGCGGATTTATTAACAGACTGGACCAATGACGGTAACCTGATTTTTGGCAGCAGCCGGAATTTCCGGCATGTTGAGCGTGAGTCAGAATTGCTGAGTATTTCTTCTGGTGGTGGTACACCTATAAGGTTGATGAATGCACTGGGCAGTGAACCGGTCGTTTCTCCGGATGGAAGGTTTGTAGCCTTTGTACGGGGATCTTGCAGGATTTCTCGTGAGGCATACCAGGGTTCAGCCAACAGAGATATCTGGCTGTATCATATCAAGTCTGGCACATTTACACAGTTGACTTCGTATGAAGGCCAGGATTCTCACCCGGTATGGGGCAGTGACCAATCGCTCTATTTCATCAGTTCAAGGAGTGGGAAATACAATATTTTTTCAATCAAAGTCAATGAAGGAGACCTTTCTAGTTCGGAGCCG
>CAZXOJ010000247.1:0-6476 GCA_964642325.1 uncultured Bacteroides sp. | reverse complement strand
GATGACGATATTATGGACATGTGCTTTTCATATCATAACTGTGGAAGGGCATATGGTAAAAACATAGATGAATTCAGGGGTTACCCTTTCCGTGGAGGGAACAAAAGAATGATGCAATACCAGGCAGTTATTTTAATGTCCCAGATGGAGAGGGCCAGAAAAGACGCCGATAAACGACTGGAGAATGCTTTGTACCTGAACTCCAAAATAAAAGAGATCCCCGGGATTTTACCCTATAAATTGGCAGATGGGGCAGACAGGTCGGCTTATCACCTGTATCCTTTCCGATATAAAAAAGAGCATTTTGATGACCTGCCAAGGGCTAAATTCCTTAAAGCATTGTCTGCAGAAGGGATTCCCTGCTCCGGGGGGTATGGACCTCAATATAATGATGGTTTGATGGAGGAAGCTTTGAGCTCTAAAGGGTATAAAAGGTTGTTTTCAAAGCAAAGACTGGATCAATACCGGGAGGAACTAAAAAATCTTCCTGATAACGAGCAGTTATGCCAGGAGGCTGTCTGGTTTTCTCAGAGTATGTTGCTGGCTGAGCGCAAAGACATGGATGACATTGTAAATGCCATTCAGAAAATTTACGAGAATCGGAAGCAATTGCTTTAGGAATTGAAAGTCCTATTTTTTCAACCAGCTGTCAAACCAGTCAAATGCATCTTTTTGCATTTTGGCATCCAATTTATGGGGACCTGGATAGAACCTGCCATCGTAATGGTCAGCTGCCCCGGCTTTGGCATATAGTTCCTTCAGGATCTGGTCAGCCCGGGTCATGCCATCCATGGTATAAAGACCATCATCGATGTCATTAAGCGTCATGGTTGGCAAAGGAACGCGCAATCCCAGGATCTCTGGAAAATCCATATACCTTGGCAACAACGGGGTGTAGGTCATCCAGGTATGGGTATAGGACTTATTCAACAAAAAGTCATTCCAGGTTGTCATAAATCCTGCACATACAGCACACTTGATACGAGGGTCAGAACCTCCCAGGTAAACCGTCCTTAGTCCCCCGCCGGAAAGTCCCCCGCATCCAATTCGGCCGGGATCAACATCAGGCCGGTTACTCAGTACATCCAGCGCTTTTTTATCTTCAGCTAAAAATACTCCCGGCCAGGTTGTACCCCCGCAGAATAAGGATTTGGACATGATATCTTCATGTGCACCTGCCCATTCATTATAGGCTTCAATATTTTTCGGATTTTCCGGGTCAGCGTCAGACTTCCCATCTACATTATTAGGTCCCCATTCAACGCCTGCCACATCCTTATACAATACCCTGCGGCTGGCAAAAGCGAATGCATCATGGACCAGTACAACATACCCCCGTTTGGCAATTTCATTCGCCCAGGCGAGTCCTTCATATGATTCCTCCTGGTGAGCTATTACAAAATCAGGTGGGCTATCAGATGTACGGGTGATTTTTCGTTTCCCCAGGTATTTATTACCACCATGGTCATGGAGTCCCAGAATAGCTGGCAAAGGACCCTTTGCCCCCTGCGGCTTCAATAATATGGCTTCAGTTGGCCTCCCGTACGGTAACTGCCAGCTGATCTCTTCTATATCAAGGCCATCATATACGTATTTATTTTTTACGGTTACATCAGGTACACCTCCTGCATCAGGCATAGCCACTAATTCAAGCATTTTTCCCCTGGCCATTTTTCTCCATTGTTCCAGGTCAGTCCATTTTCTGTGTCTGAATGACAGAGGTGCAGGATCATCCATTAGTGAGGCGGCCCATGGCCCATATTGTCCGATGAGACTTTGTTGGTTTTCTGTAAGCTCCATAAGTGTTGGTTTACTAAATAGATCTAGGGGAAGGGGAAGAAATGGAAGACTTCCGATGGTGGCAGCAGATTTTATGAATTTCCTGCGTGAACTAATCCCTTTTTTTTCCATTATTAAAATTCTTAACAGTAAATTTGTTCATGAAGATATATTAAATATCACCTAATTGAAAATGTAATGACGAAACGTGATATAGTAAAAACGGTGCTGGAACATAAGAGACCTCCTTATGTTCCCTGGCATTTCGGGTTTACTGTAGAAGCAAAGCAAAAACTGATCGATCATTACGGTTCGGAAGACATCATGGAGATCACGGACAACCATATGCTGGTATTGGGTGATGAAATTGGATTCTTTGAAGATATCGAGAATGACCGTTTCAAGGATTTTTTCGGGGTCACGTGGGACCGGTCAATTGATAAGGACATTGGAAATGTGGAAGGCCAGGTATTACCACAACCCACACTATCAGGTTACCATTTTCCGGATCCCCTGGCAGACAGGTATTTCAGTGATATACCCTACCTTCTGGAAAAATATCCGGACCGGTTCCGGATATTCGAAATCGGCTTTTCGATGTATGAAAGGGCCTGGACCTTAAGGGGTATGGAGGCATTGCTAATGGATTTCGTCATCAATCCGGATTTCGTGCATGAATTGATGAGTGCCATATGTGATTACAACATCACACAAATAAAGCAGGCTCTCAAATTCGATATCGATGCGGTCAAATTGGGAGATGATTGGGGACAACAACGAGGACTGATCATGGGACAGGAATGCTGGAATGAATTTATCAGACCCTATTTGGCCAGGATTTTCAAAGTTGTAAAGGATGCAGGAAAGTTTGTATTCATACACTCCTGTGGAGACGTAGACGAACTATTTGACCCACTTGTCGAGATCGGATTGGATAATTTTAACCCCTTTCAGCCTGAGGTTATGGATATCTATCAATTGTTGCCTTCCTACAGAGGCCGGCTGTCATTTCACGGGGGCTTATCGACACAGCGCATACTTCCATACGGAAGTGTGGAAGACGTTAATGAAGAGAGTGACAGGTTGCTGGAATTGGGCAGGGAGGGAGGATATATATTTGCCCCCTCACATGATGTGGAAGGGGATGTTCCGCTTGAAAATATGCTCGCTTTTATGGATAGGGCTAAGCACCAGGATGGTTATAGAAACTAAAAACCAACAGATATGAAAAACTCATCAACCAACATCGGACGCAGGGAATTTTTTAACAAAGGCGCTAAAGTTGCAGCAGCAACGACTTTGATCTCTCCTGTATTATCAACCAGCAGGGTGGATGCTGCAGAAATGAAAGAGCCCGTCAAATCACAGGAATTACCAGATTTCATTATTGATTCACATATTCATTGCGGTAGCACTGAGAAATGGGTCGAAGATATGGTAAGGATCTACCGGCCATATAATGCGATGGCCTGTGTGTTGACCTGGAGGGAAGATATGGATCTAATGCTTGAAGCAATTAAAACTTATCCTGATGTATTCATTGGTTACGGCCGGGTAAACCTGGATGATCCCAATGCCATCCGGGAGATTGAAGAGTTTAAGAAGGCTGGATTTGTCGGCATGAAGTTTCACAGTCCCCAGAAAAACTTTGACGACCAGACTTATTTCCAGGCCTACAGGCTATGCGAAGAATATAAATTGTATCTGCTCTTCCATACAGGCATTTCCAGCCGGCGGGCCAGTGATAAGCCAGCATGGACATCATCTTCACGTATGCGGCCTATGTACCTGGACACGCTGTGCAGGGCATTCCCGAGGATAAAGATACAGGGAGCACACCTGGGAAATCCCTGGTATGATGAAGCAGCCGAAGCGGCGCGTTGGAATGCCAACCTGTTCTTTGATGTGACAGGATCAACCCTTTTTAAATTCATAAAACTTGGCCGGCTGGAAAGAATGAGCGAGATCCTCTGGTGGTCAGACCAGGAAGGGGATAATAATCCCCATACCTTAAAGGGTGGTCCCGCTGCCTGGGAGCATATTGTTTTCGGCACGGATGAAACCCCAGAAGGGCTTCCCGGAAACATTGAGCGTTTTTCCAAAATGCTGGACGCCAATAATGTTCCAGCGGCAAGCAGGAAGAAAATGTGGGGGGGAACGATGGCCGATAATCTCGGAATAGATCCAGAAACACACAGTTTTATTTAATGGAAGGGAGAAATTTAAATGTCAAGAACCATATTTCTTGTACTGGTTTCTTGTGTAATTGCGCAACCTGTTTTTGCATCCGGGGAAAAGACTTTTCGAGGACGTATTATCAGTGCTGAATCAGGACTGCCGGTTGCCGCCACAGTATCGGTAACAAATGGCAATGGATTGGATGTCAGCCTTGATGGTGAACATGAGCATGTCTACTACCTGGGCAAAAAACGATGGTACGTGGATGGCGCATTTCAGGTAAGCACCAATGAAGACAGCCTGTACATCGAGATCCGGCAGGGATTGGAAACTTTTCCGGTCAAAGAATTGGTTTATTTGCCTGATGCCGGCCAGAAGGTAAATGAATTCATATTAAAGCGATGGATAGATATGACAGAACTGGGGTATTACAGTGGTGATACCCATGTCCATTTTCTGGAAACCACCTCAGCCCACCTGCAGATGCGGGCTGAAGACCTAAATGTTGTCAACCTGCTGACCAGTGATTTTACTTATGACAGGGAAAAATTTTCAGGTGAGCTCGATAAGGTTTCGACGGAGGACAATCTTGTTTATGTCGGACAGGAAATAAGGGACTGGCAGCTGGGTCACGTATGTTTGCTGGGATTAAAAAAGATTATTGAACCCTATGCCTATTTTGGGGGGCAGTTAAACTTCATGGGACCCAAAAATCCACATCTTTTGCTGTCCCCGAGGTTGAAGGAATCCCAGAAACATGAGGCCACAACTGTCTGGGCCCATTTTTCCAACCTGCCGGGATTAGAATCCGCCATTGCCATTCCTCTTGGTTTGATAGATGCCCTTGAACTGATGACCTATGATGATCCGATAAAACTACCCAGTCATTGGACCCCCTGGGATTATTCTGGCATGTCCCAGATAGATTTTACAGTGATGCGTGGTATGGATCTGTATTATCAATACTTAAATGCGGGATTCAGGCTTCCCCTTACAGCCGGTTCAGATAAGATGGGCGATGAAATCCCGGTTGGCAGTAACCGGCATTATGTGTACCTCAAAGGAGAAGCAACATATGACAATTGGATAAAAGGGCTGAAATCCGGAAAGGGATTTATTTCAAATGGCCCTATGCTGACCTTTGGGGTTGAAGATCATCTCTCAGGTGAAACCGTTAGTTTCGAGGGAGAAAAAACTGTTAAAGTCCATGTTGAAGCCAAATCATTATACCCCTTCGGGAGACTGGAAATTGTGGTAAATGGGAACGTTGTTGCATGGGAAAGACTTTCTGATTACTATACAAAACGTGACATCTATTCAGTGGATCTCGAAGCGGATATTACACTGTCAGAAAGTGCCTGGATCGCTGGACGGGTAACCTCCCAGAATACTCCAGGAATATTGCCCAGGGGGTTAACCGTATTTGCCCATTCCAATCCTGTATATTTTTTGCAGGATGAAAAATCTGTCCATGTTGAAAAATCAGTAGCATATCTGAAAACCTATCAGAAGGCAGTTCGAAACTGGATTGAGTTATTTTCAAATTTTAGCAGTGAAGCTGAAAAAGATGAAGCAGCGATGTACCTGGAGGAAGCTGAACGTGCCCTTATTATCAAACAAAAGTAATCTCATTGTATCATGGAATTAAAAAAAATTATTTCAGCTTGTTTAGTGACCATGTTCCTATTCTTTATACAATGTAAGGACCTGGATTTGTCCCCAATTACCTTAGATATTGAAAGTGATAATATGCATCTAAAGAATAAGAATATCCATCTCACCTTAGATGAATTTATGTATTGCAAAGTTGAATTCGTGGTTGATGGGAATGTACTGTCAATCAACCATCCAGCAAAGACAGGAGCGGATCCCCTTCCCCCTCATTTTATTGAACTTGACAATATCCTATACAAGAATTTTAAGATCTCTTCACATGAATTTCAGGATATTGAGGATGCGGAGTTTGGAAAAGGGAAGAGACTGACCTTGCATGGGAGTGACTCAAAAATTGAAAGGTCAATGGTTATTGAAATGTATGAACAATACCCTGATGTTGCGGTAAGCTGGTGTACTTACACCAACCATTCCGGTAAAGATCTAAAGATTAACGGGGTCTTCTATAACAATTACCGACTGGACCGGAAATTAACCAATCCAGACGCACAAAGCTATGATTTCCGCTATTTGCAGCCGCTCAACAAACAATGGGGTGAAACCTGGACCAATGTTGGGATTACGGACACAACCAAAGAAGATTTCATTGTACCGGGTTCTGGAAGTAACCTGTCGGGCATACCTTTTATCGATGTTTGGGGTCCTGAAATGGGTATGGCTGTATTTCACGTTGAAGGGATCCCGCGCTTCCATCATGTTGAATTGAAAACAGGCGGGAATGGAATGGTAGATATGGGATTTAAGAGTTTGCCAGAAGATAGTTACGGCCAGCTTCCGGAGGTTCTGAATAATAGCGCATCATTTACCACCTGGAAGAGCGCGGTTTGTACCCATCATAATGATTT
>CAZXOJ010000246.1:0-6483 GCA_964642325.1 uncultured Bacteroides sp. | reverse complement strand
ATTTTGCAGAAAGGTAAGCTTACAGATAAGCAGGAAATAGTGGGTAGGATCCTATGAAAACCGGCCAAGGTGTCCCGGTGACGAAAACAGGAATAATAATCGTCGGAGATATTGTTATTCCGCTGCCTGGTTTTCGAGGAATCGCAGACCAAAGGTCCTTCCAAAATCCATAAGGGCTTCCTTCTGTTCCTCGCTTGGAAAGAACTTGGTTGCCAATCCGTCCTGGACGATATCGAGTTTCATGTTTCTCAGGTGTTCCTCAATAAGGGGAACTGCCTCACCACTCCAGCCATAGGAGCCAAAAGAAGCTGCCAGCTTTCCTTTATCACGGATTGGATTGATCACAGAGAACATCCTGTAAACAGGTAGCAGGGTATTGCGGTTGATCGTCGGTGATCCTACCAGGAGGCCACCAGACCGGACGATGAGTTCTTCCAGTTCACCCAGCTGTATGTTTTCAATATCCACTACCTCAACCTCAATATCACCCGTTTCCTTTATCCCGGAGGCTATGGTTTCAGCCATTTCACCTGTATATCCATAGGCAGAGACGTAAGCTATCAGGACCCTTTTCTCATTGCCTACCAGGAACTCAAGGTAGGCGGAAGCCAGCTCAGCAGACAGCCTGACTTTTTCCTGCCAGCTGGATCTTAATATGGGACCGTGACCCGGACAGATCATGGAAATGTCCAGGGCATCGATCTTGTCTATGGCTTTCAGCATGAACTTACTGAAAGGTTTAAGTATAACATCGAAATAATACCTGAATGCATCATGAAAATCCCCCACCTCGTCATCGAACATCTTCTCATTACTGTAATGAGATCCGAATGAGTCACAGGTAAAAAGTATATTGTCCTCTTCAAGATAAGTGTAGATGGTATCGGGCCAGTGCAGGTTGGCTGCCCCGATGAACCTGAGTGTTTTATTGCCCAGGTCCAGGGTATCACCATCTCTGATCTTCATTGATTTAAAAGGCCTGCCAATCATCTCTGACAGGTAGTTCAGGGCCTGGCCACTACCGATAACCGTGGCATTCGGTGCCATATCAAGCAGGTAAGTAAGGCTGCCGGAATGGTCTGGTTCAGTGTGATTACAAATAATATAGTCAATCTCAGCAGGATCTGTGAGCGTGCTTAATTTCTGAATGAAATCCTTCCGAAAAGTTTTCTTTACCGTATCGATAACTACCTTCTTTTCTGCATTAATGAAAAAGGCATTATAGGTAGTGCCATACTGTGTTTCCATGACAATGTCGAATGTAACTATATCTTCATCGAGGACACCCACCCAGGAGACATCATCATTGAGTGGTAAAACTTTAGTTTGACTCATATTCGGTTTTTTCTTTAAAAATAATCAAATCCAAAAATAAAAGATACATTTCTGTTCAATTCAGGCATATTAAAACCGGAGCGAGCATTTTGCGCCAGTAATCGCAAAATAAGGCTCCGGTTTTAACACGCCTAAAATTGATGGATGCTTAATAAGTATTGATCATATTTAATCAAAACCCTGTGGCTATTTTTTATTTGAGAGGATATTAGATAAGGTGCCTTAAATGTTGTTTGCAAGATTTGCAGCACCGCTCTAATATCCTCTCATATACATAAAAAAAACCGCCCCAGTTTTGATCTGAGGCGGCTTTAATATATAGGATTTAGATCCTGAACTATTTCTTTTCTGGATCAGCTTTTTTCTTCGATTTGTCGTCGCATTTAGACTTGCAACAATCTGAACTCTTTGTTGCACATTCCTTATCGCTCTTTTTAGCAGCCTTTTTCTTGGCTTCCTTTTTTGTCTGCTCAGTTTTTGGACTATCCGGGGCAGCATATACAGGTGCTGTAGCAACGCCCAGGAAAGCAACCATTGCGATCATTAAAACAAGTTTCTTCATAGTTTGTAAATTTGATATTTAATAAATATTAAAATCTGATTTGTCCAAATATACGTGGACTGCGATCATAAGTTTGTTAATGGAATGTTAAAATTAGGATTTTGCCAGTGGAGTTAAAAGTCCCCTGACCGTCTGGCCGGCTTGGACAAGTATCTCCGTACCCACGGGAAGGAAGATATCCACCCTTGATCCGAAGCGGATAAAGCCCATCTCATCCCCTAGCTTCACACTTTTTTCCGTGGTAGCGTAGCTGATGATCCTCCGGGCTACAATCCCGGCGATCTGCCTGGTCAGGATCTCGATTCCACCAGCTGTTTTTGTTACCAGGGTATTTCTTTCATTCTCGGTGGATGATTTAGGGTGGCGGGCGAGCAGGTACTTTCCAGGATGGTATTGATAGTAGGACTGCTTACCGGCAACAGGGTACCAGTTAATATGAACATTCCAGACTGACATAAAAATGGAAACCTGTATCCTTTCATCATTGAAATACTCACTTTCGGTAGTCTTCTCTATCACTACCACCTTGCCATCTGCCGGTGCGTAGATGAAGCCTTCTTGTGGGACTGCCCGTTTTGGGTCCCTGAAGAACCTCAGGATGAACAACAAGAGCAGGAGGGAGGCAATTAGGATGGGAACCTCTACCCAGGGAGAGGCTCCTGTGAATAGTATTATGGCCGTATTCAGGATGGCCAGTAAAACAAAAAGCAAAATTGATATTCGGTGCCCTTCTTTATGTATCATAGTACAAGGATTAGGTAAATGCTTACAAATGGAGTCGCCATCAGCAGGGAATCAAACCTGTCAAGGATGCCTCCGTGACCAGGCAGTAAGCTGCCACTGTCCTTTTTGCCGGTCCGGCGTTTCAGCCAGGATTCAAAAAAATCACCCAGGGTACCGAAAACAACCACTACCATGGCCAGTCCGACCCACCCCGGGAGGGATAATGCAGTATTGAACCTGCTCAGGACAATGGCCAGGATGATGGCAAACAGCGCACCGCCAATAGCACCTTCCCAGGTCTTTTTCGGGGAGATCCGCAGCCACAAGGGGTGCTTCCCGGCAAGCCTCCCCGATACATAGGCCATGGTATCATAGATCCAGATAAGGGAACATACATAGAGTATCCATGCAGGTGAATATGCCTCCAATGTTCCCTGTTGAAAAGCCAGGCAATGCAGGCAAAACATTCCGGCACCCATGTAGATAAATCCGGTTGTACAGACGGGTATCCCTATGCCGGCGAGATGGGTTTTTAAAGTGGCGTCAATAAAAATCATCACAAGCAGGGAAATGGCCGGGATGAACATGAAATATCCAGGCAATTGTCCATTGAAAATAAAATAGATGATGATGAAGGAGCCGGTAAGCAGCAGGCCCCCGGGTATCTTAATGCCGGGTTTGCTTTTCGGATAAAACAGGCTCGTAAATTCAAGCCAGCCTGCAAAACAAACCAGTGAGAATATAGCGAGGTACAGGTAAGGATGCAGGATCAGGGCAAGTACGATAACTAGAAGGAAGAGGATACCGGTAATCGATCTGGTGATGGTCTCTTTCAAGAGTCAAACTCTTTGGCAAGCATTTTTGCTTTGATTACATGATCGTTATTAACGTATACTTCCACTTCCCCGAACGCCTTGTAGGAGGAATCCATCTTATTGATAATAACGGCCTCGATCTTATGATCTGCCAGTACCTGTTTGAAGATCTCGGCCTGGAACATCTTGTCGGTTGAATAAATCTGAACCCAGTCTTTTTCCATCAGGCAGTCTTACTCTTTGGTGTCTTTTCTTCTTCTTTTTCTTCCTCTTTCTCTTTCTTTTCCAGTTTGGGTACTGCTTCTGTAGCTTTCTCCTTGGGGGTTGAGGATTTTCTTCTGCTCTTGGGTTTGCCGTCCAGGTCGGTCCGGTGGTTTTTCCTGGGACCGAAAATCTTTTCTACGTCCTCGCTGAATATCACTTCTTTTTCCAGCAGCTGGTTAGCCAGTTTTGTAAGCCCCTCCATATTGTCCCTGAGTGTTTTTTTGGCCCTTTCATACTGCTCATCAATGATCCGGTTCACTTCCTCATCGATCAATTCAGCAGTCTTTTCTGAGTAGGGTTTGTTGAATGCATACTCTCCCTGTCCTGTTGAATCATAAAAACTGATATTTCCTACCTTATTACTCATACCAAAATAGGATACCATGGCATAGGCCTGTTTCGTTACCCTTTCCAGGTCGTTTAAGGCCCCGGTAGAGATCTTGTTAAAATTCAATTCCTCTGATGCCCGTCCCCCAAGCGCTGAACATAACTCATCCAACAACTGTTCCGTGGTAGTGATCTGCCGCTCCTCCGGAAGGTACCAGGCTGCACCAAGTGCCTTGCCCCGGGGGATAATGGTAACCTTTACAAGTGGATTGGCATGCTCGAGCAGCCAGGAAGTGGTAGCATGCCCTGCTTCATGGAATGCTATTGTTCTCTTTTCCTCAAGTGTAATGATCTTATTCTTTTTCTCTAGTCCCCCGATGATCCTGTCGACAGCGTCAAGAAAATCCTGTCTTCCAACAGATTTCTTATTCCCCCGGGCAGCTATCAGGGCGGCCTCGTTACAGACATTTGCTATGTCGGCACCGGAGAATCCAGGGGTTTGCTTGGACAGGAAATCAATATCCAGGTTCTTCGTGAGTTTCAGCGGGCGCAGGTGTACCTTGAAGATCTCCTTTCTTTCCTTCAGGTCGGGTAATTCAACATGGATCTGCCGGTCAAAACGGCCGGCCCTTAACAATGCCATGTCCAGTACATCCGCACGGTTGGTGGCAGCCAGGATAATAACCCCCGTATTGGTGTCGAAACCATCCATTTCGGTCAGCAGCTGGTTCAATGTATTCTCCCGCTCATCATTGGAGCCAAAATTGGGATTTTTCCCACGGGCACGTCCGACGGCATCAATCTCGTCAATAAAAACAATGCAGGGAGCTTTTTCCTTGGCCTGTTTGAAGAGGTCCCGTACACGGGATGCACCGACACCGACAAACATTTCCACGAAGTCAGAACCTGAGATGGAAAAGAAGGGCACATTGGCTTCACCTGCAACTGCCTTGGCAAGCAGGGTTTTTCCTGTTCCCGGGGGACCGACAAGCAGGGCGCCTTTGGGTATCTTTCCACCGAGTTCGGTATATTTTCCCGGATGCTTAAGGAAATCCACGATTTCCTTAATTTCTATCTTGGCTTCTTCGAGTCCGGCTACATCTTTAAAATCAATCTTGACATGTGAGTCTTTATCAAATATCCTGGCTTTGGATTTCCCCACATTGAAGATATTCCCTGCCGCACCTCCGCCTGAACCTGAACTCATTCGCCTGAATATGAATAACCATACGGCAACCAGCAAGAGGATGGGAAGCAGCCAGCCAAACATTTCCCCGAATAGATTCCTTTTCGTCTCATAAGAGACCGGAATTCTCTCCTCTTCCGCAAAATTTTGCATGGCACCCTGCAATTGCTGCTCGAATACCTCTACAGACCCAATCGTAAAGTAAAATTGCGGTCCGGTTTTGGGCATGGGAGAAAAACCTTTGCTTTCCTGGTCCTTGTATTTGCCAGAGGCAAGCCTGTCCGGTTTGATATATACCTCAACCCTTTCCTTATTAACAATGATGATCTTCTGAACATCATAGCTCTGCAACATCTCTTTCTCGAACCGCTGCCTGGTGATTTCTTCCACTCCGCTTCCCATGTTTAGGAAATAGGTCCCGATGATGGCCAGGCCTATGATGCCATAGATCCAGTATACATTAAACTTGGGACGGGGCAAATTGCCTTTCCCCTGTTTATCGTCTGATTTTGGGGGAAGATCCTTTGGATTCTTTTTATCTGTCATAGTCTTTTTAAAATTCTTCTTGTCCTGATTCACTTATTATTTCCAACTCTGCATCTGCCCATAACTCTTCAAGCTTATAGAAATTCCTGGTCTCCTGCTGGAATATATGTACAATGATGCTGTTGTAATCAAGTAATACCCACTGTGCATTTTCATATCCTTCTGAATGTAAGGGCTTGATTTTATACTGCTTTCTCAGGTGATTATCAATATGTGAAGCGATGGCTTTGACCTGGGTATTTGAATCAGCATGTGCTACAATAAAATACTCACAAACCGAATTATCTATTTTTGTAAGGTTAATCTGAACAATGCCTGAGCCCTTTTTCTCCTGAATGCAATCTATTATCGTCCTGCCTAAGTTATCCGGGGCGCTCTCCTGAGTTTTATTCATCCGCTGATTTATCGCAAAAGTAATGATTTTTAATGACTCTTACTGATGTGAATCTTCAAAAGGCATGCCATTTAAACGCAAAATTACGAACTTTGTTCATCCGGGGATATGAAATACTGATTTTAACAGAAGATTATGATTATCAGAAAATTAAGCAAAAAAACCAGGGAGTATAAAGAAATCGATTCCACCAATGAGGAGATGAACCGCCTGCTAAAGACTGAAGACATGGCAGAAGGGTGCATCATCAGGACGGAGTACCAGCATTCAGGCAAGGGGCATGCAGGGAACAGCTGGCAAAGTGAAAGGGGGATGAACCTCTTATTCAGTA
>CAZXOJ010000245.1:0-6503 GCA_964642325.1 uncultured Bacteroides sp. | reverse complement strand
GCCATACGCCAGGAGAGATATCTTGAGCTGTGCTGGGAAGGATTGAGGCTGCATGACTTGAAACGATGGAAGGAAAGTATAGATGAGTATCCCTATAATGCAGGCAACCTGATCCTCCCGATCCCAGAACGGGAAATGGAGGCCAATCCGGAAAACCTGGTACAAAATCCTTATTACACAGGAGGCTAGAGATCCATTGCCGGATGTTTTCTTGTGTAGGGGGTTGTCTGATGACAACCCCTTTTTTCATACCATTCATGTTTTACAACTCATGAATTCAAAGGATAATTTTAATCCGGGATATTAACTTTAAATTCCTGAAGGAAACCCTGAACTAAATGCAACAAATTCTCATACTTGGAGCCGGTCTCTCCTCTTCAACCCTGATAAAGTATTTGCTGGATCACTCGCAGGAGAACAACTGGCGGATTACACTTGCTGATATCAACGAAGAACTGGCCCTTCAGAAGATTGACAATCATCCTAATGGCAAAGGGATGAAATTTGATGTTAAAGATGAAGGCCTGCTTGGGAAAATAATCGATGCTGCTGATATTGTAATCTCCATGCTACCTCATCGTATGCATTTCCCGGTAGCTAAAAACTGTGTATCAAGCAGGAAACCACTTGTAACAGCCTCCTATGTATCTGAGGAGATCAGGGGACTTGATGCAGAGGCCAGGAAACAGGGGGTTATACTGCTGAATGAAATGGGTGTGGATCCCGGCATAGACCATATGTCGGCCATGCGCATTATACACAGGATACACAAAATGGGAGGGAAAATTGATGTATTTGAGTCAAATACTGGTGGACTCGTTGCACCGACCTACGATAATAATCCATGGCGCTATAAATTTACCTGGAACCCAAGAAATGTTGTTCTGGCCGGCCAGGCAGGGGCCAGGTTCCTGCACAATGGAAAATTCAAATATATTCCCTACCATAAGCTTTTTCAGCGCTACGAGATAATCAGGGTACTCGACCTCGGTAAATTTGAAGCCTATCCTAACCGTGATTCACTTACCTACCAGGATGATTACCAGTTGTTTGATCTGTCAACTATGTTTCGAGGGACCATCCGTAGGGTGGGATTTTGTGATGCGTGGAATGCCCTCGTACAGTTGGGAGCCACAGATGATTCATACGAGGTCGAATTCCCAGGAGAAATGACTTACCGTGATTTCACCAACAGTTTCCTGGCATACAATATCGTTGATCCGGTTGAAAAGAAGCTGGCAAGCTACCTGGAGATCGATCCGAATGGGGAGATCATGCAAAAGCTTGCGTGGCTCGGATTGTTTGACCGGAAAAAGGCAGGAATACAAGACCGTACCCCGGCCAGGATCCTTCAGTACCTGCTGGAGGAGAAACTGAAACTGGAACCCGATGATAAAGATAGGATAGTCATGCAGCACCAGTTTGAATACCTCCTGGATGGTAAGAAACAACGTATCGTTTCATCCATGGCCTTTACGGGAGAAGACACCGTCAATACCGCCATGTCCATTACTGTCGGTTTGCCAGTTGCCATTGCCACAAAATTGATCTTACAGGGTAAGGTCAAAATGACAGGGGTTCATATCCCCATACATGAAGAGATCTATGAACCTGTGCTGGATGAACTGGAAAGCCATGGCATTCGTTTCCTGGGAGAATAATACGCGCTGGTTGTAGCCATCAGAACGCAAGATAGAAGTCCCTCGTCAACTCCCTGTAGGCATCAGTGTAATCATGCCTTGTATCACCTTCGATAGCTATCTCAGAATCCTGAACCTTATCAGCTGGGCATCTTTGGAACTCAAGCAGGTGCCTTTTGGCTGGTAAATTGATTGTGGGAGAGATCCTGGATATCTTATACAGGTGCAAGCCCATTTCTATACCAGATTTCTGAATCTTTTTGCTTTCGTCAACCGGCAGGATCACACAAAACTTTCCTTGGGGTGCAAGCAGTTTTCCCACACCCGATATAAGTTCCCCAAGGCCAAGGAGGGTATCATGCCGGCTGATTTCTTTCTCCTGTCTGTTCGGTTTCCAAGAATCACTGAAAAAAGGCGGGTTGGAAACAATCAGATCAAACCTGGCCGGACCGGTCCAGCAGTAATCCTGGAATGACTGGTTGATCACCTTGATCCTATGTTTCCATGGTGAGATCCTGACATTATCCATGGCCTGTTCACAGGATCCCTTATGGATTTCAAGGGCTACGATATGGGCAACTGTTTCCATGGGACTGGCAGCGGTGCGTTGAGCCAGCATCAAGGCGATGAGGCCGGTCCCGGTGCCGACATCCAGGATGGATCCGGCATTCTCTATACTGGCCCAGGACCCCAGCATTACACCATCGGTCCCAACCTTAAATGCTGATCTGCCCTGGTTGACCAGGAATTGCTTGAATTGAAAATAATCCTTTGGCATCAGTAATTTTCAAATATTCCCAATCCAAATAATGCAAAATCATATTTTACCGGATCAGAAGGGTCGAAATCTTTCAACACAGTGGTAAGCTCCTCCACTGCTTTCCAGTCATTTTGTTTTCTGTTCAGTAATCCCAATTTTCGAGCTACATTTCCAGTGTGTACATCCAGTGGAAGGTAAAGATCTGCAGGACTGATTGCATCCCATATCCCAAAATCCACCCCATTCTCGTCTTTCCTGGCCATCCATCTCAGGAACATATTCAATCTTTTTGCTGCAGAACCGGCAAGAGGATTTGCCAGGTGTTTTTCTGTTCGCAGGGAGTGATTAGTGCCGAAAAAGATTTCTCTGAATCCCTGTATTGCGTGCTTTATGCTCCTGCTTTTTTTATACCCGGCCAGGAAAATGGGATACATACCACCTTTATTTTTGTACATATCATGCAATGACCAGATAAAAAAATGGCAATCCTGATCATTGAATGTGCGATGTTTGAATCCATTGAAAACTTTCAAGTCATCTTTCTTCAGATTCATTAAAAACTCATATGGATTATGATCCATTCTCGACATCAGATCAAAGGCATTCCTTATGATGGTATCTCTTCTGCCCCAGGCAATTGTGGCAGTCAGAAAGGCAGCTATCTCTATGTTCTCCTGCCTGTGGAATTGATGGGGCACCTGGATTGGATCCTCCCGGATAAATTCAGTCCGGTTATACATCCTCACTTTTTCCTCAAGAAACTGCTGCACAGTACCCAGTAGTTCAGTGTCCATATTCTTTTGCAAATAAATCTTGACAGGGTTTCCAGGGAATTTCCGGATTTCAACTAATGATCTGCCCGTCCTTCAGGCGGATCTTCCGGTCAGACATGCCGGCCAGCTCCATGTCATGGGTCACGATGACAAAAGTCTGTTTGAATTTTTCCCGGAGTACAAAGAACATCTCATGCAATTCCTTCTTATTTTGGCTGTCCAGGTTCCCGGAAGGTTCATCTGCCAGGATCACGGCCGGCTCATTGATGAGTGCCCTGGCGACTGCAACCCGTTGTTGTTCCCCGCCAGAGAGTTCTGAGGGTTTGTGTTCCAGCCTGTCCTGCAGGTTGAGGAAAGTCAATAGTTCCCTTGCCCGGGATTCTACTTCCTTTCGCGAACGCCTGGCAATATACCCTGGAATACATACATTCTCAATGGCACTGAATTCAGGCAGCAGATGATGGAACTGGAATACAAAACCAATTTTTAGATTCCTGAACTTTGCCAGTTGTTTTTCACGAAAGGAATCAATGTCCTCATTATCGATCCAGACTTTGCCCCTATCCTTTTGAAGGAGGGTCCCGATGATCTGCAACAGGGTCGTCTTCCCTGCCCCACTGGCACCTACAATGGAGATGATCTCGGCACTGCCGATCTCCAGGTCAATTCCCTTCAGTACCTGAAGGTCTCCAAAAGATTTATTGATATTTTCTGTCCGGATCATTCCCCGATCTAATGAATTATTTTAGAACAATGTACAAATATATCAAATAGATGGAAAGCATGACCAATCCTTTCCAGCGTGAGAGAATTAATTTTGGCGGGATAAACAGCATCCCCATAAGGATAAAAGCAATTCCGAATAACCAGTAAATATCGAAGGAAAGGATCAGGGGATTAACTTCGAGTGGTTTGACCATGCTGGTGATGCCAAGGACAAAACCAAGGTTGAAAATGTTGGAACCGATTATATTGCCGATGGAAATATCAGTCTGTTTCCTGAATGCCGCTATGGCTGAGGTAGTAAGCTCCGGGATACTGGTACCAACAGCGATCAGTGAAACGGAAATAATCCTCTCACTCACACCGAAATCCCTGGCAAGGATAACTGCATTATCCACCAGCAGACTCGCCCCCAGGGCAAGTCCTCCCGAGGATACTACAACCAAAATAAGAGCGTGAACTATCTTCATATCCTTGTGATCTTCCTCCTCATCCTGTGGTTCACCGCTACCAGAACGGTAAATAGAATATATTACATAACCGATCAGCAGGATGAAGATTAATAAACCTTCGTTCCACGAGAACGTGAGATCCAGCAGGAAGAGGAAGACAAGCAGGCTGAAAATGAACATGACAGACCAGTTCGGCCAAAAGGTCTTTGAACGCACCGGGATTGGTAGGATCAGGGCTGTGACAGCCAACACAAGAAGAACGTTTGAAATATTTGACCCGATCACATTATATATAGCGACATCTGCGTGCCCTTTGATGGCACCTGTCAGACTCACCAGCAATTCGGGGGCAGATGTGCCCATGGCAACTATGGTAAGGCCAATAAGAAAAGGAGAAAGCTTAAAACGCCGGGCGATTGAAACACTGCTCCTTATGAGGATCCTGCCGCTGAAAACCAACAGTGCAAAACCAATCAACAGGAACAGGTATACCATCAGATTTTGTACTCGGGTCTAAAGATTATCAATTGGTTAGCTGGATGGTTAATCGAGGTCGTTCTTGAACTTTTTGAAATCATCCATCAGCTCTTCAGAACTTTCCTTAATATTCTTGCCAATGTCATCCAGTCCACTTTTAATGTCAGGCACACTTTGATTCAGCTCACGCTTGATATCATCTGCGGCCTTTCTGAATTCTCGCATCCCCTTTCCAAGGCCTCTGGCCATTTCCGGTATCTTCTTGGAGCCAAAAAGAATGAGTACTGCCAATGCTAGAATGACAATCTCCTGACCACTTATGAATAATACTACCTGGAACATGATTTCAAAAATCTAATACAAATATACAGTAATTGCGATAATCATCCATTTTTTCTCTTAATGGATATTAATTCGTTGCTGAATTTTGTGCACGCACAAAATGTAGGCTCCTCATTCAATATCCATTAGGAGGTAAAATAAATAATGTTCTTCATCTTATTTTTGTTTTGAAAGGGTAGTAAAATGAAGCCTGACTTGTTTCGCGAAGCGGAATATGTAGCTTCATTTTACTACCCAATCAAATAAAATAGCCTATGATCTTTTTTTACCTTTTAACACCCTGGTTGTCTCCGACTTCAGTATGGTGTCATAAACTACAGGTGTGGCAATAAACAGAGATGAATAGGTACCGACCACAACACCAATAAGCAGGGCAAATGTAAATCCACGGATCACTTCACCTCCAAACAGGAAAATCATCAACAACACGAAAAACGTACTTAAGGAGGTGCTGAAGGTACGGCTCAGTGTACTGTTCAATGCCATGTTCAGGATTTCCGTTCGTTCCCGTTTCCGGTAAAGCCCGACATACTCCCTGATCCGGTCAAATACCACCACGGTATCGTTGATTGAATAACCCACTACTGTCAGGATGGCTGCGATAAATGCCTGGTCTATCTCCAGTGAGAAGGGCATGATCCCGTAAAACAGGGAGAATATCCCCAGGATAATAAGTACATCATGCACCAGGGCAGCAACTGCCCCGAGACCATACTGCCAGTTC
This sequence comes from uncultured Bacteroides sp., assembly GCA_964642325.1. Classification (GTDB taxonomy): domain Bacteria; phylum Bacteroidota; class Bacteroidia; order Bacteroidales; family SM23-62; genus SM23-62. The sequence continues at coordinate 612 of CAZXOJ010000245.1, read as the reverse complement.
CTGAACCGGATCAATATATAGATAAATATCACAAGCAGGGCGAACAGGATGGCCCAGACTGCCTGGACCTTGATATCATCAGCGATGGTGGGGCCGACTTTCTGGGAACTTTGCCTGTAATCGCTCAGAAAGGATTCAAAGCTCACATCATCTCCAATATATGTTTGCAACCCCTCGTATAACAGCTGTTCAACTTCTTCATCGACCTCCACTGCATTTTCATCAATCTTATACTTGGTCGAAATCCTTACCTGGTTGTCTGATCCGAAAGTAATAACCTGGGGTGTTTCACCAAACACATTTTCCAGGCTGCTCTGGACATCCATGGTATTGACTGATTCTTCGAATTTAACCACGTAGGTCCGCCCCCCTGTGAAATCAATCCCCTGGTTCAGTCCACGTGTAAAAAGTGAAACAATACCGGCGATTACTATGATTGATGAGACTACATAAAAGATCTTCCTGTTCCTTAGGAAATCTATATTGGTGTTCCTGAAGGCATTTTCAGTCAGTTTGGTGGCAAAAGTAATCTTCCGGTTTTTAGTAAGCATTCTTTCATATACCAGCCGGGTGATGAAAATAGCAGAAAACAATGAGGTGGAGATACCGATC
>CAZXOJ010000244.1:0-6513 GCA_964642325.1 uncultured Bacteroides sp. | reverse complement strand
GCATGACAAGCTACAAACAGATTTTTGAGAACAATAAAAGATGGGTTGCTGAGAAGAAAGCAACCGATAATGAATTCTTTGAGAAACTGGCCAAAGGACAGGATCCTGATTTTTTATACATTGGATGCAGTGATAGCAGGGTGACTGCGGAGGATTTAATGGGCTTGCAACCAGGGGAAGTCTTTGTCCACCGTAACATCGCAAACCTGATCAGCAATACCGACCTCAATGTAATGAGTGTGATTAATTATGCGGTTGCTCATTTGGAGGTGAAACATATTGTGGTTTGTGGGCACTATTATTGTGGTGGGGTGAAAGCTGCCATGCAGGCACAGGACCTGGGAATTCTGAATCCGTGGTTGAGGAATATCCGGGATGTCTACCGCCTTCATAAAGATGAATTAGATGCACTGCAAGATGAGGATCAACGATATATGCGTTTGGTAGAATTGAATGTTGAAGAGCAATGCATTAATGTTTTGAAAACAGCTGTGGTCCAAAAGGCCTACCTTAACAAGGGCTATCCCTTATTGCATGGCTGGGTATTTGATGTGAAAACCGGGGAACTGATAGATCTTGGGTTCGACTTTCAGCAGAAGCTAAAAGACATACAGGAAATATATAATTTAGGTACAACCGATTAACCATGTTTGTTAAAAAAAATTTAGGATTCAGGGCAGCCTTCACCTTTACCGGTGGACATATTATCTGGCTGAGTGCATGGGCCATCCTCGTCACGTGGCTTTATGAATACTTTGACTTGAAATGGATGAAAATACCATGGTTGCCTCTGTCTGTAATTGCTGTAGCGGTGGCTTTCTATATTGGATTCAAGAACAATCAATCCTATGACAGGCTATGGGAGGCACGAAAAATCTGGGGGGCCATAGTTAACAGCAGTCGCGCCTGGGGAAGCAATGTCAGGGCTTATGTCACCAATCAATTCACCCAAAATAAATATACAGAAGATGAACTGAATGCAATAAAAAGGAGGTTGATATACCGTCATATGGCCTGGTTATATGCCCATAGAAGCCAGTTGTTATTGTCTGCGCCCTGGGAACACATTAACCAGGGTATCCATATTGCCCGGGCTGCCAGAAAAAGGATGAAAAGATTCGGCATTGGACTTCTGGATGATGGGATAACAGAAAAAGCCCTGAATGATTTTCTTCCTGCGCATGAATATGATCAGCTTATCAATTTCAAAAATACTGCTACCCAGATCATTGACCGGCAATCTCAGGATTTGAAAGAGTTGCGGGAAAAAGATATTATTGAAGATTTTCGCCACATGGAATTACAGAAAATACTGAATGATTTTTATGTTCAACAGGGGAAAAATGAAAGGATCAAGAAATTTCCATTTCCGAGACAATACGGAAGTATGAGTTTTGTCTTTGTTGCCATTTTTATTCTCCTACTGCCATTTGGCATGGTGTCTGAGTTTGCAAAATTGGGAGAATGGGGAACCTGGTTATCCATTCCCTTTACTGTCCTGGTTGCCTGGGTTTACCTGGTAATGGAATTGGTAGGAGATTATTCTGAGAACCCATTTGAAGGAATGGGCAATGATGTTCCCATGCTTTCCCTCTGCAGAACCATAGAAATAGATTTGAAAGAAATGCTGGGCGAAACCGATTTACCTCCTGAAGTTGAGCCTATAAAAGGAGTATTGATGTAAATTCCATTTCGGGCAGCCAGAAAACAAGCAATATTCAGGTTTAATTTTTACTCTTGTGTAAATAAGTTACTTTTGCGCACTTTTAAATGCGAGTAAGAAGATTATGGAAATAAGAAATATAGCCATTATAGCACATGTTGATCATGGGAAGACAACCATGGTAGACAGGATATTGCACCAGGTGAACATGTTCAGGGACAACCAGGAAGTGCAGGATCTCATTCTTGATTCTAACGACCTGGAAAGGGAAAGAGGAATTACGATATTATCAAAAAACGTTTCGGTCAGATACAAGGACACCAAGATCAATATTATCGATACACCTGGACACTCTGATTTTGGAGGGGAGGTAGAACGAGTATTGAACATGGCTGAGGGGGTCCTATTGCTGGTGGATGCTTTTGAAGGCCCCATGCCCCAAACCCGTTTTGTTTTGCAAAAAGCAATAGAACTCGGCTTGAAAATTATTGTTGTGATCAACAAAGTTGACAAACCAAACTGTAACCCGGAAGAAACAAACGAACTTGTTTTTGAACTGATGTTTTCCCTCGATGCCACGGAGCAGCAACTGGAATACCCCACTGTTTTTGGCTCTTCAAAACAAGGTTGGATGGGAGCCGATTGGAAGACACCAACAGAGGATATGACCTTTTTACTGGATACGATAATCGAAAATTTTGATCCCCCCGAAGAAAATCCCGGGAAATTGCAATTACAGATTAGTTCACTGGATTATTCTTCTTATACCGGCAGGATAGCAGTAGGGAAGATACACAGGGGAAGCATTAAAATGGGGGACCAGGTTTCTGTTGTACAGCGAAACGGTCTGATCAATAAATCTACGGTCAAGGAACTATTTACTTTTGAGGGACTGGGGAAAGAGAAGACCAGAGAGGAAGTTAAGTCAGGCGAAATAGTGGCTGTTTTTGGACTTGAAAACTTTGACATTGGAGATACCATTTCTGATTTTGAAAATCCCGAAGCTTTAAAACCCATCTCGATAGATGAACCCACCATGAGCATGCTATTTACCATCAACAATTCCCCTTTCTTCGGGAAAGATGGTAAATATGTTACTTCCAGGCAAATTCGGGAAAGATTATTCAAAGAGACCGAGAAGAACCTTGCCTTAAGGGTGGAAGACACAGATTCACCCGATAAATTAATGGTTTTTGGCAGGGGGATCCTTCATTTATCTATCCTGATCGAAACCATGAGGAGAGAAGGTTATGAGATCCAGCTGGGTCAGCCAAAGGTGGTGATTAAGGAAATTAATGGGTATAAGCATGAACCGGTGGAGTTACTTTACGTGAATGTTCCGGAAGAATTCTCAGGAAAAGTAATTGAGCTGGTTACCAGTCGTAAAGGGGACCTTCTCAATATTGACACAAAAAATGATAGGATAAATCTTGAGTTTAAGATAACGGCCAGGGGATTGATTGGATTAAGACAGCCTGTATTAACCGTAACCGAGGGGAATGCGGTCATTTCTCATAGGTTTTCGGGATATGAGCCCTGGAAAGGCAACATAATACGCAAAAGAAATGGAGCCTTGATTGCCCTTGAGACTGGTACATCTATCCCATATTCGATTGATAAATTGCAGGACAGGGGAAAGTTTTTCATCGACCCGAGTGAAGAAATATATACAGGCCAGGTAATAGGGGAGAATGCGAAGCAGGATGACCTGGTAATAAATGTGATTAAAACAAAAAAGCTGACCAATATGAGGGCTTCAGGCTCAGATGATAAAGTATCCATAGCACCTGCTGTAAAATTTTCATTGGAAGAAGCCCTGGAATATGTAGGTGAAGATGAATATGTTGAAGTAACTCCCAAATATATACGCCTGAGGAAGATAATGCTCAACGAGCATGACAGAAAGAAAGACAAGAAATCTGTTGTATAATTTAGCTTGTTATTATTCTGGTAAAAATTCCATAACTTAAATCAAATTTTGATTCGCTTGGTTTTGTAAATTGATTTTCGAGAGAATTTCTAACAAGCACACATTAAATGGATCGGCGTAAATTCTGCAAAACCGGTCTCAGTACAGCCTTTGCCCTGGGGATACCAGGGTACCTGGCTGGATGTAGTAAAAGTTATCCCATACTCCCACCATCAGACGGGATTACTGCCAGGGCAGCCGCGATTAAAGGAGATAACCTGGATGCTATGACTCGTGATGCCATAGATGCGCTGGGCGGGATGAATACCCTCGTTAATCAGGGAGATACAGTCTTTATTAAACCCAATTTTGTTACCATTCCCTGGGCTAATAGCAACAACTGTTTTAATGCGGGCGAGTGCACAAAGCCAGAGATCATTCTTGCTGTTACAGAAGAATGCCTGAAAGCAGGCGCTGGAGAGGTCATCGTAGGGGAGGGTTCCCACCTGCCCTCGTTTGACTGGAAACATGCCGTTACCCTCGATGGCAGTACAAACCTGGTTACGGAATCGGCACGGCTGAGCTCATTGTACCACGGGAAAGTCACCCTGGCATGTCTAGAAACCGATTCTCCTGCCTGGATTGAAGTCCCTTCTGTTAGCTCACTTAATACTATTGCGATTTCCAGCCTGGTTGCAAATGCTGATAAAGTCATTTCCATCCCTGTGGCCAAGACCCATTCATGGGCCCAGCTTACCCTGGCTTCAAAAAATTACCTGGGTATCACACCTTTATCCCGTTATGCCCAGTGGGTTGACAATTCCTGGTGGAACCGTGGTACATTCGATCACAGAAGTCCCGAGGCAATTGCACAGGTATACCTTGATATTGAGAAAAGTATTAGAACCGACCTGTCCATTATTGATTTCTCCATTGGGATTGAAGGAGACGGTCCGACAAGGAGCCAAGGCGGTACCACCATCGATATGAAAGAACGACTGGGTACATGGGCCATTGTAGCCAGCACGGATATTATGGCGGCAGATGCTACGGCTGCACGAATCATGAACCACGAAATAAACAACATCTCACAACTAACAATGGGCTTTGATATGGGACTGGGAGAGGTGAGGGAAGAGTCGATTGAAATCCTGGGAGAAAAACTTGATAACCTGCGTGTTAGCTGGAAGGCTGCCAGACTGAAATAAGTTCCATTATGAAAAAATTGATCTGTGCTACATTGTTCCTTTTCCTGTCAAATGTTTTCCAACTTTTTGGACAGGGTTTCATAAAAGCAGTTGAAAATCCATGGTCACAGGAGTGCTATGTCACCCTCAATAATGGCGAGGAGTACAAAGGTAAACTGAGTAGTGCAGTATTTTCGGGAGGAAGCGTAAGAAGCCTTGCTGTAAAGCATGAAGATGGAACAAAGCACAAATACAAAGCAGAAGATGTAAAACGACTGCTGATAAGGTTTGGTGAGCTGGCAAAGATCGAAACCATCATGGAGGGAACAACCTCAATTCAGGAACTGGTCGAGTTGGATTTCAATGAGATCATACAGCGGGAATATATCATATTTGAACAGGCATTATTACCCAAGAAAAAGAATAAGTACGCATTATTGCAATTGGTGAATCCAGGTTTTGATAACAGGATCAGGGTATACGAGAATTCCACTGGCCAGGAAACAGGAACCATGTCGGTAGGAGACGTAGCAGTCACCGGCGGGAAAGAAAAATCCTACCTTGTTGTAAAAGATGGAGAGAAATCAGTAAAAGTGAAGAAAGGAAGCTACAAAAAGAGTTTTCCAAAATTATTTGGAGACTGTGAAGAAATGATGAAGATGTATGGTCAGAGGAAAGTGAAGTTTAATGATATGGCATATCATGTGCTTCATTATGATATCATTTGCAAATGAAATCTTATTGTTGGATTTCATTCCTGATCCCGCGTCTGGCCCACACGATATTGAATTGATATTCAGGGAATAATCTCCTCGGATACCCTTTTACAAAACTCGCCATCCAATTCATCAATCTGCATCAGGCGTATGGTTTCACCATTGAGATCCAGTGTCTGATATGATTGAGGAATATCCTGGGGGAGTTCTCCAGTAAATGCTTTCACAAATACACATGCGATCAGCAATGTTGCAAGGGAATTAGGATGACTGCCATCAGAGGTAAAAAGCTCTATGGAAGGGCGAATATCCTGTGCCAGTTCCCAGGCAGATCCCACTGGAACCCGTTCAATCTTATCATCAAGGGCAGCACTGGTATATAATTCGTCAATTATGGGCTGAAATTGCGGGACCTTCTTGCGGGCCCATGTATTGTACAGGTATGTCTTCGCACCGAATTGATCATTGTACTCCGCAAACAGCCTGACATACTTAATAGTACTGTCAGGATATTCAATTGCAGACATGCTATGGTCCTGAAGGACGACTATGTCAAAGTCTCCATCTTTGATAATCTCCCTGGTTTTTAATTCACGATCCCCATTCCAGTGTTCCCACAAATGTGCACCACCAATAACAGATTTCCTGGTGATTAGTTTAGTATCTGTCCCCTCAGAAAGGATGGCAACAATATGGGGCAGGTTATTACCGTAAGTATAACTGTTTCCTACAAATAATACTTTTAGCTCTTTTTGCTGTGCTTGTAAAGATGATTGAAATAGAAATAGTCCTACAATAAATATCGGGACCAATAATTTTATGGAATCATTTTTCATCTGCCTAATGTGTTTCAATTATTAATTGCAATTAAACCATTTTCAATAAGGATTGCAATTGAGGGCCAGTATACTGAGGTCATTTTTAATCTCAAGATCGTATCCGGTATAATTGAACACCTTGTGACAATATATTTTGGTTTTAATCCGTGTTTATCAGTGGTTATTCACGCAGCAATTTGTATGTTAAGTGGATAAACTG
>CAZXOJ010000243.1:0-6544 GCA_964642325.1 uncultured Bacteroides sp. | reverse complement strand
CCTCAGCTGTGGGAGCCCTGTCTTCGTATCCTAGTGCATTTACCCTGATGGTGGTAGCACCAACAAAGGAAGCGATGTTGCATGAGACACCTTTATGCTCGAGAAACTCAAGGAATTCTCCAAGTGTTGACCATTCGATATCATATTTAATATCCCCCTGCTGTTCAGTATTCTCTTTCTTCATCGAGGGGGTCAACGGTCCCTCCGACCAGCCCTCCCCCATAACTTCCAGCGTGACACCCTGACGGATATTACTCTGAGACCGGCCATCTTCAATTAATGACTCCTGTGCCCAGCTCAACATATTAATGAATCCAGGAGCAACGGCCAACTGGCCGGCATCAAGTTCAAGCACTCCACGGGCCGAACTCAAATCTCCAATAGCAGCTATGGTATCATCATTTATAGCAATATCTCCAACATAGGAAGGTGATCCGCTGCCATCATAGATAGTCCCATTCCTCAGTACAATATCAAATTCTGTCCTTGGTGTGCAGGCCACCAGTAATACCAGGGCAAGTCCGCTTAAATATTTCATCATATAACAATTTTTAATTAATCCTTGAGTATTACGGTAAACCATCCTCCTGGACCGGGTGATACTATTTCTGACAGGCTCCCTCCTTCAAAAGAAAACCTTTCTCCCCATAAGCCCGACTCAATACTGATCCATCGACAGGAGAATTCAGCCGGAAAATCCCTTAAATCCAATTTTACGCTTCCACCATCCGGAAATAATATTACGTATTTTTCACCTTCTTTTGCGGTTAGATAAGCTTCGTCATCATCCTTATCAGACAATAATTCCAAATGTGGTGTCATATCCCACATCTTTACAATGGTTTCTATTTTTCTTACTGACTGAATGCATGCCTGTGATTTTGCACCCAGTCCATTACCATGGGGAGGCCTATGATGCCGTACCGCTGCACAGCCTCCGATAACATTTCTGACAAACCTTTCAATACCATCTTCATTTGAACCTGATCCCCAGGTTGAGTTCATTCCGCCATAGACTTTAACACAATTTACAGGGCGCAATGAATATAACTCCCGCTCCTGCAGGATCCAGGATAAGGTATCCCAGTGCATCCGGTTGAAATTCCGGCTATTTATCTGTGAAACATCCAGGAACTCATATGTTTCTGGATGTTCGATGGCAGCTAAACATGATTCACAATTGTTAGGCATAAAGAATCTGTCAAACATATCAGTTGTATATACCTTCTTTTCCCCTGCTTTGTCATGGATAAAATTCATCCAATATTTTCCCCACTCAGGAGGTGTACTTGTCTCATTATCGATACAGTAGAGCACATTCCCATATTTCAGGCTGTAAGACAACAACTTCTCGACAAATCTCTCCTGGTATTTTCTAACAAGTTCCGATTCCTTGCTGTATAGTGGCATGCCGGGAATAGAATGAAAGAAGGGCTGTAGATCTCCCGATGGATGTCGGGGATATTCTTCCTCCATGCCGCATTCATCTTTTGAATAGTTTACATTATTGGCAGGATTAAAAGGATTAGCCTTCCAGAAATCTGTAGAAAAATCAAAGCGGTCCCACACTTCAATCTGGACAATAATGTCTCTTTCATAAGTTAATCTCAGGAGGGATTCAAATCTTTCCCAGTAGACTTCGTTCCACCTATCCAGGTCATAAGAACCATCGGTTTGTAGTAAAAAGGGCCAGGCGTTTCCGGAATCTCTGGAACTCATGGTATTCCTGATGTAATTACCTCCAACGCTTTGAAGCAGATCCAAATGCTCTTCGAGTCCGGGAATCTGAAACAGGTTGTCATCCTGTGTCCCTCCCAGAAGCAAAACAGGCTTCCCCTTGTATTGCCAGTATCGTGGATTATCTAAATAAGGTTGAAGATCATTTTCATATGAATTTCCACCAGGTCCCGGAAGACATCCCGATACAGCCAGCAGGAAAATGAGATTGATTAAGACAAAATTTTTATTCACAATACTATTTATTAAAGTTTATGGCCCTAAGGGCTCAATACGTTCAGTACCAACCACCAATTCATCAATCCAAAGTTTCTGGGCATTATTTAAAAGTCCAGGACCAAAATACGGTGCCATGAGAAACTGGTTGATCATCATATTGGGAAAGTCAGTGGATCTTAAAATCACATCTCTGTGATCAATGACTTTCTTTCCATCAAACCAGCCTTTCACTATGCCATCCTTATTTGGTTGATCATTCTGGGTATCCAGGGTATTCAAACGGAAGTATGCTTCGATGTAGTGCCATTGATCATCTACAAACAGTTCTTCTTCGCTGTCATAAAGCATCCCGTTGTATCCTCCACGCAATGGCCCCTGTGTGAGCCCATGAGGCATATTCTGATTTTGTATATCGGTAGCTGCCAGGCGTAGCTTACCGGCCACCGGTTCTATATACAGGGTAAGGTGGCTTGCTGCGGGACCATGATAATCACTGTTCTCGGTAGTAAGAAAATGAGTGAGGTGTGGATGATAGTTCTTTCCCGACCACTCCCAGTCTCTTGAGAGCCTGAGATAAAAACGGATATAGATCGCATCTACAGGTTTAAACAGGTGTCTTTGGGATGAAGATCCCTGTACCTTCTGGTTATTATGAACCCATTCATATTCAATGCATCCCTTGCCCCTCAAAGAATGTTCTGCAATCCTGCAAGCAGTTCCATCATACCAGCCTCTTTGCCCCAAAGCCACATTATCAAATGTTTCCTCGAAAAGAATACGCTCCTGTTCACCTCCTTGACTTTCAAGACCAAGGATCAACAGTAGTATAAAAGATACCTTCATTATTTCACTTTCATCGTTATCTCCTGATCTGTATCCAGGATTACTTCTTCTTTCTTCTTTTTTATGGAAACTGTATAGGGTGACAGATACGCAATTTCATCACCATCTACTGTATATTCCTGTAAATCAACCTCTAAAGATCCCTTTACATCAGTCCTCCGGATCAATACTTCTTCCCCGTTCTTATCAAGGATCCTTACTTCTGCTCCTTTTACTTCTTTACCTTTTTTATCGATCACATTTACCACCAGGGTCCAGTAAACCGAATAAGAATGATGTTGGAGGCTGGCATCTATTTTGAAATCCAATCCATCAAACGAATTGGAGCGGAATTCAATATCCTTTGCCAGACAATCTTTTCGCTCAATCCAGCCCATACGCACTGCGGGGAACGCTGTTTCAGCAGCAGGTGATTTGATGAACCTGTTCCCGGCTATGACGGTCCCCGTTGCACTCCCATATCCACTGGCCACCCACATGGGTGTCACATTGGTAGTGATCTGGTTGTTATACAACTTGCCTCCCAGGGCATTGCCAATGAAGAAGGCATAAGCCTCTGCATCTGTTTCCGGATTATCCTGCTCTACATATATGTCGTTTCCGAATATGTAATTGTCCCCTGCGCTGGTACTGAAAAAGAAGGCTGATGCCATGGGAATAAAATCGGGGTAGTTTTCGAATTTCCTTCCCCTGATGTAAAACTTATTATTGTATATCCTGTTCCCGAAGCATCCCCTGGGTGACCCCAAGGCTTCACCATAGTCTGCCACCCTGATGGCATTCGTACTGTAATGTTCTTGATATTCACAGCTGGGAGGCGCTGCTTTTATTTTAAACACATTATTAAAGATCTCAATATGGCTATGCCTGAAGATTTCCAGTCCCGATCCAATCTCCGGCTCAATCCGGTTCTCGAAAACCATGGAGCTGTCCCCCATGGCCATGATACTATAATGATTGGTAACTGTCTGGCGGTTCACAAATAAATTGTGATGTATGATGGAATGTTTTCCCTTAAACACCAGGCAACCCTGTCCGCCGAAAAACTCGGAGTTAGAAACCTCCGAAGCTTTCAATCCACGCAAATCAACAGCGTAAAACTCCGAACCATGCCGGTTGATGATAAATGGGCTTTGGATCTCAAACCTGCAATTGGTAATTGTGGCATGCGGAACATCTACCGCAATGGTGTTGATGCCCGAGGTAATGAATTTTACATTGTCCAGGATGATCCTTACATCTTCGGCAGTGGACTGTATGCCCCAGGAAAGAACCCCAAGGCAGCCATTTTTTATTACCCCGTTTTTAACGGTTACTGTACCCCTTCCCTCTGCTTTAGGGATACCCGGGACAGGCTTTCCTGTCGAAACATCGTCGGTATAATCAAAGAAAGCAGAGTGATTCCGGTTGTATAAATGATCATTATGTCCCATAGGATGCGTATCATCAACAATCCCTATGCCCACATCCATGGCAGGGCGTATGTCTATATGGTCCACAAGGCAATCGTTCTCAGCCCTCACCCGGATTCGGTATTTACCGGCGGGAAGATTATTCAGATGGGCTACGATGAAGCCGCCTCCCAGTCGGGCAGATCGATTCTCGACCGGACAGGAAACCATTGTTGTATCAGCATACCTGGAAATACAGTTTACCTCATCCCCGGCTTCATTATTAACGTAAACACTGATCTTCATGTCATTGCGAACATCCCCACCCATATCATGATAATAATGGCCTGTGATGCCGCACATGGCATAGTATGAACGCCCTTCTACTGAAAGATTTATATATGCTGAAGCGATCTCATCACCTGCTTTCAGTCGTAGGATCTTTTCCCCTATAAATTCATGGACTTCCTCGGTGTTCTCAATTTTTGCACCCGGTGCTTTTGAGACATCCCACCCCTTCAAGCCCTCTTCAAAGCCAAAATTGGGAACATGCTCATATTCCCCGCCTGCATATGTAAGGGTATAACCATTAAGGTCAAGGGTAACATCCTTACCCAAAAAAATGGCGCTGCGGTCGCTGGTAATATCCCGGGTAAGCATGAATGTCGCACCGGACTGGTCATAGTTGCCCGGTGCCTCAATGGGTATTACTCCATCAGGAAGATCCACATGTTCCACCGGGACATATTGTCCTGAAAGAACAAATGAAAATAGAGGTATAAGAAACAGGGCAATCAGGCTCCTTTTCATGATATAAAATATTAATTTTAATAGGTAATTATTCCTCAACTAAATATAGAAATTAGAAACCATAATCAGTATGCCTGGAAAAGATATTTTTGTGTCCCTGATATGTCTGCTTCTTATTGCCAGTATGCCGACATTGGCCAATGATCCCCCTGAGGTTCAGATTGTTTCACCTGAAGCAAGTCATCAAAACATACCGGTAGATTTAAATTTCGATCCGAAAGTCCACAGGTCCGGCGGAAAAGACAATGTTATCCGTCCCTATGGGGGAGATAACTTCTGCAACACTTGGGCCGCAAATGATAAAATTTATGTAACCGTTGATGATGGGGTCGGATGGCCGCTGGAGTCTGGTTCCCCTGTCATAGAGAACAACAACAGGGTGTGGGCGTTGGAAGGAGGCCCGGAAGAATACCAACCCGAATACCTACCCAACTTCCCTAATTACGAGATGAAGGAAGTTTGGTATGCATTTGGTATTGTTGCGGTCGATGGTTACCTGTACTATACTATCTCCACCCCTTACAGACCGGATAAAAGAGGGATCAAGCTGCTGTACTCTCCTGATTTCGGTAAAAACTGGTACAGGCATGATGGCATCATTGACACGATCGACCAATATGAAGAGAACGAGAATACCATGTTCTTTTATAATGAACCTGATTTATTATTTTCCTACATAGGGTTCGTCCAATGCGGCAAGGATTACCAGGATTCAAAAGACGGTTACGTATATCTGTACTGTAAACTCACGAATCCTGTACCATCCATTTACCTGGCCAGGGTGCCTAAAGGGCATGAAAACATTATTGACCGATCAAAGTACGAATATTTCAAAGGGTATGCTGAGAATGATGAACCAGTATGGACTTCTGATATCTCGCAGTCGGAAATTGTCATGACCTTTCCGGAAGGGCATTATCACAGTGCTTATCTTCCATCGGTTGTATATAATAAGGGCCTTGACCTGTACATTATGGCCATTGGTGCCAGGTTTGAAAAAAGGCAAACTGGAGGACCATCCAAACTATCTTTCTACTGGTCAAAAAATCCATGGGGGAAATGGATCCAATTCTATCAAAATGATAGCTGGATAGGTGACCATCACAACAATATTTTATATCAACCCAAACTGATTTCAAAATTCACATCCGGGGATGGAAAAACCATGTATATGAATTATTCAGATTGCAGGAACTATTGGAAGGACCAATATGTTTATACCCAGCAAAAACTTAGCCTGGAACTGGTCGGGACCGTCTTTTTCACGGAAGGGGACGATATCCCAATCAGGGTGAATGCTTCAGATTCTGATGGAAGTATTGCAAAAGTGGAATTTTACGCAAATTTCATCAAGCTGGGACAGGATACTGATCCCAGTTATGAATTCGTCAGCAAGAATGTGCCAGCTGGCAACTACAAAGTTAGCGTCCTGGCTTATGACAATGAAGGAGCCACAACAGCCTCCTCATTAAACATCATTGTTTTGCCAAAGTAGAGGTTTCATTTCCGGCGGTTGGGATGTTCGAACTCGAAGTCCTCTTTCT
>CAZXOJ010000242.1:0-6548 GCA_964642325.1 uncultured Bacteroides sp. | reverse complement strand
TGTCCCTCTCAGGCGCATTGTCTTTCTCATAGGTTTTGTCCTTCTCATAAGTTTTACTCTTATCACGAACTTTACCCTTCTCATAAGTTTTACTCTTCTCATGGGTTCTGCTCTTCTCATGAGACCTGTTCTTCTCATGAGACCTGTTCTTCTCATAGGTACTGCCTACTTCAACGTTCAAATCCGGAGCGTTTTTGTAGTAGGATAAGAAGCGGTTAAATTCAACTGAGACGAAATGCTTTATGAGGTCCTCTCTGCTGAGCCATTCAAGCTTTTTATATATCTCAGGTAAAAATTCTTCTATTTGTCCATCATTCAGCTCAACATTTTCAACTTTATCAACCAGGTTAAATAATTGCTTTTTACAAATCTCTTTTCCCCCGGGGATCATCACCCTGGTAAAGGGTTTTTTTGCTATTTTCTCCAGTTCTTTGATCTTTCGATTCTCACGGGTGTGGATGATTGTAATGGAAGTGCCACTTTTTCCTGCCCTGCCAGTTCTTCCACTGCGATGAATATACACTTCCAGATCATCAGGTAAGTTATAGTTTATGACGTGGGTTAAATCATTAACATCCAGTCCCCGGGCTGCAACGTCAGTAGCCACAAGCATTTGAAGATTCCTGTTCCGAAAGCGGTTCATGACAAAATCACGCTGGGATTGTGACAGATCTCCATGTAAGGCATCTGCGTTATACCCATCACCCATGAATTTATCCGCTATTTCTTTTGTTTCACGGCGGGTCCGACAAAAAACAATTCCGTATATTTTAGGATTCATATCTGCAATTCTCTTCAATACTTCGTATCTATGCCTGGCGTGAGCTACATAATATTCGTGCTTTACGTTTTCGGCTCCTGCATTTTTTGTCCCAACAGAAATCTCCTCGGGCTGATGCATATAATTATTTGCTATCCGGAGTATCGCCTTTGGTATTGTTGCAGAAAATAAAAAGGTTTGTTTCCCTTCTGGTGTACTTTCCAAAATCGCATCCAGTTCTTCTTTAAAACCCATGTTTAGCATTTCATCAGCCTCATCAAGTACTAGCCAATTGATCTTTTGAATTTTAAGAATCCTCCGATTGATCAGATCACGCACCCTTCCAGGGGTACCAACCACAATTTGTCCACCTTTTTTCAGACTCCTGATCTGTGTATCTATACTGGCACCTCCGTAAACTGGTACAACCCTTAAACCGTCAACATAAGTAGCGTATTTTTTTAGATCGCTGGTAATCTGTACGCAAAGCTCTCGGGTTGGACAAAGAACAAGACTCTGGGTATCCTTGTTTGCTACATCAACCAACTGAATGATTGGAAAACCGAAGGCCGCTGTTTTACCTGTCCCGGTTTGTGCCTGTGCAACCAGGTCATTTTTTTCGGTCAGAATTTTTGGAATAACTTTTTCCTGGATAGGTGTTGGTTCCTTGAAGCCTAATTCTTTAACAGCCTTTAATAGTGAGGAATCCAGCCCCATTTCATCAAATAATACCATAAATAAAACTTTAATTTAATCCTGATTAATTAAGGCTGGCGGAGTCATTTATAAGGTCACCTTATTCCTCTCGAAATCGATCGGCAAAGGTAAGCTTATTATATTGAAAACCAAGTTTTAAGTTTTAGTGTCTGATCCTGAGCACTAAGCTCTTGTATCTGTATAACTTCAAAGCGAGCATTCCAAATAAAATTATCGTAAATTGTTCCTATGATTTTCCATTATCTTCAAATCGCTCTCAGGTATGCCCTGCGGCAAAGAACCTATACCCTGATCAATATACTGGGACTATCTATGGGTGTTACAGCAAGCATCCTGATCTGTTTCTGGGTACTCGATGAAATCAGTTATGATAGTTACTTTGACAAGGCGGAACGGATCCACAGGGTTGATCTTTACGCCCAGACACCCCAGACAAGGACCCCACATCCAATGGCCCATGCCCTGGCACGGGATTTTCCTGAAGTAGAGATGGCAACCAGCCTTACACCGGTATTTGGTCCCAACATGTCAAAACCAACCTTTGCAGTGGAGTACGAGGAGATCCGGTTCGACGAGAAAAATGTTTTTGGAGCAGATACAAACTTCTTTGATGTCTTTTCATTCGAATTCATCATGGGTGACCCGAATACGGCCTTAAAGTATCCAAATGCTATTATCCTCACCCGTGAGATCAGTGAAAAGTATTTTGGGAAAGAGAATCCGATAGGCAAAATGCTGACAGTTAATGAGGAAGAAGAATTCATGGTGACCGGAGTCCTGGAAAATTTACCCTCAAACATCCATTTTCATTTTGACTTCCTGATCTCTTATACCATCATGAAACAGATGGACAATAGTGAATGGTTTACATGGTCGGATCCAGGCCATTACAACTATGTGATAACCACGCCTGAGGCGGATATTCAAGGCTTGCAGGCAAAACTGCCGGAGTGGGTTTTACAATATATCGATTATGGTGAGGAATTTAATCAGGATCTGCTGGCCGGGAATATCTGGTTCCAGCTCACCCCGATCAGGGATATTCACCTGCATTCTGATATCCGTTGGGAGCTTGAGACCAATGGTAATATTTCCTATGTATATATCTTCCTGTTTACGGCCCTGCTTATTCTCATTGTAGCCTGCATCAATTATATGAACCTTGCTACAGCCAGGTTCAACCGGAGGTCCAGGGAAGTTGCCATCCGGAAAACCAATGGCGCATCCCGCTCCAGGCTCATCTACCAGTTCCTCGTCGAATCCTTCCTGCAGACTATTATTGCCGTGATACTGGCCGGAATTCTTGTAGAATTAGTGCTGAATTCATTCAGCACATTAACGGGCAAGGATTATGCCTTTTATTATTCCCAAACGGGACTGTTTCTGATCGCTGTGGTTCTACTGACAGTGATTATTGGATTGATCACTGGGAGTTATCCGGCATTTTACCTTTCCTCTTTCAGTCCAATGAGAATCTTTAAAAACAAATCCAAATCCAGTGCATCTGTTGTAACCATAAGGGTTATCCTGGTGGTTTTTCAATTCACCGTATCAATCTTCCTGATCATTGGTACACTGACCATTTTCAGCCAGTTGAAATTCATGAATAACAGGGATCTGGGTTTTGATAAAGATAATGTGGTGCTTATCCCCGTTAAGGATGACCGCGTACGGTCGCAGATTGAACAGATCAGGGAATCCTTACTGCAGTATCCCGATGTGGAAAGTATTGCGGCAGTTTCAAACATACCAGGGGGAAGGATTAACAATAATATGCTGGGGCACGATGAGCAATCAGTGTCCGTTGAGGCTTCTGAGGTGAGTGTGGATGATGAATACATAGAGACTCTTGGACTGGATATTATTGAGGGAAGGAATTTTTCAAGGGAATTCGGTGCCGACTCACTGAGCAGGTTTATTGTAAATGAAAGGGTGGTCCGGGAGCTAGACCTCACATCGCCTCTAAATCAGCGGGTAACATGGTATGACGATGATAGTACTTACAGGGGAGAGATCATCGGTATCGTCAAGGATTTTCATTATAAATCCCTCCACGTGAACATCGCCCCCCTGGTCCTGATGGTCAAGCCCTCAGAATACAATTACCTGCTGGTCAGGATAGATCCGGGCAACATCTCAAGAACGCTTAAAGAAATAGAAATGGAATGGCAGAAATTCGACGATCTTTTCACCTTCGAGTATTCCTTCCTGTCAGACGAATTCGATGACCAATACAGGAATGAAGAAAAAATGGGAATCATTTTCCGGATGATGGCCATCCTGGCCGTTTTAATTGCCTCACTGGGTTTATTCGGACTTTCCACTTTTACAGTCGAACAGAAAACCCAGGAATTCGGTATCCGTAAGGTTCATGGAGCCACTGCCCTTGGGATTCTCAAAAAATTATATTTTGACTTCTCAAAATGGGTTTTGCTGTCATTTCTGCTCGCTGCTCCACTTGCGTATTGGGGATTGGTATACTGGCTGAGAGACTTTTCATACCAGATTGATCCCTCTTTTTGGACATTCCTGGCAGCAGTAATAATTACAGAAATCATTGCTATCCTTGCGGTGACCTACCAATCCATCAGGGCTTCCAGGCTGAAACCTGTAGACTCCCTGAGATATGAATAACATATCAGGGTATGATGGCCAATGGCTAAGGTTTTTTGAGTTCCATTAAATAAAATGTAAATTTAGTGACAAGATCATGATAGTATTATAGTATGATAGTATGCAAGCAATCATCCAACCTACCTGAAAATTAGCCTGCTTCACAAATGGAAATCTACTACATTGTCATCGTTGCAATCCTGTTTTTGTTTGCCATCTCCGACCTGATCGTTGGTGTCAGTAATGACGCCGTCAACTTCCTGAATTCTGCATTGGGATCAAAAGCTGCACCGTTTAAAATCGTTATGCTAATTGCTGCCATAGGCATCATATTCGGCGCCACTTTTTCAAGCGGGATGATGGAAGTAGCCAGAAAAGGCATCTTCCATCCGGAGATGTTCTTCTTCGGCGAAATCATGATCATTTTTCTGGCCGTGATGATGACAGATGTAATTCTACTGGATGTTTTCAACACCCTGGGGATGCCAACATCCACCACTGTTTCCATTGTATTTGAATTATTGGGAGCAGCTGTAGCCATTTCCATTATCAAGGTAACTGGTTCAGGAGAGGGGATGGAGAATGTGGGGAACTATATTAATACTGCAAAAGCACTGGCTATTGTTTCTGGCATTTTACTCTCAGTGGTGATTGCTTTTACGGTAGGGGCAATCATTCAATTTATCGTTCGATTTGTCTTTACTTTTGATTATGCCAAAACATACAAATATTTTGGCGCCGTCTGGGGAGGCATTGCCATCTCCGCCATCACCTATTTTATATTGATCAAGGGAGCCAAAGGATCTTCATTTCTGACAGCTCAATCTGTCATCTGGATCAAGGACCATACCACCTGGATACTACTGTTCAGTTTTGCAGGATGGAGCCTAATACTACAACTGGTGATGAGGATATTCAGGATTAATATTCTTAAAATAATTGTCCTCATAGGTACTTTTGCACTTGCCATGGCATTTGCCGGCAATGACCTTGTGAACTTCATCGGTGTTCCCCTGGCAGGATTAGAATCCTTCAGGGCTTTTGCATCCAGTACGGTCTCTGAACCCGGACTATTTAGCATGGAGGCTTTAACAGAACCTGTTCAAACACCAACCATCTTTTTATTGATTGCCGGACTGGTAATGGTGGGGACACTCTGGTTTTCCAGGAAAGCAAGGTCTGTAACCAAAACAACGCTTGATCTGAGCAGACAGGATGCAGGAAAAGAACGATTTGAATCCTCCGCGGTTGCGCGTTCTATTGTAGGCAATGCCATAGGGTTCGCGAATATTTTCAGGATTGTACTTCCCAAAAGGGCCTCGAAGTACATTGAGCGAAGATTCAACCAGAAGATCTCAAGGAAGAGATTAAAAAAGGAAGGGCTCTCTTTTGATCTGGTCAGGGCTTCCGTCAACCTGGTAGTTGCGAGTATCCTGGTTGCTATTGGTACATCATTGAAATTGCCCCTTTCGACTACCTATGTGACTTTTATGGTAGCCATGGGTACATCACTGGCTGACCGGGCCTGGGGTCGTGAGAGTGCCGTTAACCGAATTACAGGAGTTGTTGCAGTAATAGGAGGTTGGTTCCTGACAGCTTTCAGTGCATTTACCGTTGCATTTATTGTCGCCCTGATTATCCATTTTGGAGGGATGATCGCTATCTCTCTGCTTATCGCCCTGGCCATATTCTTTTTATTTAAAACGCATACTTTACACCGCAAAAAAGAAACAGAGGATAAAATACTGGCTGAAATTGAAAACCTGAATATTAAAGAAGATGGAAAAACAATCATGGAAAGTTCTGATATCACTATCATTACTTCTCTTTACATCATATCAAAAACATACCGCAATATTATGCAGGGATTTGTAAATGAAAAACGGAAAAAGTTAAAGAAACAAATCAAAGAAATTGATCGTCTCGACATTGAGATTCAAAGCCTGAGAGATGATCTTCATAACGTACTCTTAAGACTGCGGGAAGATGACATTGAAACTGGCCATATCTATGTTCAGGTTCTTGATGCATTGAAAGAATTATGCCACGGATTAATCAATATTGCCAGGCCGATTTATAACCACTTAAATAATTTCCGGCCACCGCTTAATCCCAACCAGAAAAACGACCTTATTGAATTCAATGACCAGGCATCAGTGTTTTTCAATATGGCCCTGAGTATACTGAAAGATAAGAGAGATGATGAAATGGAATTATTCCTGAAGCAAAGACGCGGATTAATTAAACGAATTAAAAGCCTGAATAAAAATCAGATTAAAATGATTCGACGTGAGGAGATCGGTACCAAAATCTCCGTGTTGCATTTAAATACCATGTCGGAATCGAAAAATTTATTTCTAAATACAGTAAAACTGGTAAAAGCACACAGGGATTTTCTGCGTCATAGTAAATAGATACCCGGATTATTTTCATTCAGATTCTAGTTTCTCTTCTGGTA
>CAZXOJ010000241.1:0-6556 GCA_964642325.1 uncultured Bacteroides sp. | reverse complement strand
ATACTTTTAGCTTTGATGATTCAAGGCATCTGATACGGGCCGCTTACCACATCCGCAGGGATGCCATCTTCGGGGATTTCTTTCACAAGATCGAAGAGGCTGCCAAGTAAGGATACAGGGTCATGAAAAAATCAATCCTGTTCCTTTCCCTGGCATGTATGATGGGAAGCATCAATGCACAGGAAGAGTCATTTAACAAACTTCAGAAGCTCGATTGGGAGCAAACATTTTTTGATCCCGGGACCAAAAAATGGAATAAAAAATGGCTACTGGATGGAATGAAGGCAAGAGTCTATAACTCCCCTGAGGGGATGGAGTTTTATGCGGGCCCCGTCCCGGCTGAAGATTCAAGTCATTCCGTGTTGTGGACCAAAGAAAGTTTCAGCGGTGATATAAAGATTGAATATGAGTTTACCAGGCTGGACAATGCCACCAAATACGTGAATATCATCTATATACAGGCTACTGGAAGCAGTAAGGGGGATTTCACTGCAGAAATATTTGACTGGTCGGAGTTGAGGAGGATTCCTGCCATGCGCATGTATTTCAATCACATGAACACCTACCATATCAGTTATGCTGCTTATGGCAATACCGATGAACTTGAAAAGGTAGATTATATCCGGGCACGCCGGTATTTGCCTGAATCAGGCAAGGGTTTGAAGGGTACGGACCTGGCTCCTGATTATTTTGATTCTGGACTTTTTCAACCTGGAGTTAAACATCAAATCACGGTGATAAAGCATGGGAATGACCTGTATATGGAAATCATTGCACCCGACAAAAATATGCTCTGCCACTGGAAAAATACCAGTCTGCCACCCATTGAAAACGGGCGGATTGGACTAAGGCATATGGCATCCAGGAATGCACGTTATAAAAACTTCCGCGTTTCTAAAATAGTGGAATAATTGACAAAAGATTAAAGATGAAAATCCAGGTCCTGATTACCCTGATTTCGATAACAATAATATGTTCATGTGTGCATAAAAGGAATGCACCAGGCAATCTGCAGGGTGCAGATCTGAATGATGTAAAAGAAGACTTAACAGGTCTTGTTTTTAAATATGACGAAGTAGCTGGTATCGGCCATGAGCCGGGATGTACACGACGCGATCCAAGCGATGTCATCAAAGTAGGTGATACCTGGTATCTGTGGTATACAAAGGTATATGGAAGGTCACCTGGTTACTGGGGGTCCATATGGTATGCATCATCAACGGATGGAGGTTATACCTGGCAGGAAAAAGGTGAAGCCCTGGGATTAGGTGCCGAAGGTAGCTTTGATTCACAGGCAACTTTCACTCCAAATATCCTGTATTCAGATGGGAATTATTACCTCTTCTACACCGGAGTGAAACCTACTCCCGGAAGAACTGACGGCGTTTTTGAGAACAATTCCACAACAGATATCACAGCCATTGGCGTGGCTGTCTCTGATTCACCGGATGGCCCCTTTAACCGACTTCATGGGGGAGAGCCTGCCATACAAATAAGTAATATGGATAACGATTTTGACAGCTACAGGATTGATGATGCGGTCTTACTGGTTCGTGACGGTAAATTCTGGTTGTACTATAAAGGCAGAAGCCTGCAGCATGGCAAAGAAGGCCCGGGCAAAACAAAGATGGGGGTGGCTTTCTCCGGAAATCCGGAAGGCCCATATACCAAGTATGAAAACAACCCCATCCTAGATAAAAGCCATGAAGTTTTGATCTGGAAGCAGGGTAGGGGAGTTGCCTGCCTGGCATCATTGAGCTCAACGTTTGAGTATGCCTATGATGGCTTGGACTTCTCAGCTGCTAATTTAAACATTAAAATAAACGGTGAAGAACGTCCTATGGCCCCAGGTGCTTTTCGTCCTGACCTGATGGAAAGCGAAGCTGCGAATGCCGGACTGACCTGGGGAATATCCATGGTACACAATGGTGATGAAGCTTACCTGGTACGCTGGGATGCTCTAAAAGTAAAATAACAAAAACATTAGATATGAAATCATTTGTATACACCTTTTCCCTCTGTCTGTCAGTATTCATTTTCACTGGTTCATCCCTTCTGGAACCAGATTCCAGTAACAGGGAGAGCAAACCCAATATCATCCTCATCATGGCGGATGACCTGGGACAGGAAGCACTGGCATGTTATGGGGCTGCTGAATATGAAACACCGGTATTGGATGGCCTGGCGGCTGAGGGACTGCGTTTCACCCAATGCCATGCCCAACCCCTTTGTACACCTACCCGGGTCCAGATCATGACCGGACTTTATAATAACCGGAACTACCAGGGTTTTGAATACCTGGATCCCAGCCAGGTGACCTTTGCCCAGCTTATCAGGAAGGCGGGATATGCTACCTGTATCTCTGGGAAATGGCAACTGAATGGATGGCGGGCCAAAAAACCGGGCTGGGATGATCTGAACAGGCCGGCAGACCTGGGCTTCGATGCTTTTTGCCTCTGGCAGGTATCAACATACAAACAGGCAGGTGAGCGTTATGCCGACCCCCTTGTAGTGAAAAATGGAACGGAGCTGCCCATACTCAAGGACCAGTATGGACCGGATGTCTTCTGCGATTTTATCCTGGAATTTATGGAAGAAAATAAGGAACATCCCTTCATGGTTTATTACCCAATGGTCCTGGTTCACAATCCCTTCACCCCCACGCCTGATTCTCCGGAATGGGCGAATCCAAATATGCGGTATCCCATGAAAAAGCATGCGGGTGATTCCAGTTTCTTCCCGGATATGGTTAATTATATGGATAAGATAGTGGGTCGCATCGTCGAAAAGGTAGATGAACTTGGATTACGTGAGAATACGGTGATCATGTTTACCGGGGATAACGGCACCACCACCAATATCTATACGAAAATGAAAGACGGGAGCATCATCAGGGGAGGGAAATCCTATATGATTGACAGGGGCACGCATGTTCCACTCATCGTTTCCTGGCAAGGTACTTTTCCACAAGGAAAGACACTTGATGACCTGGTCGATTTTTCAGACATGCTTCCTACCCTATGCGACCTGGCGGGAGCTGTGATCCCCAACAACCTGGAACCTGACGGGCTATCTTTCCTTCCCCAGCTAAAAGGAAAAAAAGGCAAACCTCGCAAATCCATCTTTTTCCATTATTGGGAACGTGGTCGCAACCAGGAAAGAGCAAAGGAAATGGCCCGTGACCAGCGCTATGTCCTTTTCAATAATGGTGACTTTTTTGACCTGGAGAATGACATAGACCAAGAATCTCCCTTAAAAATTGGTGAACTTTCCAGGAAAGAAAAAAAGATCCATAAAAGGCTGCAGAAAGAACTTGAATCTTCAGGTTCTTTAATGACAAATAACACCCTATGAGAATCTATATTGTAATATTGGTCACCCTGGTCCTAGGCTCCTGTCAGTTCAAGAAACATAGCGAGTACCTGGATTATGTAGAAGATTACGCAAACGCTCTCTTAGATGAGGGAAGAGATACCTATGGGACAGAGAACTCACCATTGATCGCTACAACACTTATACGGCAAACTCTGAAACTGCCGGAAGGTGATTCTCTGGAAGCCTTACTTTCCCTGGAAAGAGAAAGCTGGGGTATCAGGTCATATGACAGGATGATTACCGGTGCCAATCCCATGCATGACCAGGCCCTCTATCAGATCCTCTACGCCCTGACCGGTCTGACCGGAGACCAGAAATATGCGGAGGAGGCAGACAGAACGCTGAAATGGTTTTTTCAAAACTGCCAGAGTGAACAAACCGGTTTAATGGCCTGGGGAGAGCATATTGGATGGGATTTTAACACAGAAACTACGATTGAAAAACGCCAGCGCTATAACCATGAGTTTTTCAGGCCATGGATGTTATGGGAGAAATGCTATGAGCTGACACCTCCAAATTGCATCGATTTTGCCTCCGGATTATGGCATCATCAGATCCATGACCAAAAGACAGGCGAGTTTTCGCGACATGCTCAATATGATCAGCATCGGACGGGAATCCAAAACCAGTATCCAAGGCATGGTGGGTTTTTTATTGCCACCTGGGCGGAGGCATACAAACAGACAAAGGATACACTGTACCTTAGGGCCATCGATGTAATCTATAATTTTTACCACCGGAACCGAAACAGCATCTCAGGAGCCATACCAGGTGAGGTGGATAATCCACGCTCCAATAACCTCTTGCTCTGGCCAAACAGTAACCTGGGATTGGCCATTGATCTCTGGGATGCAGTACCAAAGTTACCAGAAGAATTGGGCGGGAAACTCAAAGAAATGGCCTTGGAGATTGATGAGGTTTACCTGAGGATAAAGCATGATCTTTCACCTGACGGTCCAGGATTTGTATCACAGGGGAATGCTGAGACCCTGGCTGCAGAGGATGTCCGGGATGGGAATAACCGGGTTTATTCAGACCGGTGGACAACCGGCTATGGCCAAAGTACTGATGCATCAACGGCCAATATATGTATGCTGCGTTTCATTCAAACAGGTGATTTAGGATACAGACAACTGGTCCTGTCTGCTGCAGACCGCTACCTGGATACAGAACCGGTTACAGACTTCCCGGTATACCCTGGATCCCTGGGAGATGTAATACACTTGCTGCTGAACGCCCATGATATAACATCAGACGGGATTTACCTGGACAGGGCACATCATTTTGCACAAATGGCCCTGCATATGTTTTTCGATGATTTATCACCCCTGCCAAAAGCCAGTTCCAAACACAGACATTACGAGGCCATCACCCGGGCAGATAACCTCATGATGGAATTGTTAAGGCTTTACCTGGTCAGCAATAACATTGAAATTCAAACCGGGCTTGTTTACCTTGAAAGATAGGGGATAAGAACCTTCAGGTTCACTTGCTGCAAATAATTCAATATAAGATTTTTACTATATTGCAGGAACAAAAGATAATCATTATGAATTGGTCGGATATCGGTTCAATAGGCGAGGCAATTGGGGCAATTGGTGTAATTGGGTCATTGATCTATTTGGCACTTCAGGTTCGCGCCAATTCTAAAGGTCTATTTACATCGACGAGAGAATCCACATTCAATTCATTAAAGGAGTGGAATTTCTACGTAATGTCAGATCCTGATTTGGCCTGGATATTTCAACAGGGTTGTAGAGATTTCAACTCTCTTGATCAGAAAGAAAGAGCAAGATATGTTCATGTAATGTTCAGTTTTTATAAACTGTTTGAGAATATCTTTCTTCATTATAAGGCCAAATCTATCTCTGAAGAAGTTTGGCGATATAACAGTACAATATTTTTTGCTTATGCAGCCCAACCGGGGGCTAAAAACTATTATAATCTACGCAAACCGATCTTTGATCCAAGATTCAGTAAAATAGTTGATGATCTAACTTCCGCTGAGGTTCCAGCCGGACATTTAATAACAGAGATGGATTTGCCTGACCTTGTTGACAATGATGAAAATGAAACTTAATGGGGAGTATTTGAGCAGTGGCTGGTTACAGGCTAATTTTACGACAACACTAAATAATCCACGACATTGACCCCGGACTTTTTATGAAAGATTACCTGATCATTACCTTCTTAACATAGGTATTATCAGAATGGATTTTGATAAAGTATATGACATCCAGTATATGTTCACTCATAATTAAAACCTAAACCTTGCGTTCAAACCATAGGTTCTTGAACTTGGTATACCAAAGCCCTCCAGGCCCTGAATATTACTTATACCCACAGACATATTGGGATCAAGAATCTCAGCAGCATTATACAGAAAGCCCAGATTTCTCCCGTAAAGTGAAAGACTGATACTTTGAAGTACAGGAGTATTTAAATTAAAGGTATAACCCAATAAAACCTCCCGAACACGAACAAAGGAAGCATCAAAACGGAAAACTTCACCAATGGGTGTGCTTCTACCTCCCAACGAATGCCAGTACATTTCTGCGGTCACTTCGATCGTGTTTTCACTGCCATCAGACTCCATTACACCGTCTACGACAAAACCTTCTCTTCCTTTAAGTGTAGCCTCAGAAAACCCTTCAAATGAGAGACTCTGTTCTGTGAAAGAGATTATTTCACCCCCCATTCGTGTATCGATCAGTATGCTCAGGTTGAATCCCTTATAGTAAAATCTGTTGGATAGCCCACCTATCCAGTCCGGGTTGCCAGTACCCATCGGCATGGTTTGTCCGGGGCTTGTTTCGGGCAGACCTAATTGATTGATTAAAATCCGGCCATGGTTGTTCCTAATAAAACCTCTTGTGAATATCTGATTATAAGGTCCTCCTTCAACAACTTTGATCGTTGTCGCCCAACTACGGCGACGGACAGTATATTCTCTAAGTTCATCTGACAGTCTAACAATAAGGTTCTTATTTTTGGCATAGTTAAATTCAATGTCCCAGAAGAAATCTCCGATTTGAACCGGAATTGCATTCAACGTAATTTCCACTCCTTTGTTCTGAACATTCCCCGCATTAAAAAATTTGGAGGCATATCCTGAGGGTATTGGCAATGTAATTGACAACAACTGATTGAATGTATTGGATTTGTACCAGGTAAAGTCAAG
>CAZXOJ010000240.1:0-6573 GCA_964642325.1 uncultured Bacteroides sp. | reverse complement strand
AACGGCTGGGATACCTCAGCCTTGTGGAATGCCAGCTGGAAACGGGCCGCACCCATCAGATCCGGGTACATTTCAAGCATATCAGGCACCCGATTTTCAATGATGAGACCTATGGGGGGGACCAAATCCTGAAGGGGACCACCTTTACCAAATACAAACAATTCGTGCAGAATTGCTTCCAGGCCCTCCCCCGCCATGCCCTGCATGCCAAATCCCTCGGATTCACTCATCCGGATACCGGCGAGCAGATGTTCTTTGACTCGGAACTACCTGAAGATATGACACAGGTTATTGAAAAATGGCGAAGGTACACGGGGGGCCGCACCGGGGAATAAAAGCTTAAAAACAGTATATTTGTTGATATCAATCCCCGCTCCTGGAAATGAAAAAAAACATAGCCATCATCACCGGAGGTGATTCATCAGAACTGGTCATATCATTGAAAAGTGCCGGACAGGTAAGGAAGCATATAGATCCGGATATGTATGAACCATACCTGGTCTTCATCCGGGAAGATGACTGGCATGTCAAGACAGGTCCTGATGATGAAGTTGAAATCCCTGTCGACAAAAACAATTTCAGTTTCAAGCTGGAAGGCCGGGAGATCCGGTTTGATTATGCCTTCATCGCAATGCATGGTCCCCCTGGAGAAGACGGCAAACTCCAGGCATATTTCGACATGCTGCATATCCCGTACTCCTCCTCCGGTGTACTTTCACTGGCCCTTACCTTCAATAAATATGCCTGCAAAAATATCCTGAGCCAGGCCGGGATACGTTCAGCAGATGCATTCCTGATAAGAAAATCAATGCCATGGGATGCTGATACAATCATAAACAGGACAGGCCTTCCCTGTTTCATCAAACCCAATTCCGGGGGATCTAGCTTCGGTGTATCCAGGGTAAACAAAGCCGACGATCTTGCAGCTGCCATTAACGTAGCCCTTGAAGAAGACAGCGAGGTCCTGGTAGAATCATTCATTCCCGGCAGGGAGTTCACCTGTGGAGCATTGAGGACCGGAGGCAGGGAGTTTACCTTTCCGGTTACTGAGGTCATAACGAAAAATGAATTTTTCGATTATGAAGCCAAATATACAGAAGGTAGGTCCAGGGTAGAAACCCCTGCTGATATACCAGAAGAGCTGACGCGAAAATGCCAGGCAATGACAGCAGAGATTTATGATGTGCTGGACTGCATGGGACTGGTCCGGATTGATTTTATTATCAATGAAGGAGAGCTCTACTTCCTGGAAGTAAACGGGATCCCAGGGATGAGCGAGATGAGTATCATCCCCTTACAATTAAGATTTCTCGGCCACACGGAAAAGGAGATCTACAACCTCATCATAGAAAATTCAATTTAACCTGCTTATTTTAAGTATTTTAACTGTCGGATCCAGGTATTGCCCCTCTACGGGCAGCTGATGGATCTTTTTCACTACATCCATGCCAGCTATGACCTTTCCGAATGCAGCAAATCCCTGTGCATCCGGGTTGCGCATCCCCTGGTAATCCAGATCGGGCTGGTCCCCTACACAAATAAAGAATTCACTGGTGGCTGTGCCTGGATGCCAGCGGGCCATGGATATCACACCGTCTTCATGCAGGATCCCGGTCTGCTGGGTGGTCTCATGAGCGATGGGCGGCAGCATGGCCGGATGGTCGTCTTCGTAGAGCCCTCCCTGTATGACGGCTATCCTGATGCTGTCACCAGGTTGGTTATCCCCCCTGACTATCCTGTAGAAAACTGCACCCTCGAAGCGGTTCTCATCCACATAGGTAAGAAAATTATTCACCGTCACCGGTGCTTTGTCCGGGTACACCTCGACTATGATCTCTCCCATTTCGGTTTCTATCAGGATATTCGGATAGCGGGCCCCGCAACTGCTAAGAAGTAAGGCCAGTAGAATAAAAATGCACGGTTTATTCATCATTATTGGATTTATGCTACGAATATAAATATAAGGAAATATGCCCAGGAGGAATTGGCTGATATTCCACCCTGATTATCATAAAGGGTTGACATTTTAAATTTATTCATCCAAAATCATTAATCATGAAAAGAGGTATCAACAAAGTAACCCTGGTTGGCAATGTAGGCGAAGATCCTAAAATTAACCAGATCAATGACGATGTAAAGGTGGCCCGCTTCCCGCTTGCCACCAATGACTTTTATGTGGACAAAGAAGGGAATGAAGTACAGAAGACCCAATGGCACACCATTGTTGTATGGAACAAGGTGGCCGGGATCATAGAAGAGTATGTAAAAAAAGGGGATCCACTATATGTTGAAGGTAAAATACAAACATCCACCTGGGAGGATAATGAGGGAAAAAAGCGATATACTACAGAAATTAATTGTGACAATTTCCTGTTCCTTTCCCCCCAGACCCAGCCAGTTGAAGAATAGTTGCTGTCATTCATCTCCGGTTTGAGGTCATGAATGGTGATTTCAAGTCATTTATTGCATTATACGTACTTTTTTACTATTTTTGTACGTATAATGCAATAAAATGAATGCGAAACTTACTTTAAAACTCGATGGTACGGTGATTGCCAGGGCTAAAAAATATGCAAAAAAAAGAAATACCAGTCTCTCAAAAATGATTGAGGCCTATCTGGATTCTATTACTCAACCAGGTGACTCTGGGATTGAAACTACACCCCTTGTGGAGGGCCTGAGTGGAGTCATTGATCTTCCGGCTAATTATGATTATGGGAAAGAATATGCTGATTACCTGGATCAAAAATATACATGAAACAAATCCTTCTAGATACGAATATCACTTTGGATCTGCTTGCCCGGAGAATACCATTCTATAATAATGCTGCCGCACTTTTTACCCTGGCAGATAAGAAAATAATCAGTCTTTCTATTTCTGCACTGTCATTGGCTAATATTCACTATGTAATTACAAAACTTAAACCTGAACAGGAAACAAGGAAAATCCTTCGTAACCTGGTTATTCTGCTACAGGTGTTATCCCTTGATGATAAAATTTTAGATCTGGCACTTAATTCTGATTTTAATGATTTCGAGGATGCTATTCAATATTTCACAGCCATCGAAAATGACCAGGATCTGATTGTTACGAGGAACATGTCAGGATTCCGGAAAAGTAAAATCCCGGTTATGACAGCCCGGGAGTTTATGGAATCTTTCATGTAACCTAAACTGAAACAATAGCTTAGTGAGAAACCTAATTCTTATTGCGCTTGAATTTTACAGGGAACAGCATGGGGGTTTTTTTCATATAATCCCTGTACTCATCACCAAACCTTTGGGTGAGCAACTTTTCCTCATACCGGGAAATATAGCTGTAAAAGGCAACGATAACAATAAATATAGCTACTGATGCCAGGGAGAGGGTCATGCAAATCATTCCAGCATAACCAAGAATTGCCCCAAGGTAGATGGGATGACGAACCAGTGAAAATGCACCACTTGTAATCACATGTGGAGTCTCCTGGGGCTTTCCGAATACGGTTCTCAGACCGGACCGTTCCAGGAAAAAAGTAAAAATCAGCAGGATGGCCCCAAGAGGGAATTTTATGAACCAGGGTATGCTTTCAGCCAGGAATGTCGAGAACTCAAGCACAAATGAGTCAAGTATCCATACTGCCAGGAATATTAACATGAGAATTAGCTGGACACTGTCCCCGAGCCTGTGCTCACCGGTCAGGTCTTCCCTGCCAGTATGCTGTTTGTGATGATGGTCTCTCCCGTTTTCTGAATTCATGACATTGGATCTTCGGTTTCATCTTTAGAGACGTTCTCTTGCTGAAAATATTTTAGTGGCCCTTAACTTACTTTCCTCATGGGCTGGATCTTCCAGTATGTCAAGCTGCGCCAGAGCCATTCGACCGGACCGAACCTGTATCTTTTCATCCAAAGCCAGGTTAGTGTCATTTGTAAAGTCCAGATAACAGGAACAATCAATATCTGCTGCCATCTCTGTAAACTTCCATAAAGTCCCAGTCCATATCCGTAAAAAATAAAAGTGCAAACCAGGGTCTGGAATAGATAATTGGAAAGGGCAGTCCGGCCGACAAGCCCAAGAATCCTTCTGAAACAGGTCCATATCCCTGATTTACAAATAAGCATGATGATACTGATGTAGGCCAAGCTTATCCCAAGACTGCCCCAGTAATTGAATTGAGAACCAAACCACATGGAATAATCATGGAACCATTCATGATTGAAATTCTGCAGTATACCATAGATGATCAATGGAAGTCCCAAAATCAGACCAAGGACCATGGAAACCAGGTAGGTTTTTACGGATCTTCTGGCTGATAAAAAATCCCACTTATACAGTGCCATACCAAGTAGCATGATACCTCCCGAATGCCAGCTCCCCTTTATCAGGAAGTAAAATGTTTGCATGAATATGGACGATTCTGCCCTTACTTTCATCCTGCCAAGCCAGGGGCCCTGGTATGCATTTATTTCATGCTGTATGGCTTCAGCTGCCGGTAACCAGCTTTCCATGCTTCCTTCATAGCTCTCTGGCGGCCAGTATTCAATGGTCATGCCCCCAAATGTGTAAATGAGAAAGGGAACCATCATGGAACAGAAACCCAGCAATAACAGCCAACCCGGTTTGGCTTTTCGGAAGAGATAGACCAGCACTCCGCAGAGAGCATATCCTACCAGGATGTCACCATACCAGAAAAAATATGCATGGATCAGTCCGATAACCAATAACCAGAAGAGCCGCCTGTAATGTAATTGGCCAGCCCTCTTACCAGCTGATCTGGCTTTATCCCAGAAAAGTAGGATACCAGCCCCGAAAAGGGCAGAGAAAATGGTCATGAATTTAGCATTGGCCAGCACCTGCCCAATGATCCAGACCCATTTATTAACACCCGAGAAGTCGCCATATGAGGCAGGGTTTATGTAGGCCGAACCTATCATGGAAAAACTCTGGATATTCATGATCAGGATCCCAAGAATCGCGAAACCTCTCAAAACATCAAGAGATTGAATGCGATCGTTAGCCTGTACCGGTGAAATTCCGCCAAGGGAAGGTATTTTCTCTGACATTAAAGGATTGTTAAGTGGTACTTATTTTCCGGTGTTTTTTCTGATCTCCTTTAACTCTTTCAGCATCTCCTGCCAAAGCTCAGCATCTGCTGGTTTTTCACTTTCCCGGGTTATTACAGATCCAGAAACCGGATGTAGTTTCTTTACCCTTTCCCGTAAATCAGTGTGTAATTGTTCATAGTTGATCAATCCGGCTAAATTACCTTCATATTGTGAGGAGGACGAAATATGTTTTCCCGCAGTCTGGATCTTGATGGATCCAATACCAAGGAACCTGTCATATAGTGTCCTGACGAGTGCAAAATCAGTAATCGCACGGAAAGGTATATTTTGCTGTGTTTTGGTCAATATGCCCTTATGTATGCATACACGGTCCTCATATACCCTGTATTCCAAGTTTCTATACCATAGATACAGGATGGGATAAGCGATGACCCACATCGCAAGTAAAATTGACAGGGATACGATCCATAAGATCTCAGCAGCCTGCATATCCCCGTCGACCAGGTAGATGACCAGGTGTATGATGGCAATGAGCAGGGCAAGAAAGGCTGATATAGTTACAATGATCCAGGTTCCTTTGATAAGGTATTTTCTGTCAGGTTTCAGAGGTTCTTCCATAATGGTTTGAATTTATATTCATGCGGCAATTTTTCTTCGACAACTAATTTAACCAGTTTATCTATAAAATGAAAGAGGCTTTGGCCTTTAAGTTTTTCGCTTGAATTCCAATAATGCTTAACTTAGATGGCAATAACCCCATCAAGCAATATATTTTGGAAAAAAGTACCGTAAAAACATGCCTGATAACAGGAGCCAGCAGTGGCATTGGACTGGCCCTGGCGAAAGCGCTTGCTGCTGATCAGCACAGGCTGATACTTACCGCCCGCAGGGAAGACCGCTTAAAGACCCTGCAGTCAGAAAACGTGGACATCATCCCGGGAGACCTTACTTCAGCAGAATTTGTGGATTCACTGGACGAGTATGTCTACCAGAAATATGGCCACTGTGACTACCTTTTTAATTCTGCGGGGGTCATCACCAAGGGGAGCATAGCGGAAACTGATATTGATAAAATGACATCTATGCTCCGTTTGAATATTGAATCAACCTTCCGCTTAACATACCGATTTTTGAAGCGATTTGTAAATCAGGGATCCGGGCATGTGATCAATATATCAAGCGTGGCAGGAACAAG
Source organism: uncultured Bacteroides sp. (assembly GCA_964642325.1). Classification (GTDB taxonomy): domain Bacteria; phylum Bacteroidota; class Bacteroidia; order Bacteroidales; family SM23-62; genus SM23-62. The sequence continues at coordinate 329 of CAZXOJ010000240.1, read as the reverse complement.
GGTCAGGCCAACCATTGGAGCCTATGCTGCCACCAAATTTGCCATGGAAGCCCTGTCCGAGGCGGTCCGCTTAGAATTGTCCGATACGGATATAAAAATATCATGCATTGCACCCGGACTGGTGTTGACAGAATTGCACAATGATTGGGAGGTTCATCCGGTGGATTTGCTCGATATCCGCGAACCATTAACCGGTGAAGATATTGTTGAAGCAGCCAGGTTTATTATGAACCAGCCTGACCATGTCAGGATTCCAAGGATCCTTATCGTGCCCAAGGGCCAAAAAATGTAAAATTTATACGCATGAAAACCGACAGAAGATCTTTCAT
>CAZXOJ010000239.1:0-6601 GCA_964642325.1 uncultured Bacteroides sp. | reverse complement strand
CATGGGAAGAAATCGGATATTTCCAGGTAGGGGATAATCCCGGGCGCAAGGAACCAACTACCGGCGAGATCAACTACCTGAACGTCTTCAGGCATATCCATGGCAAAGGATTCACAGGTATCGTCGGCATGGAGCACGGTAATTCAATGCAAGGCAAAGAGGGCGAAATCGCCCTCATAGAAGCCTATGCTGCAGTTGATAGGTTTTAAGTGGACTGATTTTTCCGGTAGTCCCTATAAACCCATTTTGTGATAAACCTTAATCCTCAGGGGGAGCCTCACCTGGTATTGGTATAATAGCCTCGTAATCCACAGGACCCATAGCTATTGTTTCAGGTCCAATTTCCAGGTTTGAACTCATCATTTCATCCCAGGTAACTTCCTTACCCGTATAGGCTGAAATTCGGCCCATTATGGCGGTGAGGCATGACTTGGCTGTGAATTCTGCTTCATTAACATATTCACCGGTCCGTATGGCTGCGATCAGGTCTATATGCTCCTGATCATAGGGGCTAACCTTTGGTTTTGTCATTGGTTCACCGGATTCATCCAGGGGATACTCATAGGTAAACTGTTCAGTACCATCAATGTTCCAGATCGTATTTTTACAGTTTGTATAACCATTGGTGCCACGGATATACTCAGAAACATTATTAACACAACCGTTGATCTGCCGGCACATACTGTGCATGTGCTCTTCCCCGTCATAAATAAAATCCACAGAAAAATTATCGTACTGGTCTCCGGTTGGCCTTCTTTGTCTCGACCCAAAACCAACTGCACTTACCGGGAATTTCCCCGTGAACCAATTGATCGCATCAAGATTATGGACGTGCTGTTCAACTATATGGTCTCCTGACAGCCAGGTCCAGTTTACCCAGTCCCTTATCATCCATTCCATATCGGACCATTCTGGCAAGCGAGGTTTATGCCATAGCTTGTTCCCGTTCCAGTAAGCATTGGCAGCAACAATTTTCCCGATTGCTCCTTCACCTGCAACACGTTTGTATATCTCCACATAATCTCTATTATGATGCCGCTGGGTACCGGTAATAACACAAAGTCCTGCAGCTGTAGCCTGTTTTGCTGAAGCCATAACAGACCGGGCTCCGACAGGATCAACGGCTACTGGCTTTTCCATGAACACATGCTTTCTTGCTTCCACAGATGCCTGAAAATGCTCAGGGCGGAAATATGGAGGTGTTGCCAGAATAACATAATTAATATCCTGTTCCAGTACCTGCTTAAAAGCGTCAAAACCGACAAAGCATTTATCATCGGCTACTTCGACACCTTTTGTTTCTTTAATGTCTGCCCTGCATTTATCAATCCTATCCTGGAATACATCCCCAAGGGCTACCAGCTCAATATTCGGACCGGCATTCAGGAAATTTATGGCTGCTCCTGTACCACGGCCACCACATCCGATCACTCCGGCCCTGATGGGATCCCCGTCAGGGGCCTGGTCAAGCAGGGGTGGAAGTTCAATTTCTCTTGCGTATGAGGTCCCGCCGCTGCTGCATGAGGATAATAACTGACCGGCACCAACAGCAGCTATGGTTCCGAGGGCGGCATTGCCCAGGAATTTTCGACGACTGAAAGAATTATCATTTTTTTCCATAATACTAGATTTGGTTAAAAGAATCGTATAAGTTACTCATTTTCTTCATATTCGCATAAAACCCGTATACCAACATGTATACAATCTGAATACCACCAGACGCTTTTGGGAATCTGCGGATCTGTATTCAGCCAGGCTACTGTTCGGGTATGTTCACGGGCTGCACAACGTACCTCAGGCGACAGGCTCCTGAATGAACCTCCCCTGATGACATACTCTGTCCCCTCTGCTGGTCCGGTTGGATTAGTTATGCCAGTTTCAGGATAAGCGGCATAGGCATTTTCATCATACCAGTCCTGGCAGAATTCACTGACATTTCCCAGCATATTCACCAGTCCAAAGGGATTTTCCTTTATGGCATCAGCTGTTCCGGTAGCGCCAGCACTGTTTGTCTTATAAATAATATGGGAATTTATGTTACTGGTATCTATCCCAAAGATCTTATTAAGAAACCGTTCCTCATTATATTTTTTCTGTTCCCCTTCGAAGAAATATGGCCCTGAAGTCCCACCACGTGCAGCATATTCCCATTCAGCTTCCGTGGGCAGCCTGTATTTCTTACCTGTTTTTTTCGTCAGCCACTCACAATATACCTCAGCTGCATGAGGTGTCATGGTTATGGCAGGCAGGGCACCTTTTCCCCATCCCTGTCCCGGGTCACCCCATGGCGGAGTAGGACCGCTGATTGCATCCGGATCCTTGTTCCCTATATCGAGATAAGCATCAGTGGTCCGGCCGGGAGCGGCAGTTTCAGCATAAAAGGCCAGATACTCATCCCATCTGACTTCAATCTTTCCCATAAAAAATCCGGAAATGGTTGCTTTTCTTACAGGCCCTTCATTCGACCTGCGATATAATTCGTCATCAGGGCTCCCCAATTCGAAGGTTCCACCCGGTATGGCAACCATTTCAAAACTTATCCGTGTTTCCGGGATGTATTCGGTAAAATCTGTAAAACCATCTATGGCCCAGGGTTCAGTATATAATTCAGAAACCACTGATTCGCTTTCCCCAAAATGCATATTATGTGCATGAAGTTTATCAGGATCGTAATGTCCTACAGCAATATGGCAATTGATACAATGAAGCTCAGATTCTTTTTGCTCGTAATAGAGGTGGGCATCTTTACCTTCAGTGGATAAGCCCATGGGGAAGTTATTCTGGTGGCAATGTATACAGGAAATTTCAAAAACATGTTTCTTTGCATATTCTGGCTGGGACTTTTCTTCCCAGTTCAGCTTCTCGACATCTTTGAAGATCTTACCCCAGACATCCCTGATCCCTGTTTTGGTCTTTTCGACAAGGTAGCCTTCCCCTTTGGGAGGTAGATGGCAATCCACGCAATTGACCAAAATCCCACGCTGGTTATCAACATGGGTAGATCTTTTCCAGGTATCTGTGGCATGGGGATGAACATGACAGGCTGCACAGAAATCATTGGTGGATGATTTTACCACTGCTTTATTCCCAACAAACATCAATAAAATGCCCAGTAAAATGCCGGAGAGGAGAAACATCCTGGCATACCTTCTTCTTTTCTTGCGGGAATCTCTTGACATATAGCAGGTCGAAGCTAAGAATAACTTTATAATCAGGAGGATAAAGAAACTAATTTTTGTCCAATCTTTTCAATGTAAAGCTCCTTCAAGGCCTTATTTAAATAAATTCTAAGAACAAGTCATCCCGTGAGGTTCGGAAAGCAAACCTTCCCCATAAAAATCACGTATAAGCGAGCATAACCTACGAATCCATGCACGATGAACAGACTTATACTATTGCTTTTTCTTCTGCTTAGCTCATCTACTCAACTCTGGTCCCAACTCAACGTACAAATCACTGAAAATACTGATCCAAGTTGCCATGGTTATGCCGACGGGACAGCAACGGTTAGTATTTCGGGTGGGACAGAACCCTATGAGATTCTCTGGAATGATGATTCCATCTCCACCGGACTGACAGTTACTGGCCTTGCAGCCAGCAGGTATTACAAGGTAACCGTGACTGATGCCACTATGGCAACGGAGAAAGACAGCGTGATTCTCTCCCAGCCCGATGGGGTAAGCATTATTCTTGACTCATTACACAACAATCTTTGCCTGGGCAGGCAGGAGGCTGCCATTTATATCAGTGCCAGCGGAGGAAGTCTGCCCTACCAGTATGACTGGTCCGGTCCCTCTGAATATATAGCTGTAACCCAAGACATTGAAAACCTGGGGGAAGGAATGTATAACCTGGATCTTACCGATGATGATGGTTGTATTTCGAATTTCCAACAGGCCATTGTGGATGAAGATCCAATATCCGTAAGTTACACCCTGTCTTCCTATGATGAATATAACCTGGAATGCTATGGAGATGCTTCAGGGAGCATAACAATTGATACAGTTGAAGGCAATGGGATGGATTGGCGGAATTACACTTATATATGGAACGGTCCCGGGGGATTTAAGTCATATGTATATGAAATAAATTCGCTCGAAGCTGGGAACTACCACCTAAATGTTTTTGATTCTCTGAATTGCAGGAGTGATGTATCCATTTCCCTTACCGCCCCGGATCCTATTTTCGTCAGATACGATTCTGTCATTAATAATCCCTGTCTCCCCACATCTGACGGGGCCATCTACATCACCCCCTCCGGAGGCGAACTGCCTTTCCTGTTTTCCTGGACGGGACCGGCAGGATTTTCCAGCAACGAAGAAGATCTAGAGGACCTGGCCAAAGGAAGGTACAATTTGCTGATCAGCGATGCCGAGGGTTGCTCGGCAGAGAGTGATACCAACCTGGTATTATCAAGCGGTGTAGAAATGGTAATAGAGGTTTCATCATATGGTGATTACAATATCCAGTGTTTTGGTTTAACAGATGGTTCCATCAAGATCAGGGAAGTTGTAGGATTTGGGGATATCAGCAGTTTCTATTTTTATACAACCGGACCTGGTGGATTTACTTCGCCTTTTCGGTTCATGGATAACCTTGCAGCAGGATCATATCATATAAATGTCACTGATTCACTTGGATGTACAGGTGAAGAGGATATTACACTTATCCAGCCTCCCCAGGTGGAAACTGCGGAAATTGAGGGATCCGAAACTTTCTATGAAGACACTAATTATATCTATACGGTGAATGATGGATCGACCGGAAGTACTTTTAACTGGACGGTGGATGGCGGAGAGATCTGGTCAGGGCAGGGAACGACATCACTTGCTGTGGAATGGAGAACATATGGGACTGGAATGCTTACCGTCGTTGAAGCCGATGAAAACGGTTGTCTGGGTGATACCATGAGTTTTGAGGCCAGCTTCCTGTATGTGTCTCAAAAGGACCTTGTAGCTCCAACAATACGAACAATACAGATATTCCCAATACCTGCTGCCGACATATTGTATATCCGTGGTTTAGAAAACAAAAGCGGTAAGATTGAAATTTTCACTATCCTGGGACAAATGGTTAGACAGGAGGATTTGCAAGGATCCCTGAATCTTGAATCACTTCAAAAGGGTGTTTATTATCTCCGTATCAGTGACCGGCAGGGGAAGGAAATTGAAACGCGCAAGATCGTTAAAAAGTAATCATCAATACCCGGCTGCCTGGCCGTCTTTCCTGCTTTCTGAGGCTCCGTAGTAGACCCCGTTCTCCTCATCGAACAGGATGGCCTGGTATCCTCCATACCCTCCAATATCAAACTGTACCTGGTGTCCCATTTTGACTAGCTCCCTGATCACTTCGTAATCTATTCCGGATTCCAGGTAAACAGTCCCTCCGTCCAGCATCTCGCCACCGGTAGGCTGTGAGGAACCTCCATGCCGTATCCTCGGAGCATCCCCCGCCTCCTGGAGGTTCATTCCAAAATCGATCATGTTGACAAGGATCTGTACATGTCCCTGGGGTTGCATGCTCCCGCCCATTACTCCAAAACTCATATAAGGTTTTCCATCCCTGGTTACAAATGCCGGGATGATGGTATGGAAGGGCCGTTTTCCCGGAGCAAAACAGTTAAAATGTCGTTCATCCAGGCTGAACAGCTCTCCCCTGTCCTGCAGGATGAAACCAAGTTCATAGGGGGTCATCCCGCTGCCCATACCCCGGTAGTTACTCTGGATCAGGGATACCATATTCCCGTGCCTGTCAGCCACCGTCATATAAATGGTATTCCCACGTTCAAGTTCACCTGCCGGATAGGATCTGGCTGCCCGGGATGAATTGATAAGTGCCCTTCTACCTGCAGCATATTCCTTTGAAACCAGCTCTTCAACAGGTATGTCATTAAAAGCTGGATCAGCATAATATTTTGCCCGGTCTTCATAAGCAAGTTTCTTGGCTTCAACGAATGCATGAATGTATGCTTTACTTCCAAATCCCATGGCAGCAATATCATACCCTTCGAGAATATTCAGGATCTGCAATGCTGCGATGCCCTGTCCGTTCGGCGGAAGTTCCCAAAGATCATATCCGCGATAATTCGTTGAAACCGGTTCAACCCACTCAGACCGATGATCCGCCATGTCTTCATATGTTAAAAACCCTCCCTGGTCTTTCATATATTGTGCAATGGTCCTGGCAATGTCTCCCTTATAAAAAACATCCCTGCCTTCCTTGGCTACCCTTTCCAATGTATTAGCCAGGTAGGGGTTTTTAAACATCTCCCCTTTGGCAGCTGTCTTACCACCAGGCATATAGGTTTCCCTGAACCCCGGATATTTCTTTAATCCCATTGCTGATCTTTCCAGGTAATAGGCAATCAGTTCTGAAACCGGGAAACCTTCCCTTGCATAAGTAACGACTGGAGCCAGGACCTTCGTCATATCAAGTGATCCAAATCTTCTATGCATTTCAAACCATCCATCGACACATCCTGGGACAGATACCGGCAATGGTCCGTAAGCCGGGATGGAGGTATATCCATTATCCTTAAAATATTCAAGGGTCAGGGATTTTGGTGAACGGCCCGAAGCATTCAATCCATACAATTTTTTGG
>CAZXOJ010000238.1:0-6621 GCA_964642325.1 uncultured Bacteroides sp. | reverse complement strand
TTGAGCCATGCAGGAGCTACCTTCAGGTGCAAAGTTGAAATAAACAGCATTCATTCAGAAGCGGTCACCGAAGAAAATGTAAATGAGATCCTTGCTGGGCAACAAGGTATTATTGTTGCTCCAGGATTCGGGGACCGGGGCATCGACGGGAAAATATTAGCTTCCCGGTATGCTCGTGAGCACAAGATCCCTTTCCTGGGGATATGCCTGGGGATGCAATGTGCTGTGATTGAATTCGCAAGAAACATACTGGATTATAAGGATGCCCATTCCACCGAAATGGACGAAGGGACCAGGTATCCTGTCATCGACCTGATGGAAGAGCAAAAAGGGATCACTGAGAAAGGAGGTACAATGAGACTGGGTGCATGGGATTGCAAAATAAAGGAAGGTACCTTAGTACACAAGGCTTATAATAAAACCTTTATCAGGGAGAGACACCGGCATCGGTATGAATTTAACAACACTTTCCTGGAAGCATTTGAGGATGCAGGATTCATTGCATCAGGTGTCAATCCTGACAGTGATCTTGTAGAAATCATGGAGCTGACAGGACATCCCTTTTTCATTGGCGTACAATTTCATCCTGAATACAGTAGTACGGTAATGAAACCGCACCCCTTGTTTATACAATTTGTCAAATCCTCAATTAACCACTCAGCTGATAAATAATTATAAATGGATAAGAATACAATCATCGGATTATTAATAATCGCTGGCATCTTAATCGGCTACTCATTATTTACGCGCCCTTCCAAGGAAGAATTAGCTGAGAGGCAGCGTATGCAGGATTCGTTAAGAAATGCACAGGCAATGATCCTGCCAGAACAGCAAGAGCAACCCCAATCCCAACCCCAACAGGTCCAAGATGCAGTCAATCCTGCTGAAGCAAAGAAAGAGATTGGAAATGCTTCTCAGGAGCCCGTAAATTTAGATCAGTATAAGGATGCATTCGGCGTATTTGGTGAGGCTGCCGTTGGAGATAATCAATATATTACATTGGAGAATGACCTCATCAGGATGAGTATTTCCACCTTGGGAGGCAGGCCTTATACAGTGGAATTAAAAAATTATCAAACACATGATTCCCTCCCCCTTATACTCTTTGATGGGGATTCTACAATATTCGGGATGAGCTTTTTCGCCCAAAACCGGAGCATTAACACCAGCGAGCTATTTTTTACACCCAGTTCAGACGGGTCACATCTCGACGCAAGCAATGCACCGGTCACCCTGTCAATGAAGCTTCCAGCTGGGGAGAACCGATATATCGAGTATGTATATACAATGACGCCGGGTGATTACCGGGTGGGTTTTGATATGCGCTTTGTGAACATGAATGAGATCATGTCACAGAACAATAATTTCATCGATTTGAACTGGAAAATCTATGTGCCCCAGCAGGAAATGGGGAGAACCAATGAGTTGAATTACACCACCATGTTTTTCAAGCATTACCAGGATGAGGTTGAGAAATTCAATATGCGGAGCAAGAAGGATCTTTTTGAAAAAGACATACCTACCAGGATGAGATGGATCGCTTTTAAGCAGCAGTTCTTTTCTTCAGTACTGATCGCCGAGAATTATTTTGCCAATGCCACGGTCCGGTCAACAAAACTGGAGGATGACTCCAAATACCTAAAGATCTTTGAATCACAGATTGGTATTCCCTTCGAACAGAGTCCGAACCAGGAACAAAAGATGACTTTTTTCTTTGGCCCAAACCATTTCAATACCTTGAAAAGTTATGATCTTGAAATGGAGAATCTTGTTGGACTCGGGGGGTTAATGAGCCGGGTGATCAACCGTTATGCGATTATTCCAATGTTCAGTTTCCTGAATAATTTCATTAACAACTATGGACTGATCATCCTGATACTTACCCTGGTGATCAAACTGGTCCTTTTCCCTTTGACCTACCGCTCCTATATTTCAATGGCAAAAATGAAGGCGCTGAAACCAGAGATTGATGCCATCAATGAGAAAATTCCTAAGGATAAGTCCATGGAAAGACAACAGGCGACCATGGCGCTTTATAAGAAAGCTGGGGTTAGTCCCCTGGGAGGATGTCTACCTGTCGTTCTACAGATGCCCATATTGATCGCCATGTTCAGGTTTTTTCCGACATCTATAGAATTAAGGCAACAGCAATTTTTGTGGGCCCACGATCTGTCCACCTATGATTCCATTCTGGACCTGCCGTTCACAATCCCCATGTATGGAGATCATGTCAGCCTGTTTACACTGCTAATGACCGCTTCTACCATCCTGACCATGAAGATCAGTAGCCAGGCCAATATGGGACAGTCCCAGATGCCGGGCATGAAAAGTATGATGTACATTATGCCCGTCATGTTCATGTTCATGCTCAATAGCTGGTCCTCGGCTCTGACCTATTATTATTTCCTTGCCAATATCATTACATTCGGACAAAACCAAATATCCAAACGTTTTGTTGATGAGGATGCACTGAGGAAAAAACTACACAGTAACCAGAAAAAGTCATCTGTTAAAAAACAGAGTAAATTCCAGAAACGGTTGCAAGACATGGCCAAACAACGGGGATACAATCCACCTAAGAAAAAATAATGCTGGCCGGTAGCCAACCTTGCTTTTAAAAAAGATTTGCAGATAAATACGGTAATTAAGTAAGGGACTTTTTCATGTGGGCCATTTTTAACGCGGTAACGGCTGCTTCGTCCCCCTTGTTACCGTGCTTTCCACCAGCCCTGTCTTTTGCTTGTTCCAGGGTATCCGTAGTAAGTACACCAAAAATAAATGGAAGATTGTATTTCAGGTTCAGATCGGTTATGCCTTGAGTTACTCCCTGGCAGATATAATCAAAATGACGGGTTTCTCCCTGTATCACACTTCCAAGACAGATCACAGCATCCGGTTTTACATATTCGGCAATGAATTGGGCACCCAAAGGTAATTCAAAGCTCCCGGGAACGTAATGGACCTGGATATGGTCCTCGATTATGCCCAGTCGTATCAGTGTTCTTGTAGCCCCCTCCAGCAACGCTTGGGTTACTTCTCGGTTCCATTCGGAGACTACTATCCCGATCTTCATCCCATTGACAGGAGGAATATCGGCCGGGTTAAAATTGGAAAGGTTATTCAGATTGGTGGCCATGGCAGGGTCAGGATGATATCCTGCTACGTGTAATATATTTTTCGATATTATTCCTTCTCGAATAATCAGGAAATTCCTTCCGGATCTGTTCGTAAATATCCAGGGCCTTCTTATTGTTCCCGAGATCTTCATAGATCTGTCCGGCCTTCATCAGGAACATGGGTGTAGTGAAATTATTATCAGACAATGAGGCAGCTTTCAGGTAGTGATTGAGTCCCTTCTCGGTCTCACCCAGTTCAATAAAGGCATCTCCTATGGCTCCTGTGGCAATAGGAGCTACCATTTTGTCTTTGGACTTGAATTTCTGCAGGTGGTCAATGGCATCCTCGAATTCACCAAGTTTCAGGAAAGATATCCCTGCATAATATTTGGAAAGATTGCCAGCTTTGGTAATTCCATAGTCATCGATGATCTGAAGAAATCCCGAATAGTTACCATCACCAAATAAAGCCAGGTTGAAAGAATCAACCTCGAAGTACTGCTCTGCTACAAACATCTGTCCGTGAGCTTCTTCCTCAAGAGGATTCAGGTAAAACCTTTTAGCGCCGATGAAAATGATCACCAAAGCCATTATACCAGTAATGATTCTGACAATCCATTTCTGGTTATCCTCGATAAATTGTTCTGTTTTTGTTAATGCACCTTCTACGCCTTCCAGACCTGCATCAGAAACTTGCTTCTTCTTTACCATTGTGTTACTCTTTCTGAAAAAACAACGCAAATGTAATTGTTTTGTATTGAATAAAAAAATACGACAATCGCCGCGGATTTTCTATTTTTGTCAAATAAGAATCAGATCATGCACCTGTCACATATTTCACTTATCAATTTTAAAAACTATGATCAGTTGGAATTGAATTTCAGCAACAAGATCAATTGTTTTGTGGGTGATAATGGGACGGGCAAGACTAACCTGCTGGATGCGATATATTACCTTTCCCTGACGAAGAGTTATTTCCATTCACTGGATTCCCAGAATATTCGTCATGGAGAAGACCAGTTCCTGATTCAGGCGGAGTTTTTAAGAGAAGGAATGGATGAAAAGATCCTCTGTGGAGTGCAGAGGAATAAGCGAAAGATTTTTAAGAGGAATAAAAAGGAATATACAAAACTGTCTGAGCATGTGGGACTACTACCAGTGGTTATGATCTCTCCTGCTGACAGCAGCCTGATTGTGGAAGGTTCAGATGAAAGGAGAAAATTTTTAAATGCTGTGATTTCCCTGTTTAACGGGGAATACCTTGAGAGCATGATACGATATAACCGGGCATTGGGACAAAGAAATGTCCTTTTGAAGAATTTTCACCGTTCCGGTTCATATCAACCAGACCAGCTGGAAGTCTGGGATGAACAACTGATCCGGCATGGTGATTATATATTCCAACAAAGGGTTGAGTTCATCCGGGACCTGCTACCAATTTTTCAACAATACTATGAATCGGTTTCAGAAGGAAGGGAGAAAGTAGACTTGATTTATAAATCTCAGCTCCTGGATAAGGATCTGCGGACCCTGTTAAAGGAGCATGAGCAAAAAGACAGGATCCTGCAGTATACGACTGCCGGAATTCATAAAGATGACCTGGGAATGACCCTGTCAGGCTACCCGATCAAAAGGATTGGAAGCCAGGGACAGCAAAAGACATTCCTGGTTGCCCTGAAACTTGCCAAGTTTGATTTTATTCGCAAGGTGAATGGTTTTCACCCAATCCTTTTGCTGGATGATGTATTTGATAAGTTTGATGCTAACAGGGTAAAACAGATCATCAGGCTGGTGGCAGATCATGAATTTGGACAGATCTTTATTACCGACACCAATCCCGAACGTATTAAAAACACATTGACTGAACTGACGATCGACTATAAATTATTCCATGTTGGCAAAAAAGGTGTCAGTGAACAATCCTGATATACAGGCCGATGCAGAGAAGTAATACACAAAATATTAGAGATGTCATAAGGGCTTACCTGAAGGAATCAGGACTTGAAAAACCCCTAAAGGAACGACATTTGATCCAGTCCTGGGAATCACTTTTGGGTAAATCCGTTGCAAAGGCAACTACAAGGATTTTCATAAAGGACAAGAAACTATTTGTCTATCTCCGCTCATCGGTAATCCGAAATGAACTATTCATGCTTCAAAATGAGATCCTGAAAAAGCTCAATGAAGCTGCCGGTGAAGAAATGCTTGAAGAAATTATCCTGAAGTAGGATTTACATGTAAGCTACCCTATCGCTTTTTGCGAAAAAGAAATCTGCCTCCACCTTTGCATTTTCATCACTGTCGGATCCATGTACAGCATTCATCTGGAGGGATTCTGCAAATAGTCTCCGGATGGTGCCTTCTTCTGCATTTTCCGGGTTTGTAGCCCCGATCAGTTTTCTGAAGTCTGCTACAGCATTCTCTTTCTCAAGGATTGCTGCCACGATGGGTCCCGATGACATAAATGCAACAAGATCAGCATAAAATGGTTTGTCACTGTGAACTGCATAAAATGCTTCAGCCTGCCTGGTACTTAATTTAGTAAGTTTCAAGGCTGCAATCTTAAAACCGGCTTCATTGATCATTCGTAAAATGGGACCGATATAGTTTTTGCCGACAGCTTCGGGTTTAATCATGGTAAGAGTGATATTTTCAGCCATATTTTGGATTTTTTTGTTCGAATCGGTCGAATATACTAATAATTGATAACTTTGCCCATTCGTTTTTAGCCATAATAACCTAGACTTGACAACTCTCCCGGAAGAAATATACAGGAAATTAAAGAAGGTCCTTGTACCTCCTATTCGGATTGCATTGATGACGCATATAAACCCTGATGGGGATGCCATAGGGTCCATGCTGGGATTATACTGGTTCCTGTTGAAAAGGGGGTGCGAGGTTAGTATGGCTGTCCCCAACAATTTTCCTCACTTTCTTGATTGGATGGAGGGTGCTGACCAGATCCTGATTTTTTCGAAACAAGGGGATAAGGTGAGGGAGGAAATTCAAAATGTAGACCTGGTATTTTGCCTGGATTTTAATGAACCTGGGAGGCTGGGAGAGATGCAGCAGGTTCTTGAAGGAATAGATGTCACCATGATCCTGGTAGATCATCATCCTCATCCGGAGTGTAAAGCAGATCTCATTTTCTCTGACCAGGAAGTAAGTTCCACTGCTGAGCTGGTTTATCAGTTGATCGAGGGACTGGGAGATGTGGAGCTGATTGACACGCTGATAGCAACATGCCTGTATGCTGGCATAATGACAGATACCGGATGTTTCAGCTTTAACAGTTCCCGGCCGCGTACATTTGAGATTGTAGAGGAACTGCTGCTTCGTGGGATTGATAAGGACCGCACCTTCAGCCTCGTTTACGATAATTATTCAGAAGATAGAATGCGTCTTCTGGGTTACAGCCTTGAGCAGAAGATGGTTGTTTTACCGGAACACAGGACTGCCTATATATCATTGACCCGTGATGAACTCAAGCGATTCAACCATGCTA
>CAZXOJ010000237.1:0-6648 GCA_964642325.1 uncultured Bacteroides sp. | reverse complement strand
TTGTATATTTGATATACTTCCAATATTTTTTCCCCAATATATCGTTTCACAGAAATTATTCTCATAAAAAAGGAGAGATCATGATGAACGTATTAGCTTCCCGCATTTATGCAAGAACAAAATTACCTGTATTGCTATTGTCTTTGCTTTCTGTATGTTTCATAACAAAGGCAAACATGGTTGGGCTTAGTTTAATAATTGAAACTGAGTGGGAATGGAACACTTTTTTGGGAGGTTCAGATAAAGATGAGGGCACAAGCATCGCAGTGGACGACAGCGGTAACGTTTACATTGCGGGATACAGCAATGCAACCTGGGGCTCCCCACTAAACGCTCATGCCGGAGGTAATGATGCCTATGTTGCAAAATTAAACAGCAGCGGTGTGTTACAATGGAACACTTTTATTGGAGGCTCAAATACTGATTACGGTGAAAGCATTACACTGGACGAAAGAGGTAATATTTACATTGCAGGCCGTAGCTATCAAACCTGGGGTTCACCGGTAAACCCGTTTGCCGGAGCTTTTGGTTATGATGCATTTGCTGCAAAACTGAACAGCAGCGGTGTATTGCAATGGAACACATTTATGGGAGCTTCAATCAAGGAGGAATATTGCAGAGGCATCGCAGCAGACGGCAGCGGTAACCTTTACATTGTAGGTAGTAGCGCAGAAACTTGGGGTTCACCGGTAAACGAACATGCAGGAGGAGATTTTGATGCATTTGCTGTAAAACTGGACAGCAACGGTGTTTTAGAATGGAACACATTTTTGGGAAGTTCATCTGATGACGGGGGTAAAAGCATCGCACTGGACGGCAACGGTGATGTTTATATTACGGGTTTCAGCAATGCAACCTGGGGCTCACCCTTAATCATATATGCAGGAGGTTATGATGCATTTACCGCAAAACTAAACAACAGTGGAGTATTGCAATGGAACACGTTTATGGGATCATCAGGCACTGATTATGGTGAAAGCATCGCGGTAAGCAGCAGCGATAACGTTTACATTGCGGGTACTAGCAGTGGAACATGGGGATCTCCAGTAATGGCTTTTGAGGGATCGGTGGAGGTATTTGCCGTAAAACTAAACAACAGCGGTGTGTTGCAATGGAATACATTTATGGGATCTTCTATTGCTGAAGGTGGAAGTATCGCAGTGGATGACAACGGTAATGTTTACATTGCGGGTACAAGCATCCATTCAAGCTGGGGATCGCCGGTCAACCCTTTCGCGGGAATGGATGATGCATTTGCTTTAAAACTAAACAACAACGGTGTATTACAATGGAACACGTTTATGGGATCTTCAGCATTTGATGAAGGTTATGGCATCGTGGTTGACGGCAATGGCAAAACATACATTGTGGGCAATAGCGAAGAAACCTGGGGTTCACCGGTTAACGCTCTTTCCGGTGGATTTTGGGATGCATTTGCCGTTAAATTCGATTACTCTGGTAATGTAGGAGTAGAAAAAGATTTGGGTTTACCCACAGGGTTTAACCTGTTACAAAACTATCCCAATCCATTCACTGACTTTACCATAATAAAATATTCCTTACCAGGTGCTTATCATGTTACATTGAAGGTTTATAATATCCATGGAAAAGAGGTAAAAACCCTGGTTAATCAATTTCAAACTCAAGGCAACTATGCCATTGAATTGAAGGCAAACCAGCTACCGGGTGGGATTTATATATATGAACTAAATTTTGGAAATAGCGTTGTCAAAATCAGAAAGATGACAGTCATAAAATAGGACCGTATCGCAAATTATTCATCATTCTTTTCCTGGGTTAACAACTCTATGGATTGCAGTACCAATCCATAGTGGCTACCGGGTGGATCTTCCTCAATTTTAATATCGCGCCAGTCCGTGGCAAAATTACCCGAATAGCATAACCACATGCTTTTTCCGTCTTGGCTGATGAACTTGGAAGGGATATTTAAAAAGTAGCCCTGCTCGCCGAAATTTTTCATGTATACTGCCAATTTCCAGGGACCAGTAATATGATCTGATTCAAGGATATATGAGTTCATCTTCTCCACAGTAGGCCATCCATCGGTCACACACATTAGATATTTTTTCATAGGGGCATTGTATGTGATGGTGACGCAACCACAGTTGTTATTCCAGTCTATCAGGGGACTGATCGAATCAAATTCGGATGTCCACACAGCTTGACCGCTGGCATCATGGCCTCCAAAAAACTCATATTTTGAAGAATCGTTGATATTTTCAATGCTGGGTTTTACCCGGATCATGTAGACCTGGTCCCCGCTGATCCACGAAAGATTGGCAAACCTGGGTTCCATGTCAGGGTATTCGGCCCCATGTCCGACCAGGTAAGCATATCCATCTGGCGAATGTTCCATATTCTTGCCAAAATCCACAAAATGAGGAGCCCCTATTTTTACAGGGTGTCCCCACATGCCTGTCTCATCGAAGAGAGGTTTTTCCGGTGTATGTGGACTCTCCTCCCAGGTCCTGCCAAAATCAGTGGAGATCCTGAAGCCTACCAGGGGACCCAGCCAGGGCCAGTTATATACATCCTTGCCGAATGTTGTTGATCCCTCCGGAGCAAGGCAATAGGTACCATAGTACCATACACCGTTATATACCAGCGATCCGCAGGGATAGCGGCCGCCGTAGGGATGGGGGGGACTGGACGTTAATCCCAGGCTGTAGATCTTCAGGTCGGTAGGATCTTCACCCTCTGCAACGGCCTGTCCGGTTACATACGGATTCATATATGATATGGACATATCCCTTCCACCGTCCAGCCTTGGAACATCCCCGTCCGTGAAAGGTGAATATAATTTATCATCGGATGCCCAGGAAAAATACCAGGTATCTGCCACTTTGTAATCACTGCTTGTCCCTGTAAACAGTATCCCTGTAATGTCTTTTGACCTTTCAAATGGGCAGTCCCCAGGTACCTCTGACTCCCAGATAAATGGCTCAAAAGTAATGGTGCCTTTATCTTCTTGAGAATATACATTGGATATCAATAGGTTAATAAAGATAATTGACAGCAGGACGCTGAGGTTTTTAATTCTGTAGTTCATATCAAATACCATAAAATCCAAAGGTAAGTTTAATTTTGTTTTAGGGAAAGCATTTAATCTTCAGCATGGAACATGGATATTTCAGTATGCCGGTTACACCCAGCTGGGAAAGTTTAGTGGATTGTATAGAAAGAAAAGGGACTCCTGAAAGGGTTCATCATATTGAATTGTTTCTTGATGATGAAGTGAAAGATATTATTTGCGAGAGGTTTGGTTTGCTCGAGGGGATCAGAGAGGCAGACCTATTCTTTGATCTTAATAAAGAGATCAGGATACAGCGATTCCTGGGCTATGATTATGTTCGATGCGGACTGGATGATTTTGATATGCCATTGGATAAGTTGTCCGTTACAGATACTGCAAAAATCGGGAGGGTAGGTGGACGTGAATTCATCAATCAAAGAGAGGGTCCCATAAGCAGTTGGGAGGAATTTGAGAAATATCCCTGGCCAAATCCCTGCATTTGTAGAAGCACAAAGCTTGAATGGTACGAAAAGAACCTGCCCGATGATATGTGTGTCATCGGAAGCGGGGGATTTGCACATTTCGCTGAGTTTCTGAGCTGGCTGATGGGTTATGAAACATTATGTTATGCACTGTACGAGGAACGAGACCTGGTGGAGGCCATCAGCAAGAAACTGTTGGATATTTATGAGGTTGTAATCAGGCGGCTCCTGGAGTTTGACCGGGTAAAGATCATTTGGGGATCTGATGATATGGGGTTCCGCGGGGGACCCTTGATCAGTCCGGATGACCTGCGGGAGTTTGTCTTTCCCGGGCATAAATTGATGGCCAACTTGTCTCATCAGGCAGGCAGACCTTACCTGCTGCATTCCTGCGGCAACCTTGACCTGATTATGGAGGACCTGATCGAAGAAGTAGGGATAGATGCCAGGCATTCTTTTGAGGATACCATCGAGGATGTGGTGGCTGCGAATAAGAGGTACGGGGACCGCATCGCAATCCTGGGAGGGATAGATGTGGATTTTTTATGCAGGAGCAGTGAGCATGAAATACGAAGCAGGGTAAGACAGACCCTTGATGAATGCATGCCAGGAGGCGGATATTGCCTTGGATCAGGAAATTCTATAGCCAACTATATTCCGTTGGACAATTACCTGGTTATGCTGGATGAAGGCAGAAAGTATGCCGGGAATAAATAGTATAAATCTTTATAAATTAGTTAATTATGTTAGAGAACAAACGGAGGTCATTATTGAAGGCAGGTATTTTAGGTTCTGTCTATATTTCATTGCCAAGGCAGTTATTTGCAAACCATAATAATAAGTCAAAAGTAAATAATGAGTTAATCAGATCAGCAGAGGAATTGCGTCCAGGTGAAATACTGGAAGCGATTAATAAAGGTCCGTATGCATTCGTCCCTGTTTCACCTATGTTTGAGTGGCATTCTTTTCATCTCCCTATGGGAACAGATGCTTTGATCTCCGAGGGTCTAGCGCGGCATGCAGCTTCACATGTAGGTGGTATCTGGTTCAGGCCTTTATCATTCGGGCTTGATGCATGGAGGACCGATGATCGAAAGGAAACATGGGGCTTCAGCAAGGACGAAGAAATATACGGGATGAATTTTCCTGAACTGCCCCTTAAAAGTGAATATTGTCTGAAGGAAGAAATGACTCTTACTGTTAGAAACAGATTGAAGGCGATTTCGGGATCTGGGATTAAACATGCTATCCTGATAAATCATCACGGAGGGAAAGGACAGCGTGAATTAATTGAAGATCTTGCAGCTGAAAATTCAAACCAGAAGATGAAAGTGCATGCCATCCAAACCTACCAATTTAATGATTTGAGCGAAGACGATGGTTATTATGCTGTTGGGGGACATGCTGGATACAGTGAAACCACATGGCTTATGGCTTTTCGTCCTGAATTGGTCGATCTTTCGGAACAGGAGGAAGGCGAATTATCAGTTCGGCAAACCGGAATCCTGCATAATAAACCCCAAATTGAACCTAAATGGAATCCCCGGAATGTCAATCAAGAAGTAGCCGAGAAACTAGAGAGAAGAGTGATCGAAAATTTTATTCAGTATATCAATCATCTTTAATTCGGTGTGTCTTTTTGACTTTTATTGTTCCGTTTCTAATGGATTTTTAGCATCCAGGTAAAACTGCCTCTGCAGTTCTAAAGTCTTCTGGTCTGCTTTCACTGACCTGATCATCTCCACGAGCTGGTCGACTTGGTTCTCCAAAATTAGTTTTCCCATTTCTTCGGTTCCATAGCTCCCGTCACCAGCATAATGATTGGGGAATTTTGCATACCACCAGATGGCTGTGTAAGCATATGATATCGATTCCAATCTTTGTTGGTCTTCTCCTGACTGGCTGTTTGCCATATCGAGCTTAACAAGGTCAGGACGATTGGCCAGCATCATTGAAGTTTCCGTCTCCCCAGCATGTCCATCCCAATCTGTCTTTTTCATCTTGTTCAATCTTTTCTGAAAATCTTCAGAGTCCTCAGGTCTAAAGAGATATACGGCATAATCTTTCTGTTTTTCAAGTTGCATCTGACAGAAATAAGGTAACAAGGAATTATTACCACCATGGCCGCTTACCAGGATTATCTTTTCAATTCCATTTCTGTGTATCTCATCGCAGGTTTCCTGGAGGACTGTCAGGACAGTATGAGGACTGTAGGCCACAGTGCCGGGCTGTTGCATGGCTTCATAGATCTGCCCGAAATAGAACGGTGGAAATATAATAGTATACTCCTCACCTGCAGCACTTGTAGCAATCTTCCTTACATCAATTAGATCAGTTCCCAATGGCATATGAGGCCCGTGTTTTTCCAATATCCCAAGCGGAATAACACAAGTTTTGGCTGATCTCTCAACGGCGGTAATGAAGTCCGGTGAAGTAAGTTCTTCCCATTTAACAGGGAGGTCATGATTATCCGTTCCTGTTCCCTGTGCCATCATGGCACTAGGAATAATCAACAGGGTCCATAAGATTAGTTTTTTCATATCACTTAGTATTTACAAAATCTGGTTTCCTTAAAATTATAATTTTATCTGGAATACTCCAGATTGATTTGTTACCAACCATCTGCCTATACATTGGGCGCTGATTATAAAGCTCTTGATCACAAAGGAACAATTACAGTTATCGAATAAATGTGTAAATTGTAGGCGACATCCATTATGAACAATTAATAACCATAAAGTGAAAAATTCAAGTATTGCTGTTGACAGGTTAAATAATCTAAGCCTATGGGTACTTACCATCCTGAGGATCGCCATTGGTTGGCATTTTCTTTATGAAGGGATCGTAAAACTCACAACTTCAGGATGGACATCGGCCAGCTACCTCCTGGAATCCAGGTGGATGTTTGCGGGTTTCTTCCACTGGATTGCTGCTCATCCAGGTGTCCTGCAGGTGGTGGATGTTATTAATATTTGGGGACTCATCCTCGTTGGCCTGGGATTGATGTTGGGTATGTTATCCCGTTATGCCGCCATCGGGGGCATTGTGCTGCTGGCGTTCTACTATACAGCTAATCCGCCGTTTATATCAGCCACCGGAGCCTACCTTGAAGGACATTATGTCTGGATTGAT
>CAZXOJ010000236.1:0-6662 GCA_964642325.1 uncultured Bacteroides sp. | reverse complement strand
AAAAGTTAAGCGTGGTGTTTTTGAAGGGTTTATATTCAACCCCCAGGCCAATGGTAAATGTACCGGGATTCAGGAATTTGGACACAACAACAGAATCGTTGGGATAATTATATCCCCTGGCTATCTGGTTTTTCATATAAAAAACGGCACTGAAATCGATCTTTTTCCTGATGACCTTGTTATACTTCGAATTGAATTCCAGCATGTCGGCATTGGTTCTCAAACCGTACTGTTCCGTGATTAAGGTACCGAAATTCCAACGCGCCGCGTTGGTCCACTGTGTTTTGGCCTCCGTGTTGGTATATATGGCCCCCACGTTAATGTCAAGCAAACCCGAAAAGGAATTTTCACCTCCTTTGGACCAGTTGGAGAAATAGGTCTGGTTGAGTGTAAATGAACTTGAAAAATCAAAATCCCAGTATACAGGGATTTCTGCCAACGGTTCCACCTCTGCCAGGGACTGCTTTGGCTTCACACTGACTATTGGTACATGATCTACATCTTCTTTCTCCAGCCGTACAACATCAAGATCCTCTTCCAGGATCAGCATAATATCGCGTTCTGAGGGATTACCCATCCAGATGGTGATGGAGTCATTTTCGTAATTCTTGACCCAAAACCTGAATAGATCATTTTTCCCCTGGGTAAGCCAGAAGGGTGTTTTTTGGCCCAGTATGTCATTGAAAAATAAAAGAATTGAATCACGCTCTGCTGTATGCGATAAAAGCGTTTCAATGGCATACTGGAGAGAATCCAGTATCCTTTCACTGGAAACAATATAGAAGGGTGACTCTTCTGCGGCCACCATGGCCATGGCCCTGTCCGATACAATGATTTTTCCGGAATCAGCCATAAAGCTTACCATTTTTTCACTGCCGGGAGATATGAGTGGGGGTGTAACACGGTTTAGGGCAATCTGGTACAGCTGTATTTTCATGGACTCCAGCAATGCGGTATCGATGCGAATGGTTGTAAGTGTGTCCCGTGACAGCACCAGTGTATCCATATGGGTTATATTATCCGCTGAATCCATAGCAGAATTGTAAATAATCTCTTTCATCACCGTCTTTTGTATGATCAAAGGTTCTTTTTTCAGTCCAACGGTATCAATAATGAATGTTGAGTCATTGAGCCACCTAAGGGGAAGAGTGTCATTTCGGACAATATCCACCTGTTCAAGCTTTATCGCATCATAATTAAAACTGGAAAGACGCCTTTCGACACTATCGAAAGGCTCCTTGAAATGATCAAGCAACCTTGCCAGCGAACGCTTTACGGTATCGCCGGCTGGTCTCCAAAAATGATCCGTCTCCAACAGATCAATGATGTAGGCTGATGCCGATGATGTTGTAAAAACGACAGGCTCTGTGGCTGTGCTGTCTGTTTCGGTAAAAGGGGCCTCTGCAGCGGATTGTGCTGATGTGCTTAGCTGGATTACCAATCCCAATAATAAATAAGTTAATCGACGCATAATGATTTAATTGAAAATGTTATCGTAGATTTCAATGTACTTTTTCTTTCTAGATAATTATCCGGTATCTCCTTTAAATTATCGATTTTTATGTGTTTTTATTGTCCGGTTAAGCAGTTTCCTTTCAGGCAGCATCCCCATCATAAGCACTTGAATCCATGATCACAGTACCCGGTGAGTCCTGTTTTTTAAGAATATGGTTGTATCTTGTTAACTGTAAATGTTTCGAAATATCAACACTTCACAGGCTGGCCAGAACTGGTATAGCATCCTGGATATAATAATTAACCAGGTGCTTCCAGCGGTGCAAGAAGAATGAATAATCCATATGATAAAACCTAGTTATGAAAAGAAGAAACAGAATTATTTCAGCTGCATTTTTTGCGTTGTTCGTATTGCTTCCAACATTGACATCAGAAGCCCAAAAGCCGGTGAAAAACATACAGGTTGGTCCCCAACCTGACGGGAGTATTCTGGTGCCAACCAATCAATTGTTACGACCTGCCGGACTCCAGGTTTATTTCCCAGGCAGGCCGATAGACCTGGCGCTGACTCCTGACAGGAAACTGCTGGTAGTGAAAAACCGGTTGTCACTGGATATTATTCGTATCCGGGATAGGACCATTTTACAATCATTGCCTTACGAAGGAAGCGGCAGTTCATTTACGGGACTGTCTGTCTCGGAAAATGGGCATAGGATATATACAACGGATGCAAAGGATAAGTTGCACATTGCCGAATTGGATGATAATCTCATTATGCAATGGCAGAATACTATCAAATTGCCAGCTCCATCTATAGGAGGGAACCCTGTCCCCGGGGGATTAGCAGTTAGTGAGCAACAAAATGAGGTTTATGTTACATTGAGCCGGAACAATACCCTGGCAATTGTGGATATGTCAGATGAAAGCGTGAAGGAAATCCCGGTGGGGATAGCACCTTACGAGGTAGTACTGGCTAGTAGTTCAAAAGCTTATGTGAGCAATTGGGGAGGTCGGAGACCAGGTAAGGGTGAATCCACCTACAACACTTCCGGCAGCCAGGTGCTTGTCGATCCTGAAACCGGCATAGCCAACAATGGAAGTGTTTCCGTGGTTGATCTGGCGGTAGCTGCAGAGGTTAAGAATATTGAGGTGGGACTCCATCCGAGCGGTATGGTGTTGAGTCCCGATCATACCCATTTATTTGTGGCCTGTGCAAACAGCGATATTGTTTCGGTGATAAATACCAGTTCAGATGAAGTAGTTGAAGAAATCTCAGTTCACCTGGATAAGGATTTACCTTTCGGCAGTGGCCCGAATGCATTGACAATATCTCAGGACGGGAAAATGCTTTACGTTGCCAATGGCACGGATAACGCAATATGTGTAATACGTATCGGAGCAAGCAGCCAGGTTATTGGATATATTCCTACCGGATGGTATCCCGCATCGGTAATCCTGGATGAAGGAACTAATTTCATGTTTGTAGCAAATGCAAAAGGTACGGGTTCAAGAAATCAAAGAACGGACAGGGCTGGTTATAATTCCCATGACCATATGGGATCAGTATCCTTGATCCCCATGCCTGATATGGTAAAGCTTGCGGATATGACAGAAAGGGTGGACCAGAATAATGCTTTTGTGCAAAAGATGGCAGTAACCCAATCAGGCACTGAAATCAAAAATAAGGTTGCAGTTCCACAGATTCAATCTCAGGAATCACATTTTAAGCATGTGGTTTACATAATCAAGGAGAACCGCACTTACGATCAGGTATTTGGCGATATGTCTCAGGGGAATGGCGATATTAACCTTGTCCATTTCGGTCGCGAGGTAACGCCAAATCACCATAAACTGGCAGAAACATTTGTATTGCTGGATAATTTTTATTGCAGTGGAATCCTAAGTGCTGACGGGCATCAATGGACAGATGAAGCATATGTTACCGACTACATTGAAAAGTTTTTTGGAGGATTTACTCGAAGCTATCCATATGATGGCGACGATGCATTGGCCTATGCCAGCTCGGGTTTTATATGGGATAACGTATTGAGACATGGATTGACCTTTCGTGACTATGGTGAATTCGTTGATGCTGTGATAGAACCTGGAGACGCCACTTTCACTGATATCTACCAGGATTTCCTGGAGGGAAGCAATAAGATAAAAATCCGTTCCAAAGCCAACCTTGAGCAGCTTGAACCCTACATTTGTCCAACCTTCGTAGGATTCCCGAACAAGGTACCTGAGATATACCGCGCAGCAGAATTCATCAAGGAACTTGAAGAATTCGAGAAGAACAACAACTTTCCCAATTTCATCATCATGCTCCTTCCAAACGATCATACCTCGGGAACACGTCCAGGCTTACCGACTCCACGGGCAGCTGTAGCAGATAATGACCTGGCACTGGGTCAAATTGTTGAGGCCATTTCACATAGCAAATTCTGGAATGAAACCTGTATTCTGGTGACTGAGGATGATCCTCAGGCGGGACTGGATCATGTAGACGGGCACCGGACGGTGGGTTTTGTTATCAGCCCGTATACAAAACGCGGTGAAGTTGTTTCAACCTATTATTCCCAAATAAATATGATGCGGACCATGGAGAATATTCTCGGTATCCCCCCAATGAATCAATTTGATTATGCGGCAGAGCCCATGGCGGACTGCTTTACCGATACCCCGGATTTCACACCTTATAAAGCCTTGCCCAATAATATTCCTCTTGACGAATTGAACCCACCCCTCGAAAGCTTGACAGGAGAAGCGCGTCACTGGGCGGAAATGTCACTGAAGCAGGACCTCGATGATGTTGACCGCATCGATGAAGATACATTTAACCGGGTACTCTGGCATTCAGTTAAAGGATATGATGTGCCATATCCGGTATTGTCACAGCAAAAATAGCATCTAGCTTTTCAGCCACTTGATACTGTGGTCACCGGTCACCGCAATTGTTTCTCTTGGGGATTCCTGGTGGAAAAATGACCAGGGTCCGGGTATAAAGGGATACTCATTGATCACTTCCTCGTTGATCTTTATCCCAAGGCCGGGGGTATCAGGAACCCTTAAATATCCATCTGAAATTTCGAGTTCCTCCTCCAGAATATCATCTGACAGTGGGAAGGGGTACATTCCTCTTCTATCAGGATAGGAATAACAGGGGTACTCCAGCCATTCCACTACTTCCTCATCACGGCATATTCCCAGCTGTGCCGCCGCCAGTACTTCCAACATGGTCCCCCAGCTGTGGAATGCAAACTTCAGATGGTTAGCCGCAGCCAGGTCAAAAACATTCAATCCCATTTCAAACCCACCCTGGCAGCAAACATCCATTTGAAGAAAATCGACAGCCTTCATGTTGGCCAGGCTTTCGAATCCTGCAAAATTCTGTTCATGTTCGCCAGAAGCAATGGTGATATATCCCCTGCCTCTCAGCTCCTTATAAGCCTTATGGTCTTCTGGCGGAAGGGGCTCTTCAAGCCAGTAAGGCTGATAGGCTGACATGGATTTCGATAGTCCAGCTATGGTTTCCTGGCTGTAGCTTTTATTACCCATCCTCCACCAGGTGTGTGCATCGATCATGATATCCATTTCTGCTCCGCAGGACTCTCTCATCAGCTCAACTGTCCTAAGATCCTCCTCCGGTCCCAGTGCCGGCCTCATCTTATAACCCTTGAATCCCATATCTTTAATTGCTGCCGCTTCTTCGGCATATCTTTTGGGGGACATATACATGCCGGCGCTGCCATAAAGCTTGATCTGGTCTCTCTTCCGGCCTCCCATCAGTTCTGAAATGGGGACGCCTTCGTATTTTGAAGCCAGGTCAATTACAGCCACTTCGCAGGCATGATAAGTCTTCTTCAGTTCCGGTCCGCCTGAAAAATTAAATTCTTTCCAATATAGCGGGTCCCTTCCAACAAGGAATTCCCTGATCTCGCCGTTAATTTCATATAATGCCCGCTCATGAGCTGGCCCCGGAGCGTAGCCCACCAGCTCAGTGTCTGTGGAAATCCGGATCAGCATGGCATCTCTTTTGACAATTGTCCTGAGTCCGCCCCAGAACGGAAGCCTGACTTCTTCCGGCATGGGGAAGGACATTAGGAAGGCCTCAACTTTTTCTATTTTCATAATCCTGTGCTAAGCTATTATTTGATCATAAAAGTTCATACTTGACAAAGCATGTAATCAGAAATGAAATTAATTGAAAATCTGTAGATATTATCCTAATTTTATTTAAGATTTTATGCCTTCGCACATTTGGTAGTATAGCACCAGTCAATCTCACTTTTTTTTCATTCCCAAGGAGTCGAATTAATTCATGGTTAACTTGAACATATCTGTCTATTCCTGGGTGTATATATTTCTAAGTTGTGGGCAATACTTATAAGTTGAACTATGATAGTTAGACTAAAAATTCCACTATTATTCTCTCTACTTATCTTGTTGTATGTACTATTCTCATACTCCTTTTTAGGTGGGTGGTTGTATTCTTCAATAGGTTCAATATTAATAATCTTCCTAAGTTATTTGATTTGGGGAAAAGGTTTTCTAAAACAGATCGGATTACAATTAAATCTACAAATAATTGCTAAATCCATAATACTTACTGTCATAATTACAACATGTGCTCTTTTGATAATGAAATACATTGGAAATAAGAGAAATATCCAGATTGAGTATTATAATTGGCGTGATTATTACCATGTTTTATTCTATGTACTTAATGAAGAAATAGTAATAGGAGCGATTTTACTCTTCGCATTAGTTAATAAATGGAAGATTAGACCAGTAGTAGCTTCCCTCTGCTTGGCGGTATTTTTTTCTTTGATACATTATATATTTTACAAATGGATTTTTGTGGACAGAGCAGTTATAGGCATATCAACATTGATAACGCTGTTTCTTGTAGGTTTTGTTAGAAATAGTTTGATTATTCAAACTGGTCATATTGGATACTCCTGGGCACTTCATTTTGGGTGGATAGCCATAATGTTTGGGAGTAGTCATACTTCTTTAAACACAAGTATGTATTTTACAGAAGCTGAAATATTTAATTTGTATTTAGGTTCAACTGAGATGCTAATTATTTCTATAATAATGGCAGGATTTTTCTTAGCATATTGGATAAAAAAGTACAGCCCACAATATTATACGGTATAATTAATAGCCTTTGTCACAGTTTTTGCAAAACCGTCCCATAATAG
>CAZXOJ010000235.1:0-6666 GCA_964642325.1 uncultured Bacteroides sp. | reverse complement strand
GATTTGGCGACGAATTCCCAATCCGTTTTGACTTTCTTGATACGATGCAGGGAGGAAATCTTAGCCTGCAAGTGCATCCATTGACTGAATACATAGAGAAAGAATTCGGGATCCCTTATACACAGGACGAAAGCTACTATATGATGGATGCCGAAGATGATGCAATCGTTTATGTTGGCTTGCGTGAAAACGTTGACCCGAAGGAGATGATTGCAGAACTGGAAGAAGCTCAGTCCGGCGGAGATCCGTTTGAGGCTGAAAAGCATGTCCAGGTTTGGCCGGTAAAAAAGCATGATCATGTGTTAATTCCGGCGGGGACCGTGCACTGTTCAGGAAAAAACAGTATGGTGCTTGAGATCAGCGCGACCCCCTATATCTTCACTTTTAAACTTTGGGATTGGGGAAGGCTTGGGATGGATGGAAAGCCCCGTCCTATCAACATTGAACATGGTAAAAAGGTTATCCAGTGGGATAGGACGACCCACTGGACAGGGAAGAACCTGGTTAATTGTATTGAAAAATTGGACGAAGGCGAAGGATGGGTAGAGGAGCACACAGGCTTACACCAGCTTGAATTTATTGAAACCCGCCGGCACTGGTTTTCTGAAAGGATCGAACATAACACTCATGGGACAGTAAATGTAATCTGCCTGGTGGAAGGAAAGGAAATCATTGTAGAAAGTCCTGGAAAAAAGTTTGAGCCTTTCATTGTTCACTATGCAGAAGTATTTATTGTTCCTGCCATGGTAGGTAAATACATTATACGGCCGTTCGGTGATGCTGAAGGAGAAAGATGCGCCACCATAAAAGCATTTGTCAGATCCTGATTACCCCTTTTTATTCGAACGACTCTTTCCTGCTTTTGAGCTGGATCAGCAGGATACCAATCCTTGCCAATAGAAAAACGGTTATTCCAAAGAGAGGTCCCAAAAGTGCCATCTTCAATCCTCCTGCCATGTGATGTGGTGCAATCTCTCCGGCTGCAGCAATGTTGTCAAATGCCATGATGAGTCCGAAGGTTCTGCCAAGATATCCCCAGGCCAGGGCAAGCCATCCCAGGTTTGCAAGAATGGACCGCGATTTTTTGCTGTAGTCTTTTTCAAGAATCGATTTAACAAACAGTGCAATGATGATGAGCAGAAACAACAGGATGATATAGGTAAAAACCGGCCCACCATCATTAAATTTTTCAAGAATAGCTTTCATAATTATTGTGTTTTAAATGATTACTTGACGAAAGATAGCCAGGATTACAACCGGATATTTTGAATTGCGATAGGTACCCCTAATCACCATGTATTTGACCGAATTAATAGGGTAAAATGATAAATCTTCAACAATTCTGCAAAAACAGGCCTTAAACCTGTAATTGGTCTATTTTTCAATGTAAAATAAAGCTGTTTTCGTAATATTGTTAAAATGAAAGGGATAATTCCGAAAATCTTGCTGCATGTTCTGTTCTGGATAGCCGTCTGGTTCTTTTTCTATTACTTCTTCAGTTACAATTCCACTGACAAAGGTTATGTAATATGGTTCTCCAGCCTGCTCCTCCCGATTACCATTGCTGTTACCTATTTCTCAATTTACTACCTGATACCTAAACACCTTTTTCCAAAAGAATACGCAAAATTTGCGATGTACAGTTTCTTTACACTGGTGGCATCATCCTATTTTATTGTATTGATAATATACGGATGTTTGTTTCTATACAAGAGATTTGATGTTACAAACATACCTCCTATGGTTAAGAACTTTTTCTTCATTTTAATTCTTGTATACCTGGTTGTGGGACTTGTGAGTTTTATAACCATACTTAACAGGAGTTTTAAAACAGAAAAAAGAAACAAAGACCTTCAGAATAAAATGTTGTCTGCGCAGCTTCAGTTCAAGGAACAGGAACTCAATCATCTAAAAAAACAAATTCATCCCCACTTCCTCTTCAACACTTTAAATACCATATATGGCCTGGCTCTCAAACAATCTAAACAAACTCCCGAAATCATACTCAAGCTATCAAACCTCCTCGATTATATACTCTACCAGGTTGAAAAGCCCCGGGTCAGCCTGAGAGAGGAGGTATTACACATCAAAGAATACATAGAACTGGAAAAGATCCGCTTCCAGGATACATTAAAAGTAGAATTCAATTCCAGCGATATCCATGAGAAGATTCAAATTGCACCCATGCTTTTAATTCCCTTCGTTGAAAATGCATTTAAGCATGGTAAATTGACGCAAGGATTTTTAAGGATCCGGATTGATATCCTGGTTGAGAACCTGATGCTGGATTTCAGCATAAAAAATTCTGTGCTTTCTGAAGAAACCGGGGAAAATGAGAATGGAATCGGTTTGGAGAATTTCAAGAAGAGGCTTGATCTGAACTACAAGGATAATTACAGGCTGGAAAAGAGCATCACAGATGGTTGGTATATTGCCAACCTGAGTATACCTGATCTAAACAAAATAGACAATGGATAAACCTGCTAACTGCATTATTGTGGATGATGAACCAGTTGCCAGGGAAATACTTGAGGTTCATCTGGAAAGAATTGAAACCATCAATGTTGTTGCCAGCTGCAAAAGTGCCATAGAAGCTTTTAAAATAATTAATACCCAAGCTGTTGATCTGATTTTCCTGGATATAAATATGCCTGATATCTCCGGGCTTTCTTTTGCCAAATCCATGTCCAAAGATTATAAGATAATATTTACAACTGCATACAGGGAGTATGCTGTTGATGGATTCGATCTGAGAGCTGTAGATTACCTCCTCAAGCCGATCTCATTTGAGAGGCTGTTACAGGGGGTGAATAAGTTCTTTGAAGAAAGCCTAGCCATGGTACATAGACCATCTGGAGAGATCCATATTGAGAAGGATGATTCCATTTTTGTACGATCGGACCGTAAAATGATGAAGGTCAATTTCAAGGATATTGTTTTCATTGAGAGTCTGAGCGACTACATTAAGATCCATCTTGAAGGGGAAAAAGTACTGGTGACCAGGGATACTATTTCAAACATAGAGACAAGGTTACCTATAAGTGACTTCATCCGGATACATCGCTCCTTCATTGTTTCAATACCTAAAATAGAAACATTTACAAGTGATACTATTGGCATTGGCAAGCATGAGATTCCCATAAGCAGAAGTTATAGGGATTCAGTCATAGATAAGTTAAGCGGGAATTGAAGAAGGAGTCAGCATTTGGCTATCGCAGCACACTCATAGATCTTATCCACCACGATCATGTCTTTAAGTCCCTCTTCCCCTGGGACCCGCAAAGGTTTACCGCTGAGGATACATTCAGCCACCTCATCCATCTGGGTTGCCTGCTGGTTGACAATTGGGAATTCGAGCACCCCTTTGCTTGTCTTGCCTTTTATTCCCCTGTAACTGGAGAATGGATCTAGTTCGAACCTGCCGTCCTCTGCAAACACCTTCAGGTAATTATAGCCTGTATGAAAACCTGTTGCAAGGCTGGCGATGCATCCTGAGGGGAATTCAAGATCAAAAAGCATCACTTCTTCTGTGTCCGCAAAAACATCTGGCCTCATAACATAGGAACGCGCACTCACCTTCACCGGTTCTTCCCCGGTGACATATCGCGCAGCCTGAAGCGGGTAAACACCCATGTCCATCATGGCCCCACCGCCCATTGCCTTTTTCACCTTCCAGTGATCCGGGCGTTTCTCTCTGTAGCCTGCGCCACAGCTTATCTGTCTGAGGTCGCCGAACACCTTCTCCTGTCCCAGCCTCATGATCTCCTGTGTATATGGCTCGAACTGCATGCGGTACCCGATGGAAAGCTGCACCCCACTTTCATTGCAGGCTGCTATCATTTCCCTACACTCCTCAGCATTTAATGCCATCGGCTTTTCACATATCACATGTTTGCCAGCCCGGGCAGCACGAATGGTATATTCCTTGTGCATGGAATTTGGAAGCACAACATAAATGATATCTATATCTGGATTATCAGCGATTTCCTCGTAATTCTTGTAGTTATAAACATTCTTCCTGGGTATACCGTACTTCTTCATCCATACCTCTTCCTTGGATGGCGTACCGGTCACTATCCCTGCCAGATAAGCCGTTTCAGTCTCCTGAAGGGCCGGGGCCAAGGTATTGGTACTGTAATTTCCCAATCCGACCAGGGCTATACCCACTTTTTTCTGTTTTCCGGTAAGAATATTTGGAATTGCAAATGAATTGACCGCGAGGCCTGTCCCTGCTACGGCGAGGGTTGACTTCCTGATGAAACTACGGCGGGAATGTTTATTTGACATCATAAAAAAAAGTTTTATTGAAGGGCAATGTTTTTATTCAAAGATACAGTAATTGGGCTGATCTCCCTTATTACGGGACAGGTTGTAATTAAAGCACACTAAAATCGATACTGATGCGCTGTGTCAATGGCAAAATTTATGTTTGCCCAATCTATGTCACCCGGTAAAGTACATGATGCCGCCAACACAAACTTTTCAGGAGCTTGAGAGAGTATCCTGCTGACTTCAGAGGATATTTCATCCTGGGTACCAGAGGCCATGATCCCTCTCTTATGCATTCCGCCCATGAAGGGTTTGTTGAACAACTGATACATTTCCCTGCTGCTGATGGTCTGATCATTGGTGAGGTCCAGGCTGCAGTTGATGATGTGTCCAGGATAATCTACAAAGGCTGAGTAATCATCATAATTGCCTGAATGATCACAGATATGGAGGATATTGCAGGAACATCCTGCTTCCATTTCCTTCCCAGCTATCAGGTCAAAGGGCTTCACATATTCGGTAAACAAAGAAGCTTCTGTAAACCGTCCACCTTCTCCTCCCTGGGTGCTTTGAAGAAATCCGTCCACGCCTAGTTTTATACACTCCTTTACATAAATAAGCAGACTTTCAGTTATGATTTCCAGTCCCTTCCTGGTCAGTTCCGGATCTTCCTCCAGGTGGCGGGTGATTATTTCGTCACTGGTAGTATGACCTGCACAGGCAAAGGGAGAATAGAATGTGGCTAAAACAGGCGCCTCCTTTTTGGCTTCCTTTACTATGCCTTTGATCACAGCGAGGGGCTCCTCATAAAAATCCTTTTTATGTAATGGCATTCTGGCCCAGTCTGAAGGTTTTTGAATTCCCGCTATTTTCGGAAAAGTCTTTTCATACTGGATCTTCATGAAATCCATATTGGTAAATCTGAAATACTCAAGGTGTTTCTGTATAGCTGCTTCTCCGGATTTATATCCTTCGCCGAAATGAATGAAAAAGCCCGCAGGAAAGTATTCCTGGGGTTTGTCCTCATTTATTAAGCTCAGAATGAGTTCCCTTTTGGATTTAGGTATTGATTTCCGTCCGGAACATTGAAGCATGCTCAACCCGCTTCCCACAGTTGCCGTAGCCAGAATACCTGATTTTAGAAATTTGCGTCTATTCATGATTTCGTTGATTCGGTGATTTATAACCTATCAATAAATTTACATCGATCTAGGATATTTTGCAATCCTGATTAGGATAATATGCAATTGCTCTGCAATTGGCCTTACTTTATTACATATTCACGGTGATATTGGTTACTCTTTGTTACAAAACAACGAATTATTGTGTATATTTGTACCATATTGGTACACGGTAAAAATTATGGTAATCATCAGTAGTAGAGAATTCAGAGATCATCAGAAGAAGTATTTCGACCTGGTGGATCAAAATAAGCAGGTAGTTGTCCAGCGAGGCAAAGATAAAGCCTATGTACTTGTCCCAGTAAATGATGTGGATCGCTTATCAGTCAATGAGGAGTTGATTCAAACGGTTCAGGAGGCTGAAGCTGAGCTTTCATATGGTAAAACCACTCAGGTAACAAAACTGTAATCAGAAGAATTGAACAAATCTTCCTGGAGTTATCGAATACCCCATACGAAGGAACGGGAAATCCTGAAGCGCTCAAGTATAATTTGGCTGGTTACTGGTCGCGACGAATTAACAAAAAAGATAGGCTCATTTATAAGGTCTATGAGGATAAAGTAATTGTGAGTTTATTATGTTGTTTGAGTATCTGGCCTATGAAAACGGCATGGAAACGATGAAGTTATTTGATGCAGCCGGTATTAAATAAAAATATATGAAAAAGCTTGCACTATCAATCGCCATGGTTCTGATGATCATCAGTTCAGCAGCTTTTGCTCAATCTTCACAGGTGTTGGATTATCTCTACAAGATTTCGGGTAAAAGAACCCTTGCCGGACAGCACAACAAGGAGCCCAATGCCGTGCCTGCTAAGTGGACGGATTTTATTAAAGAGACAACAGGGAAATATCCCGCTTTGTGGAGTGGTGATTTCCTATTCCAACAGGAAAATATGGATAATCGCTGGACCATGATCCATGAAGCAAAAAAGCAATGGGACAATGGAGCTGTCATCAACCTGATGTGGCATGCCTGTCCACCCGACGAGGGTGAGCCCTGTGGTTGGAATCCGGGTTTGCTTAACGCCCAGCTTGATGATGATCAATGGAAGGAGCTGATTACCGACGGAACATCCCTGAATGAACGATGGAAAAAAAGGATGGATGACATTGCCGTTTATCTCCAGTACCTGGAAGACAATGGGATTGAAGTCCTGTTCAGACCCTTGCATGAAATGAACCAGGGGAAATTCTGGTGGGGTGGCAGACCGGG
>CAZXOJ010000234.1:0-6702 GCA_964642325.1 uncultured Bacteroides sp. | reverse complement strand
TTGATCTGAAACCGGGTACCAGGTATGAGATAAATCTCAGGCTTGAGGATCCGGATGGAGGATCGGAGGAGAGAATGCTCGAGGCCGAAACCAGGCAGGTCCCACATTATGATGAGCATGCCGAGATAATTGAACTGGAGCCTGGCACCTACGATACCCTTTTTACAATTTCTGGCAGTCAGGGTAAACCGGTTGTTTACCGCTGCAACAATGGAAGGGCAATTTATACCCACATCGACCTCAAAGAGCGGGAATGGGTTTTTATTGATGGACTGACGGTAATTAATTTCGATCATGATGGCATTGGTATCCAGTTTAATGGTGCCAGGAATTGTGTTATCCAAAACTGTACGGTAGATGCAGTTTACGGCATTGTATCCTATAAGCCAGGCGCAGAAAACTGTTATATTGCTGACAATGTTGTAACCGGTCCCAGTGCCTGGTCAAATGTAGCCATGGGTGCACACGGAGCCAATGTAGGAGAAGGCATCCAACTTACCGGTCCGGGAAATGTCATTTGCTACAACCGGGTGACCGGGTTCCGTGATTGTATATCAACCATGGAAGATACACGTGTCAACAATCAGACATGCATTGACATCTATAACAATGATATTAACAGAGCTCCTGACGATGGCATTGAGGCAGATTTCTGCTTTTCTAATTGCAGGATCTTCCGTAACCGCATTACCAATTGTTATGTTGGTCTTAGCTCTCAGCCAGGATTGGGAGGCCCCACCTACTTTATCAGGAATGCTATGTATAATATTGTGCATGCTGCATTCAAGCTAAAGCGTTTCAGCCGGGGTGATGTGGTCCTTCATAATACTGTCATCAAGGTGGGTACAGGCCTGGGAGGCAACAGTGCCATGGATCATGCCTATTTCAGGAACAACCTGGCCATTGGTGGACCTACAGGAGGTATAAACTGGGGTGATTATGGGGCGGGGAATCCTTATGCAGCTGATATCATTGATCCAGGCCTCCACAGTGATCTCGATTATGATGCTGTAGGTGTGTATGAGGTACCTTATTTTGCCAGGATAGGGGATCTGCCTTTTTCAGAAGTAGAGGAACATGGTATTGAAAACCTTACGCTAGGGGAAACCTTTGTGAACATTGCGTTCCCAAATCCTCCTGTACCGGAGAGGGAAGTACCTGACCTCAGGCCAAAAGCCGGTTCCAGGGTAGTTGATGCGGGGATGCTGCTCCCCAATATCAATGATGATTTCCTGGGAAATGCGCCAGACTGCGGGGCTTATGAAGCCGGACAAGCCCTCCCGCATTACGGTCCCAGGCCAGGAAAACTTGTCTTCAAAGATGATTTCAACGGGGAATCAGAAAACTGGGTAGTTGAAAAGTTTGACAGGGATGAGGTGGATGTATCCTATACAAATAAGAGGATGAATATAAGTACGAAGAAAGGTGTGGACGGGGTGATGGTCTGGTGCAAGAAACAGCTGCCTGACAATTTTTTGGTGGAATATGATTTTACACCCGTATCTGAATCTGGATTTTTCCTGATGTACTTTTGCGTGGAAAAAAATGATAAGGGAGATATACTGGATCATATTGATAGTCAATTCACCACTTTTTCCCTGTTCGAGAAATATACCAGGGGGGAAACAAACAGTTATCATATATCCTACCGGAGAAATAATGATCCAACCAGCAACCTGCGGAAAAATCCCGGTCAGCAAAATGGTGCCTTGCTGAAGCAGCAAGCAATTTCATGGATACTTTCAGCAGGCAAATCCCACCATGTTATCCTTAAAAAATCCGGCGGACATATCAGCCTGGAAATAGATAAGCAGGAATTCATGAATTATAAGGATGACGGGACCATAGCCGGCCTACCTTACAAAGGAGGCAGGTTTGGAATACGGCAGGTATATGACTCTGAAGGATCATATCAGCATTTCAGGTTCTGGGACCTGGACCAACAATAAAAAAGCTTACAATAATATCATGGATGCTGCGAAAACAATTTGTAAAATCTCATTTCTGCTGGTAAATATTCTTGTTGTTTGTACCGGAATCCAAGCGCAGGACCATACCATCCCCGGGGAAATAACTGCACCCTTTCCCACTTTGAAAAACCTGGCTGTGGAATGGGAGATACAGGGTGATAATAATCTGAATGGCAGAGTGGAGGTAGCCTATCGCGTTAGTGGGACAAAGGACTGGGAAGAGGCTATGCCCCTGTTCAGGGTCCCAGCTGGCGAGAATATCGGGTTTACATGGAACAATAAGCATTCAGGAAGTATTTTTGACCTTGAACCGAATACTAAGTATGAAATAAGGCTAAGGCTTTCTGACCCGGATGGTGGGGAGGAAGAGAGAAAGGTGAATGCACACACGAGGCCGGTTCCGAAAATTGACCGGCATGCGAAGATTTTTGAATTGCCAGCCGGAGACCATGATACTTTGTTCACGGAAAGTGGAACTTCAGACCATCCCATTGTTTACCGTTGCACCCGGGGGAAGGCGGTAATTAAACACGTAGACCTTCAGAACAGGGAGTGGGTTTTTATCGATGGACTCACTATTACCAACCTGGATGAAAAAGGGATAGCCATTCAAATGAACGGGGCGGAGAATTGCGTTATCAGGGGTTGCACCATAAATGCGATATATGGCATCGTTGCCTATCTGCCAGGGGCGAACAATTGTTACATCAGCGATAATGTTGTTACAGGCATCTGTGAGTGGAGCAGCAGGGCCATGGGATCAAATGGAGACAATATCGGAGAGGGCATTCAGTTAACCGGACCAGGGAATGTGATCTGTTATAACCGGGTAACCGGATTCAGAGATTGTATCTCAACCATGGAAGACAGCCATGTCTCCAACCAGACATGTATTGACATTTACAACAATGATATATACAGGGCGGCCGATGATGCCATTGAGGCAGATTTCTGCTTCTCAAATTGCAGGATCTTCCGCAACCGGATCACCAATTGTTACATTGGACTCAGCTCCCAGCCAGGATTGGGTGGGCCGAATTATTTTGTCCGAAATGCCATGTATAATCTGATTAACGGGGGGTTAAAGCTTCAGCGCTATAGCCAGGGGGATGTGATTTTACATAATACCATGATAAAAATTGGCAGGGGACTAGGAGGAAATGCACCAATGGACCATGCCTTCTTCAGAAACAACCTGGCCATTGGGGGTCCGACCACAGATGTAGCGTGGGGCAAGTGGGGTGTTGGAAATCCATGGGCAGCGGATATAAGAGATCCCGGGATCTACAGCAGTTTTGATTATGATGCTGTGGGTGTCCATGATACACCTTATATAGCCAGGATTGGAGATAAAGAATTTGCGGAAGTGGAAAAACATGGCACGGAAAAACTTATATTGCATAATGTTTTCGATGATATTGAGTTTCCCAATCCGCCGGTGCCCGAACGTCCTGTACCAGACCTGAGACCAAAGGCCGGATCAAGGGTTGTGGATGCGGCTGTTTTTTTACCCAACATAAATACGAATTACAAAGGAGAGGCACCGGATTGTGGAGCATACGAAGTTGGGCAGGAGCTTCCGCATTACGGGCCACGTAACATCAATCTGAAATAAAGTCAAGATTTGTTTTAAATTATAATGCTTAACCAATATGAAATCAATTATGTCTGTTATGAATTTTAAGAGAAACCTGCTTTTCTGCATTATTTACACCCTCCCCTTGTTGCTGTCAACAACATGTCAGGCCCAGTACCGGCCCTCCCTCTTTTTCAGGGAAGACTGGAAAGAAACACCACCGGCACAACCTGTAAACCAGGACCATTTGGCCAATCCAAACCTTGTTCTGGGATTGTACGGAGGAGCCGTAGATAGCATGAGAAAGAGCAATCATGATCATCCTGTCGACGATCCCTTCTATGTTTGGTCCGGGCTAAATCCTAGCAACTGGGCCTTGACCCTGAAAGATCCTGGATCATATGTAGATCTCAGCGAGTTCGCTAAAATCAAATGGAGGACAAAGCAAAGCGGGTTCCGTTGCCTGCGGATCCTGCTTAAACTGGCAGATGGTACCTGGCTGGTCAGTGACCAGTGCGACTGCCTTTCCGCTGACTGGAGGATAAGGGAATTCAATATATCAGATATCAAATGGTATACCCTGGATATCAAAACCATAACGGAACAGAAACCCATCGATAATCCGGATCTCACAAAAGTTGATGAAATCGGTATTACAGACCTGATGGCCGGAGGAAGAAGTGTTGCCTGTTCCCGGCTAGACTGGATAGAGGTCTATGGGAAGGCGGTTAAAAGGTAATAAATGGGTAAAATTGTCGGGATAGTAGGAGGGGTAGGGACATATGCTGGAATCGACCTGTACAGGAAGATCTATCAACATACTGATGCCAGAACCGACCAGGATCATTTGCCCGTGGTCCTGGTATCTGTTCCGGAAAAGGTGTCGGACCGGACCAGGTTCCTGCTGGGGGAGGTGGAGGAAAACCCGGGAATTGCCATTGCGGGGATCATCAATACGCTTGCTTCTGCTGGTGCAGAAGTGGTCGGCATACCATGTAATACAGCTCATTCACCTGTTATTTTTAATGAGATACAGCATAGGATCCCGGGAAATATTAAGCTGCTTAACATGATAGAAGAAGTAGGCAGGCATATTTCGACCATTTATCCGGAGATCCGGAAAGCAGGAATATTGGCCACCACTGGAACAGTTCAGTCAAAAGTATATACCGATGTTCTTTCCACCTATAATATAGAAACCATATATCCAGAGGAGAGTATGCAAAAAAGCCTGGTGCATCCAGCCATATATGATAAGAGTTATGGTATCAAGGCCTTTTCTGATCCAGTTACAGACAGAGCCAGGAATGATTTGCTGGAAGTGGCTTCATCACTGGTTCACCAGGGTTCTGAGGCCATTATCCTCGGCTGTACCGAAATCCCCCTGGCCATCCCTGAAACCAGTATAGAACAAAGCATAGTAATAGATTCGGTATCTATACTGGCACAAGCATTAATCATGAATTGCAGATAGATTATGAAAAGCAAACGAAACATCATCGCCCTGACCATACTTACCTGTATTATTATGACTGGCTGGACATGGGACAAGGATATAGCCAGCTCCATCATTTATGAAATCCCCACCATTTCGGGTGAGATTGATACGGATGGCAAGCTCACAGAACAAAGCTGGTCAGATGCTTTTATCATCAAGGAATTCTACAAAACCGAGGATGGCAGCCCCACTTCAATCAATGCAAGGGTCCTTGTACTTTATGATGGAGAAAACCTGCTTCTCGGATTCGATTTGCCAGCCATGGTGAGTGAAAATGAACCAAAACCATGTTTTCTGAGTGATGAGCTCGATCTTCGGCGTGTGGCCAACCTTACCATTACAATTGATCCGGAGCACCAACACGGGGTTTATTATAAGTTTGTTATCGATCCCCAGGGACGACAGCAGGACCTGAGAGTGGATGATGAGTCCTGGACTGCTCCATGGATATCCGGGACAGCGCAAGAGGATGGCAGGTTATTCGCAGAGGTCAGTATCCCGGTTAATAAACTATCGGAACAGACTCTGGCAGGTAGTTTCTGGGGCTTCAATATCTCTTTTTCAGAGACAGCAGGAAATGAGACATACCATTCTACACCCATGGATATTAAAACAATGGATGCAGAGAATTTTGGTCACCTATTATTTACAGGAACCCTTGCCAACAATCAGATTAAGGAATTAAGATCCTCCCTGCCAGGTATCCATAAATCGAGTATGGAAAGAAAACTGGCTGAGAATGAGGCCCTCTGCGGTCCCAAATTAGGAGAATTTGAGGGAGAACTCATGGATCTTGAAGTGGGTGGTGATTTCAGCTTAAAAGATGGAACGGATATTACATGTCTGGGTATGGATAACCAGCCGGTAATCAGGTCGAATTATCCATTCTTTTATGAGAAATATGGGAATCCGGATCTTCAACTCCTGAGGAATCAATATAGTCTTCAGGAGATCATTGAACCGGGAAAGAACGACTTCGAACAAATACTGCTGCTCAATGAATGGCTTGTGAACCATGTTCCCTTCGGCTCACCACCAAAGATAATGCCGCAGGCATTACATGTCCTACACTATGGATTAAACGGCCAGACATTTTATTGCACCTTTTTGTCTTTTACCCTGATGCAGATGTATTCTTCCCTGGGATTTACTGCCAGGAAAATAACTTCTGTGGGTCATGGGACCCTGGATGTCTGGTCTAACTACTGGCGCAAATGGATGCAGGTCGATCCCAGTCGCAATTCCTATTTTCGCCTGCAAGGAACCGCAGTTCCACTCAACAGCAATGAGATCAGAAGGGAATTCTACCGGAATGGTGGTGTGGATATGGAAATGGTTTTTGGAACAGAGCAAAGAGCAGAAAGGGTTACCCTGGAAAGGCGTGACAAGGATGGTGCTTATCAGTATCGCCAGGAGGGTTACGAATGGGTGGCCTATAAAACGAGGAATAATTTTTTTGAGATACCCTTTACCTGGTGGAATTTTGACTACCTGATCGTTGAAGATGAGTATAATGAAAACATCACATGGCAACACCTGGGAGAAAAGGATGTGCGGGACAGGATTGGGACCAGGACAAAACGGAATGGGGATGTTTTCTGGACGCTCAACCAGGCGTATATACATCTTTATGATGGCGGGGATTCATCATTAAAGGT
>CAZXOJ010000233.1:0-6738 GCA_964642325.1 uncultured Bacteroides sp. | reverse complement strand
CATAGCAGCATTCAGTAACGGCAAAGGAGGCACATTGTTGATAGGTGTGAGGGATAATGGGGAGATCGCAGGTCTAGATGGTGATTTTAATTCACTCAAAAAGAATGATTCGGATTATTTCGAGATCCATTTGAGGAACCTGCTGAAGCAGCAATTCGGTATCCCCTTCCTTACACAAAATATGATCATGGAATTTCCGGTAATCGATGAGAAAGAAATTTGTGCCATCCGGATCGTAGAAGGTACGGAACCTGTTTATATCACAACAACGGACAAGCACGGTAACAAAACAGAAAGGTTTTACGTCAGGTCTGGTAATTCTTCCCAGGAGATCCAATCACTCAAAGAGATTACCGAGTATGTGTCGAAAAAATTTCCAGCTTAGGATTTTTTTCAATCCTGTCCGGGCGTCTCTAACCAGATTTACTAGGCCTGTACAAAGAGTATCCTATTCCCCATTCTATAAAATCAGCTTTGAATCCAGCCGGGAATTTTAGGGTAGAACGGAAGAAGAATCGTTTGGTAAAATCATATCTCAGACCGATACGGCCATACCATTTGCCCTTATATTCCCGTTGCGCCAGGTTTATTCCCAGGTGGGAAACTATCCTGAATCGATGGATCATAAATTCATGCCCTAAATGGATCCCCCAATAAAACTCCTCTGAAAAAGGGAGGGAACTTCCAGGTGTACCATGATGCTCATTCAATGATTCATCCCAGAAGAGATCAACACCAAGTCCCACCTTCCCAAAATATGAATAATGAAAGGATGAACTCAGATCGGTTGATGCAACAAAATAATGCAGGTCCCGATCCACCCAGAGATGTTCACCCTCAGGGGTAGCTACTCCCCCACTGGCACATATATAGAATTCCCAGAGGGGATTAAATTTCGGCAGGATATGGCGGATCGGATCAGGCCTCACCTTGGGCCATCCCTCCCTGAGACCTTCCTTCCTGTATATTGCCCCCATATGGTAGCGTAATTTCCCGGTCAGATGGTACAGGTTCACGCCCCGCTGTGGGGTCCTGATCCTGCCATTGGAAAAATGGGTAAATCCGATTCCAACAGATCCATCAAGTCTTTTCAGGATACGGAATGCTGATTCTGCTTCAATTTGAAAAATGATATTCCGGGGTGTACCTATAGCAAGCTGCTCTGGATTATATTCAGGATCATAATTCAAAAAATTATAGGACAGACCAGCAGAAAGATCATACCCGAAAGAAATCTTCTCATTTCCCAGAAGGGATTGGTTAAAGAACATGTAAAAAGCACCTGGATTTCCCAGCTGGTTATTTCGTGGAATAAAGAATGCCTGGTAAATCCCAAGGCCATAGGTGGGATACCTGTATATCTGGTGCCATGATTTTTGTCCATATCCTTTGATCCCAAACCTGAACTCAAAAACGGAATATGGGTTTTTTTCAATGGTTTCTTCCAGAACAGGCACACCCGTAGTTACATGCCCCCCCCGTTGGACTTTAAAATCCAATGTAAAATAACGTGGATATATCTTATCCTGGTTAGTGGTGTCTGCCAGCAAGAAATCAACAGGCTGGGACAATAGTTCCTGTCCGCCGATAACTACAAAAAAAAATATCCACAGATATATCCTGATCATGGCATTCGGAAAAATCCCTGGAGAGGTTATCCTAATTTAAGGATTATTTCTTTTTCACCGGGTATTTGTAGAACATCTTCTGAATGACATGGGGAATGTTTTTTGACCTTTTTATATCATCCTCCTCAACTGATCCGTTCCCAATCGCCTGCCAGGCCAGCTTTTTTGAACGGTTATCAAAAACATCGATAATCAAAGTGCCCTTTTTTATGGTATACTGGTAATAACCGCCGGAATATCCATACCCCCAGGTATAAACAAAACGATATCCACTCATGTGGTAATATTGATTATAATTGGTGAATCCGGTCTTGTCATTCATGATCAGGGACATGTTCACTACGAGATCACCTGTGGCTTCATTTTGCTTATAACCCCTGGCTTTCATTTCATCGGCTATATAATGGAGAAGCAACTCTTTATCATACTTGTTAACATGGAGGTCAACGAAAGGATCCGGGGGCATGATAAAGAAGCTCTTATGCTTGGTGAAATCAATCTCTTCATCGTAATGCTGGGCGACCTTCAGTCCACTGCAGGAAGACAGGACAAACAGGAGGGTTAAAACAGCTATTATAGGGTTTCTCATGACAGGGTTTTAAGTGAAATTCAGTTCAAATCTAAGCACAAAATCAGATAATGCAAATTAAGGCTGAAATACCGGAAGAAGTTTTTATTTTTAAGGTTCGGTTCCACAATTCTAATAATAATGACAAGAACAACCAGGCGGATCATCATCATTGTAATCGTATTCGCAGCCCTTTATGCCATACTTCGGTATCATATTTTCAAGGGAGTGGAATGGTCCCATTTCCCGCTTTTCATTATGAATAAGATCCTTTCCTTCTCAGGTTTCATCCTCCTTGTGGCAAGCCTTGCCCTGGAACCGGTCTACCTGATAATGCATAATACTTTCTCAAAACCAGAGGAAGGGAATAGTTTCCAGAAGATGGTCATGTCCCCCGCCTTTGGCATCACGGCCCTGACGCTATCCGCCCTGTATCTGGCCATCATGGGATTTGAGGGCTGGCTGACACCCCGGAAATGGAATGGTGGAATGCCTTCAATAACCCTGGTATCCGTATCGGTATTTGTAATTGGTCTTATTGTATTCCTGGTTGGGCAGGAAAAAAGTAATTGAAATATTTCAAAATATGGGTAATAAAGTAAGAAGAGACGACAAAGAGATCAAAGATCCTGAAGGCATACGGGAAATACTTAAAAAAGGCCTCGTTTGCCATGTGGCCATGGTGGATGATGGGAGACCCTATATGGTTGCAATGAATTACGGATTCAGGGATGATACCATTTACCTGCATGCCGCCCTGGAGGGCAGAAAGATTGATATCCTGCGGAAAAACCCGGACATCTGCTTTATGGTACATACAGGAAATAGGTTAACAACAGGAACCGATTCCTGTGGGGACTGGACCATGAAATACCGCTCGGTCACAGGGTTCGGAAAGGCTACACTAATAGAAAAGGATGAAGAAAAAATCCCTGGCATGAATATCATTATGGACCAGTACACAACCAAAGGCCCATTTGAATTAAGTCCCACAAGGGTTGCCGAGACCATGGTGATCCGGATTGATATAGAAGAAATGACCGGTAAGATCTCCGGTTACCCTAATGAATAATGGCCATTATTAAGACTGATTATATATAAACGGAATAGACAGGTGTGAGTATAATCCACGAATACTTACCTACGTATATTAGAAAAACCGGCTATTCTGATTTGTATCAATTCAGCTCTTATGAAAATTTACAGATTCCTACTTTTGCCTGCCCTGTTATTCTCCCTGTACATTTTTAATCTCTGTACAAAAGAACAGTTTGCTCCGTATCCCGGAGTTGAGGACGCGATCTTAAATAATTGCAATCTGCAGAATGTATCCTATGAAGGTACCATTCTTCCAATTTTACAGGACAACTGTGTAGGATGCCATAACAGTATCTCACCTGCAGGTGGGTATGATTACTCCGACTATGATGATATCCTGAAATCAGTGGCAGACGGATCTCTCCTGGGCACGATCAGAAGTGAAGTAGGATTTTCTCCCATGCCCCCGGGAAGGCAACTCGACAGTTGCATGATTGAAAGGATCTCAGTCTGGATCGATAGCCTGGCTGTGGACAGTATTCCTCCCACAGACAGCATACCGGACGGTGATATTGTATCTACCTGCGACCCGGATACGGTATATTTTCAGAATACCATACTCCCCCTGGTTGTTTCTTCCTGTGCCACCACAGGTTGCCATGATGCAAGCTCGCATAAAGACGGTGTAATACTGACGGACTACGCATCCATCATAAGAACCGGGAAGATCAAGCCAGGGGATCCGAATGACAGTGAATTCCTGGAGACCCTCACTGATAAGGGAGATGATCTTATGCCCCCGCCTCCTATGTCCGCGCTTAATGATACTCAAATTGAGCAGATCAGGACCTGGATACTCCAGGGGGCAAATAACAATTCATGTGAAGATGGCTGCGATACCACAAATGTGACCTTTGCTGCAACAATCTGGCCCATGATGCAAAAATACTGTACGGGATGCCATAGCGCAAGTAATCCCGGTGGTGGTATTGTCATTGGTAACTATACTGACCTGGTAGCATTGGGAAACAATGGTACATTACTTGGTTCTGTCAGGTATGAGCAAGGATATGTTGGTATGCCAACCAACCAGCAACTATCAGATTGCAATATCAGCTTGATTGAGAAATGGATTGAAGAAGGATATCCTGAATAAACTATCTATTATTCGTACTTTATTGCCTCGGCAGGATTCCTGGATGCAGCCTTCCAGGTTTGAAAGCTTACTGTTAATATAGTAAGCAACAAAATTATAAATGCTCCTAAAACAAATAACCACCAGTCAAGGCTAATC
This sequence comes from uncultured Bacteroides sp., assembly GCA_964642325.1. Lineage (GTDB taxonomy): Bacteria > Bacteroidota > Bacteroidia > Bacteroidales > SM23-62 > SM23-62. Next base: position 2,210 of record CAZXOJ010000233.1, on the reverse strand, counting down.
CTGTTGGCAAAACCTTCCAGCCACCTGTTTAAGGCAATCCAGGAAAAGATCCAACTGATCAGTACACCCAGTAGTATCCATTTGAGAATACCCATGTTAAGCAAAATAAGTATCTGACTGATACTGGCACCACAGACCTTTCTTATGCCAATTTCCCTGGTTCTCGTTTCCGTTGTAAAGGAAATCAATCCTATCAGGCCGATGCAGGAAAGGATGATGGTTAGTAAAGTAAATACCAGGATAGCTTTTGTAAGCTTAGATTCATTCCTGTACAACTCATCATATTTGTCTGTAATAAAATCATACCTAAATGGTTGATCCGAAAATTCGACCAGTTTGCCTCGGATTTGGTCCAGCACCTGTTTTGAAGGATCTATCATTTTAATGAACATCTTCGTTTTTGAATCGCTGTACATGAACAATAAGGGTTGAATATTATTTGACAGATGCTGAAAGTGAAAATCTTTAACTACACCAATAATTTCATATTGTTTTTCTCCCCTTATCATCCTTTCTCCTATTGGATCAGAAAATCCCAGTAGATCAACCAACTTTTCATTGATAACTACCTTATCCAGATCAGTTTTTGAAGAAAAGAAAAATCTACCCTCGATGAGTGGGATTTGAAAAATTGTCAAATAGTTATGATCAACAGAAATACTATAAATGGATGTATGGGAGCCCTCAGGTAAACCTTTCCAGGTCCAACCCTCCGAAGTAAAGATTGGCGGTAAATGAACAGGCGATGATCCGGCAAGACAAATACTTTCAATTTGGGGATTCGACATAAGGTCATCTCTTAAGGACTGCGTCTGCTCTAACTTTCCACGGGGTAATACAATTTGCATAATATTATCCTTCTCATAACCAACATCATAATTTCTTAAGAAATTGGTTTGTTTAATAACCACCAAACTGGCAATTACGAGGAAGATGGATAATACAAACTGGCTTACAATGAACACATTCCTCCACCTACGTTGGGAAATGAAAGAATACCTGCTTTCACCACCACGGATTGATGGCTGTATGGAAGACGTCATAAATCCAGGATATATTCCACTGAGAAATCCAACAAAAAGTAAGGATATAAAGAGTCCTGCTGCCAGGCTTACATAGAGATAATGTATGGCAATACTTACCTCAAGTATGGACTGAAATAAATGATATAATATAATGGCAAAAGGAATGGCAATAAGCCAGGCGAGAATTGATAATAGTAATGATTCCGAAATAATATCTCCTATCAATGATTTGGTGCTTGCTCCATTCACTCTCTTTATGATTATTTCATCCGTACGTTTAATGAAACTGGCAGATACAAGATTGATATAATTCAGACAGGATAGTATCAGAATAAGTATGGAAATGCAATTGAAAATAAATAGATTCTGGCTGCTACCATGTTCAGCATTGAAGAAATCGAAATTTGCCCCATATCTTAATTTTGTGATCGGGATCAAATTCAGGTTGAACTGATCATCCGAAATATGCCCACGCCATACTTCCTGAGCCATGGATTTTGCTTTATTGAAGTCAGCTTCTGGCCTGATTTTAATATATGTTGCATCGGAAAGTTGCCACCATTCCTCTGAAATACCGTATGGCAATTGATAGGGCACGATATAATCAAATTGCAGACTCGAATTCTCGGGTAAATCTTTAATGATCCCTCTTACAAGCAATACCTTGTCTTTGTCAAATACTAAGCTTTGCCCCATTGCTTCCTGGGCAGGAAATAATTTTTCTGCAAGTTTCTCTGTAAGCAGGATAGTGTTCGGTTCCTCCAGCGAAGTAGCCTTTCCTGCAATCATTGTTATACTCAGTATATCGAATAGCCTGGCATCTGCAGCAATGCCTGTTTCCATAAATCGATGCTCAGCAATCTGGAATAACCTCCCGCCATATAAATAGATGAAATGACAGCTATTCTCTAATTCAGGGATCCTTTCCTTTAATTCATCCGCTAAGGGTGGTGGTGTTTCAGGAACGGTACTGACATTCCCGTTATTATCCTTAATGTCAGTGGTTACCATATAAATATTCCTGGCCTGCTCATGAAATCTGTCATATTGCAATTCCTGGATTGTCCATGCGGATATTACAAATACGCTTGCCAATCCTATGACCAGGCCAATCAAACTAATAACCGTATGGCTTTTGAATCTGATTAGATTTCTAAAGGCAGCTCTGATATTGTGGGAATTCAT
>CAZXOJ010000232.1:0-6749 GCA_964642325.1 uncultured Bacteroides sp. | reverse complement strand
ATCCTTCATAATGACAAGCCTGGTGGTAAGTTGTGGCTGGGTTACCGGGATCATCACGATGACCAGCATGGTGGCCAGCAAGAATTGAAAGCTGAACAATCCATTCGGCCCCGGCACAGATAGTAAGCTTTTATCGATTTTTTCCACCTCAGTGAACATTTCTTTCATACTCCCAAAAGATTCTATGCAACTCCAGGCAATTAACCAGACTATAATCAACAATATAGTGCCCTGCAAAACATCAGCAAACATGATGGCTTTAAGTCCACCCGTTTCACTGTACAACAACATCAGCACAATCATGGCCACGGCCCAGGCCCAAATGGGAAAGGATCCCGGGAAAGCGGCATGGAGGAAGATCGCAATTCCCCTGATCTGGATAGCTGTATATGGGATCAGAAATAGGAATATGCAAGCGAAATAGACATAACCTGCCCATTTGAACTGGTAACTATCCTGCAGCAAATGGGACATCCCCTGAAATCCCCTGGTGGCTACTTTTTTTCGTAATACGTATCCAAAGAATAGGATAAAGAATACCATCACACCATCCGAGAAAGCAAGGAAGATCCAGGCCCCAACCCCATGTGTCCTGAAAAAGTCGGGCATGCCCATCAGGGTGAATGTGCTGAAGAGGGTGGCCGCAAATGACATGAAACCTATAACCAGGCCAATATTCGAACCGGCAAATATAAAATCCTTTGTCCCTTTGGTCCTTCTCCTTGTCCGAATGGCCAGAAAAGCAAGTGTGGAGACGTATAGAACTCCCAGTAATATTAACCACCTAATCATAGTTTTTCATTTTCGTTATTGTTTCCAGGATGAACCCTAGATCCGATGTAGGTCATCAGGACCAGGCATATGCATACCAGGCTACCCATCCATAAAGTGTAGGGCATACCCAGGAAACTAGGTTTGAAAATACCCGCGGGAATGACCAACGGTGACAAGCCGAGGGCTGTGAGGAGAATCACGACAAAAATACAAATCCTCCAGTTGATAATTTTTCTTTGCGATTTTTCCATAAATTATTGTATGAGCTGAATAAGATCTATAACCTGGGAATGCTTAAACCACCATCAACCATGATTACCTGTCCCGTGGAGTAAGGAAAATTGCCTTCAGCCAGCGAGGCCGCTACTTTTCCTACATCATCCGGTTCGCCCCACCGGGCCTGAACACAAAGATCATTTTCCAGTAGTCTATCATATTTTTCCTGTACACCGGCAGTCATATCAGTCTTTATGATCCCCGGTCGTATTTCATATACAGGAATGTCAAATTCCCCGAGCCTGGCGGCAAAAAGCGATGTAACCATGCCTGTTCCAGCTTTGGAGATACAGTACTCCCCCCTGTTTACTGAGGCAATGGTGGCAGAAATGGATGAAACATTGATAATGCAATTGAAAACTTTGGCATTTTCCTTCTTTTGGCTGACCATAAGGTTGGCCACTAATTGGGTAAGAAAAAAAGTACCTCTCAGATTTACTCCCATGACATAGTCAAAACTTTCTTCCGTAGTCTCAAGGACATCATTTCTTTCTTTTGGAGCTATGCCGGCATTGTTCACCAGGATATCAATCCTTCCCATCTCAGCCATGATCCTGTCCACAATTTGCTGTCGATCTTCAGAATCCCCAATATTGCCCTGGTAGTAGTTCACTTCCGGACCATGAATTCTTAATTCTGCCAGGGTCTCTTCAACCTGTGCTTGATCACGAACACCATTGATAGCCAGGCTAAAATCATTAAGGATCAGTCTCCTGGCAATGCCGAGGCCAATGCCCCTGCTCCCACCCGTAATCAATGCTACTTTTTTCATGTTCATTTATACAGTATGATCAAGATCGGGGATATCCATCCATTTCCTCTTATCCCAGCTTTCCAATCCTTTTTCTGCCAGTTGAATACCTCTGGCTCCTTCCATCAGGTTCCATGGGAAGGGTTCATTTCCCACAACATGTTTCAGGAAAAGTTCCCATTGTACTTTAAAGGCATTGTCATATTCCTCCTGGGCACCTACCTCAACCCAATTTTCCAGGAACCGGATCGGCTGCTCAACATCAGGATTCCAGACCGGCCTTGGCGTACCTTCATAGGTTTGCATATAACATTTTCTAAGTCCAGCGACAGCCGATCCAAGGGTGCCATCGACATGAACAGTCAGGAGATCATCCCGGCGAACCCTTGTGGTCCAGCTGGAGTTGAACTGGGCTATGATGTCACCCTCAAGCATGAAAGTGCTGTATGCTGCATCTTCTGCGGTGCATTCATAGGTTTGTCCACTTTCATCCACCCTTTCAGGAATATGAGTAGTACCCAGGCAGGAAACTGAATTAATTCTCCCGAACAGATTCTCCAGCAGGTATTGCCAGTGGCATAACATATCCATGATGATACCACCATCATCCTCTTTCCTGTAGTTCCAGGAGGGTCTTTGTGAGGGTATACTATGGCCTTCGAATACCCAGTAACCAAATTCCCCCCTGACAGAAATAATCCTACCAAAGAACTGATTGTCAATTAATTTTTTGAGTTTCATCATGCCTGGAAGCCACAGTTTGTCCTGGACGACCCCGCTCTTAAGGTTATTTTGAAGACATAGATTATACAATTCCATGGCCTGTGCAGAGTTTACGGCAGCTGGCTTTTCACAATAAATATGCATACCAGCTGCTACGGCTTTTTTTACCGCATCATACCTACGACCGGTAGTCTGAGCATCAAAATATATTTTGTTTTTATTATTTGATAATGCTTCTTCCAGCTTTGTGGTATACCTGGAAATGCCACTCATCTCTGCCAGCTTTTGAAGTTTGGCTTCATTCCTGCCTACCAGCACCGGCTCAGGAATGATGGTTTCATTTTCACTCAATTTTACACCACCCTGCTTAATGATCTCAACAATTGACCTCATGAGATGCTGGTTGGTACCCATCCTGCCGGTAACGCCGTTCATAATGATGCCAATCCGGTTCTCTATCATATTATCCTAGGATTTTTCATAAGTTTCATGGTATGCTGAAATGATGTCCCCTAGAAATGAATCCTGGTCCTGTTTCCAGTAACGGTTTGAGAAAATCTCCACTTCCCGGAAACCCTCAAATCCTGCTTCATCCACCCATTTGCTTATCTCATTCACCGGGATACACCCCCGTCCCATTATTTCGCGGTCCAGCAGCAGATCTTGGGTGGGAACATTCCAGTCACATATATGAAATGCCAGTATATTGCCTTTCCTCCCGCATCGTTGTATCTGTTCTTTCAGATCCGGGTCCCACCACAGATGATAGACATCAATGGCCACGCCGACCCATTCAGAATCAAAATATTCTGCCAGGTCATTGGCGGCTGAAAGGGTATTTATTGCAGACCGGGTATCTGCATACATGGGATGAAGGGGTTCAATGGCAAGTTTTACACCAAAGTCTGCTGCAAAGGGTAGGACAGCTTCAATACCTTTCCTGATCTGCTCCCTTGAATGCTGCAAGGATTGGCCCGGATCTGCTCCACATACAAGTACCATCAAGGGTGCACCAATAAGCGAGGCATCTTCTATCATCCGCTTATTTCTGTCGATGTTTTCCTCCCTTTTTAATTCATTTAGGTCGGGAAAAAAACCTCCACGGGCGTAGGATACAACTTTCAGCCCAGACTTTCTTAATTTATCTCCCGCGGATTTAGCACCGTGATCCTTAATGGCATCTTCCCATATGGTAATGGCCGGGACACAGGATCCGGAGTATTTTTCAATCAGGGTATCAAGACCCCAGGGTTTGTTTGTAATACTATGAATGCACAGCCGGTTCATGAATTCATAAATATACTCATTAACTGAAATTATCCCAGCCTGCGGTTAACATTAATAAATGCCCTCAAGGAGAGCAATATCAGAATGCTTCGTGCTCGGTCCGCCTGATTATTTCATCCTGCAGGTCCTTGCCCAGATCATTGAAGTAATCACTATAACCTGCTACCCTTACGATCAGGTCCCTGTGTTTTTCTGGTTCTTTCTGGGCCTCCCGCAAAGTATCGGCTGTAACCACATTGAATTGAATATGATGCCCGTTCATTTTGAAATAGCTCCTGATCAGACTTGTAACCTTCTTTATCCCCTCTTCTGAGTCAAGGAATGAAGGGGTGAATTTCTGGTTAAGTAGGGTTCCTCCTGTACGCAGGTGATCAATTTTGGAAGCCGAATTAAGGACAGCCGTAGGTCCAAAACGGTCTGCTCCCTGGACCGGGGATATTCCTTCAGATAGCGGTTCTCCGGATTTCCTCCCATCAGGCATGGCTCCCATGACCTTGCCAAAGTAGATATGGCTTGTGGTCGGTAAAAGGTTGATGCGGTAGGTGGCGCCCCGGGGACTCATACGCCCGTCAACCGCACTGAAGTAATACTCAAATACTTCTCTTAAAATATCATCGGCATAATTATCATCATTCCCGTATTTCGGGGTATCATGAAGCAGGTCATAGCGAAAAGCCTCCTTTCCCTTAAAATCATCTGCCAATGTTTTCAGCATTTCATTCATGGACAGGTTTTTTCTATCAAATACATGATATTTCAGAGCAGCCAGGCTATCGGTCACGCTCCCGGTCCCGACGCCCTGGATATAATTGGTATTATATTTTGCTCCTCCGGCGTTGTAATCCTTTCCATTGGCAATACAATCATCAATCAGAATGGACAGAAATGGAACTGGCATCTCACTGGCAAAAACCTGTTCAATGATATTACTGCCGGTTATTTTAATACTGATAAAATGCTCGAGCTGTTTTTTGAATGCCAGCATCATTCCATTAAAATCCTTAAATGTAATGGGATCACCGGTTTCCAGGCCTATCATTTTACCGGTACGTGGATCTCTGCCATTGTTCAGTGTTATTTCCAGTACCTTGGGCAGATTGAAATACCCTGTAAGGATATAACACTCCACACCGAAAGCACCGGTTTCAACACATCCACTGGCACCTCCCCTGCGTGCATCCTGTAAGGATTTCCCCTGCCTTGACATTTCCTGGATGATGGCATCTGTATTGAAACAGGATGGCTGGCCAAAACCGGTCTTAATGATGTCCAGTGCTTTTTCTACAAAATCATCAGGATTCTTCCTGCTTATCTGGACCATTGAACTGGGTTGGAGAATACGCATTTCCTTGATCACTTCCAGCAACAAGTATGTAAGTTCATTTACTGCATCATTGCCATCTGCATCCAATCCACCCAGATTGATCAGGCTAAAATCCGTGTAAGTATTACTCTCTTCCGCTGTTATGCCCACTTTTGGCGGTGACGGGTGGTTATTGAATTTCACCCAGAAACATTGAAGCAATTCCCTGGCAGTTTCTGCATCCAGGCTGCCATCTTTAAGTCCCCGCTTGTAAAAAGGATATAGATGCTGGTCCAGTCTCCCGGGATTAAAAGAATCCCAGGGATTCAATTCCGTGATTACGCCAAGGTGTACGAACCAGTAGTACTGGAGGGCCTCATGGAAGGTATCCGGTTTATTTGCAGGTACTCTCCTGCATATTCTTGCCATTTCAAGCAGTTCAGCCTTTCTATCCCTGTTTTTTTCCTTCCCTGCAAGGTTTTCCAGCACATCAGCATGCCTTTCGGCATATGCAATAATGGCATTGGCTGTAACCTCCATGGCCTTTAATTCTTCCCGCTTGCTGATGGCCCTGGGGTCATTCAGCAAATCAAGCCTTGCTTCTGCAGCTTTGATATCATTGATAATGTCCAGCATTCCCTTGCGGTATATCTTATCACCAAGGACCGTATGCCCAGGGGCACGCTGTTCCTGGAATTCTGTAAAAACTCCCGCAGAGTAGGCATCATGCCATTGTGATGGCAACTGGTCCATGATCTTGTCCCGGTTACTGTTCCCTATCCAGAAGGGTATGATATCGTCTTCGAAAGATTTTCTGGTCTGGGAATCCACACTGAAGGATACTTTTTCTCTTGCGTCCAGGATATCCAGGTCCTTTAGTGTATGTATACAGATCTCAGGGTAGGTAGGTGTTGACTTGGGAAGAGGCCCTCTTTCACCTGTGATCAATTCCCAATCGTTGATGCATATTTCCTTATGCTTGAGAATATATTCGAAGCAATGTGCCCGCTGCATGGGCCTTGAAAGATGCTGTATGCTTTCATCCTGGTAAAACCGGGTCACCAGCAATCCACGTTCGGCGGATAAGCTATTCTCAGCGTTCAGGCTCTGATCACGTAATTTATTTATTCTTTCATTCATTTCAACCTCCTATATTAACTGCATAACCGGCATTGATCAATTCCTCCTTCAGGGAAATGACTTTTTCAGGGGCTGGTGTACCAAACCCGTTTTGCCTGTCTTTTTTATGAAATCTTTTATATTTCTGTGTACCAAATGGATGATAGGGCAGAATGTCAACCTGATCCAGGTTTTTCAGATCCCCCAGGTAGGATATCAGCCGTTGCTGATCCATAGCCGTGTCATTGAATCCCGTAACAAGTGGAATCCTCAGCACCACCATGGCTTCTCCTTTCAGTGCAATCTCCAGGTTGTCCAGGATCCTTTTATTGGAGGAACCGGTATAATTCATATGTATCTTATCATCCAGTGATTTAAGGTCATATAAGATAAGGTCGGCCAGTTCCGTGGCTTGTTGTAATATCTTTTCAGATACAAGTCCACTCGTATCTAACGCCGTATGGATCTTTTGCTTCCTGCATTCTTTCAAAAGGGCAAATACCGCTTCATGTTGCA
>CAZXOJ010000231.1:0-6770 GCA_964642325.1 uncultured Bacteroides sp. | reverse complement strand
TTGTCACCTTCATAATGCCATGGAAGCCAGCCATAAAAACTTCCATTGTAATTAGGTACAATGATGGGCAGTTCATAATTAAGTGGTGAAATCTCATACTCGAAATAGACAGGAAAATCTTCTTCAGTCCACAGGAAGACCTCAACCACATCTTCTTCCCACAAATCCATATTATCTTCCTTTATTGTAGCTTTCAACACCTTGTCCTGGCAATCGAAAAGAAAATAGATACCGGTTTCAGAGTAAAGAACCTTGGCCCTTGTCTGATAAGTTTCAGGTTTTTCCACTCTTTGGGGAATGTCAATCCACTGGGTTTTACTCCACTGTTCTGCAGAACCGTCACCTGAAACGATAAAATCTTCGCATTGGGTAACCGTGACAACATCGCTTCCCGCTTTTTCAGCAGGTGAGCCACCTTGATTATTACCCATGCCTGATAAGAAACTGATTAACAACAATTGTAAAAATAAATGTATCATATCATGCTGGATTTAGTCCAAAGGTAAACATAATAAGATTTTCAATATCATATAAAAATAGTTGTAATCAAGTGCAGGGAATATTAGGTTTGTAGGCCGAGGAATTCAATCCATTTAAATCCGGATGCCATGCAAAACAATAAAATCCAATACTTCCTGATCAGCCTTTTATTTGTTGCCCGTGTGATATCTTCTGCTGCTCAGGGGACAGATTTATGGAACCAGGGTATTTCCATTATCCCGTATCCGCAAAAAGTTGAGATGACGGGTGAGGAATTTCGATTTAAGAAAAAGGTTAACATATTCATCGACAAGGAAGCATCTGCCGAAGACAAATTTACAGCGGAGGAGTTAGGGCGCCAGCTACAGGAACAGTTTTATATTGGGTCAGACATTTCCACGGGAACGCCCGGCAAGGGCATACTGCTCAGCAGGCCTGGTGCCGAAGATAACATGAATCCCCAGGCCTATCAATTATCTGCATCCCGGGAAGGGGTTACCATCTTTTCAAAAGATGCAGCCGGTTTGTTTTATGGCATGCAGACATTACTGCAGATCATACAAAAAAAGGATGATGAATTTTATGTATCCGGACTCACCATTGATGATTGGCCGGATGTTGAGCAGCGGGCTGTCCATTATGATTCCAAGCATTTCCAGGAAAGATTTGAATACGTCAAAGGGTTTATCCGGACACTTGCCAGTTATAAGATCAATATGCTGATATGGGAATGGGAAGATAAGTTCGCCTACCCCAGCCACCCAGAAATAGGTGCTCCCGGTGCCTTTACTATGGAGGAAATTCAATCCCTGACCCATTACGCCAGGCAATATCATATTCAGATCGTCCCCCTGGTACAGGGACTGGGACATGTAAGTTACCTGATGAAGTGGCCCCAGCACAAGCATTTGAGAGAGATAGCATCTTCCAACTGGGAATTATGCCCGCTGAAAGATGGCAGTTACGATCTCTTATACGATCTCTGGGAAGATGCCATGGAAGCCACACCCGGATCAGAATATATTCATATTGGTACGGATGAATCCTGGGAACTGGGCCACTGTGAAGAATGTAAACTGAAGTCCCAGGAGATTGGCATAAGCGGCCTGTATCACTATTTTATCAAAAGATCCGGTGAATATCTGCAAGAAAGAGGCAGAAAAGTTATGTGCTGGGAAAGGCCCTTTGGCTGGGAAATGGGAAAATCTCCTGCCAAAGGGATAGAGCCTTTGAAAAACCTGGTGCTTACAGAAATCTACAGGCCTGGAGACAATGAGTTCGAATATGTAAAACGGGCCAGGGAAGAAGGTTTTGAAACATTTATCTATGATCCGAATCCAGGAATAGAGCATATGTTCCTGCCCTATTTTTACAGGCTTTATTTTGCAGAGGAAACCCAATCCCATCTCGAAAGATCCTACCATGGCATTAAGAATGCCGCGGCATCAGGTTATTACAAGGGCATGATATCAACCTCATGGAATTGTTCCGGCGTACATAACCAGCTATGGATGCTAAGGTATATCACCGCTGCAGAATATTCATGGAGCGCCGCCAACCCAGAACTTCCCGAGTTTGAAGACAAATACTTTGTCAACTATTATGGCCCTCAAAGCCTGGATGTTAAGGAGCTTTTTTTACTGCTTAACAAGGCCAGTTATTTTTACATGAATGCTTTTGAACGCAGGGTCTGGCATTGGGGGGAAGTAGGAAAAACCCACCTCCCGGACCTGCCCAGGGATGATATCGAATATGATCCCTTCTGGAATACTGAATACAGTGAAATGATAGAGCATTCAGCAAAGCAGTTTAAGCATATGGACAGGGTCTTACATATCTGTGATACGAACCTGAGCCTTCAGGCAAATCATCCTTATGATTTTGAACTGTTCAGGGGAATTGCCGAACTTTTCAGGCATACTGCCAATACTTACCTGGCATTTTCAGCACTTGAGCATAAGATTACCGAAGCACATAATTTGCATTTCCAGGATCACCAGTCCGCATACAATGCCCTCATTCAGGCCAGACAAATAGCTGAAGACAACCTGCTCGAAAGAGACCAGGTTTTTTCAGGGATTAAAAGCACCTGGGAAAAACACCAGTTCCCAAAGGGTATGTCCCTCCCGGGTAAAGAATATTTACATGCCAGGGACAGGCAGCACAACTTTGCCAACCGCCGGCCGGACCTGTCTTTTATGATCTATGATGAGGAGTTATTGGGATTGGAGGAATATATCCGGGACCTGTCGGATTACCTGGCCTGGTATGAAGCCAGTTACCTTAATCCGTAACGAAACTCACTCCCCTGACAGAAAAATAATCATCTCCTGAAAACAGGTAGTAGCAGGACTTCCCATCTTCGCTCATCCATTTGGTTGGGATGCTTCCTGTTTCACCCGGACCAATATCCCAGTCCATCGTATAATATACAGTTTTCCAAGGTCCCCATGGTTCAGGGGCCTCAAAAATGCCCAGTCCCCCGCTAAATCTTGGCCCTCTGGAAGTCCCCCGATCCGAAACCGGAATAACCTGGCACCACAAATACCGCTTCAGTCCTGCATTATAGCTAATCCCCGACCGGTAACATCTTCCGGGGTTGGTAAATACGGCATTTCTTTTCTGGTAATCTTCCGTCCATAAAGGTTTAGCATCCCCACCAAATCCCGCAAAATACTCGTAACTATCTTTTACTTTCAACCTGTCTTTAGGAACCCTTGCCAGGATCATGTCATCACTGGCTTTATAGGCAGTTTCTTCGTTATTGGAATATATGTACACATATTGATCCCTCGCATTTCCATAGTTTTTTTCAAAATTCAGGAAGGTAGGACAGCCTAACCCGGAAGTGAATCTCCAGTCCTCCCATACCCATGTCTGACCATTATCATCCGACCAGGCAAGCTGTGAATTGTTTAGATTCCTGACCAGCATATAAAGGGTCCCATCCACCATCAACATACCGCTCGCTTTGGCCCCATACATACCATCTCCTATCCTTTCACCGCTGGTAGTCCGGATATTTGAACCCTTGATATCAGGGGGATCTCCCTCCACCTTGCATAAGCCCAGGCTCAATTTTATTTCCGTACCAGGTTGAAAACCGTTGCCATCACCATAGGCGGTATACAGATTATCATCTGCGGCCCAGGTGACCGGCCAGTTATCACTTCCATATGCCAGTCTCAATACGTTCTCCACCGGGGCAAACTCCACAGCGCTTATAAGATCACTCTGAGGATAGGGTGCCTCAACAATGGCCTCAATAACAGGATTAAAGAGAAATCTCTCTATGCCAAGACTTGCACCGTCACCCTTGGAACCTCCAAATAACTGGTCTCCAAACCGGACAACGATCAGGTCCAGGCTGGGCACGACCAGCAGCAACTGGTTTTGGGCCCCCGCACCGGCAAAAGCATCACGTGGCAGATATTCCCAGATGCCGCTTCGGTTACTGTACCAGCCAAGGGTAGTTTCGAGGAAAGGATTGGTATTGTCCTGTAAATCATGCTCAAATTCCCAGTTATTTGCCGGCTCAAATCTAAGAGCCTCCTTTACCAGGGTTGAATCAATTAACTGCCTTCCCTGCCAGTTCCCCTTTCGCAACATTAATCTCCCAATCCTGGCCACTGCATTGGCTGTAAAACCTCCTCCTCCCCAGCCACCAACCATAGGCAGGCCATTTATTATATAGGTCTGGCCATAGCCGAGTGAATACTCTCTGTCTTCAATACCAATAGGACGGTAGATCCTTTCCTGCAGGTAGGTCCGGATATCCTTCTGTTCCGTGTCCTTAATAGCCGACGTAACGGCATAATTCAACATGGCTATCCCCGTATTGCTGTAAGCGTATCTTTGGCCCGGACTGAAAATGACGGGTGCACTGTCGCGAGATACGGAGAAGGGATCAGGTTCCTGACGCCAGAACTGGCCTTTCCAACCTGGAAGGTCCATATGATTATGCAATCCCTTATCCTTCATCTCGTCCGCTTCCTCGGTTGATACTTCAGCATCTTCCACTCCAGAGGTATGCCCTGCCAGATGCCTGATGGTAATTTTGGATTTCCTGTAATTATCTTTCCATTCAGGGATGTATTTACAGGCCGGTTCATCAGGATCAATCAAACCATCATCCATGGCCGCCAGCAAAGACATGCCTGAAACGATGGCTTTGGCCAGGGAGGCAGTATAATGCCCCCCAACTGAATCTTCACGTCCTTCAGCAAAATAACTGCAGACAATCTGGTCATGTCTTATGACCAGCAGTTTTTTTGTTCCTCTTTCTGCCAGGTCTTTGACCAGTTCATCCAGTTTCTCAGATGACATTCCCTGACTCTCCGCATCAGCATATGCCCACTCGAAGACTGCCAGTTCCGTAGTTATTTTCGCCTGATCAGATGTTTCTTTACAGGAAGAAATACAAAAGGCTGGTAGAATGAAAAGGATCAGATAATATTTCATACCATAAATTTAACAATTAAAGAACTCAGTGTGCCAAAATGTATAAATTGCATTTGGTATATATATGAATAATATGAAACGAAGATCTTTTGTTAAGAAAAGCGTTCTTGCTACATACGCTTTAGGCAATATGGGAATGATCGGGACTTCCGATATGGAAAAAGTCCGTATTGCAGTTGTTCAGCAGGATGGAAATCCGGGACAGGTAACTGCTAATCTGGAAAAGGCCTTACATTTTGCTGAAGAGGCCCTGAATCAAAATGCCGATGTAATCCTGTTCCATGAAGAACTCCTGGTAGCCTATGTTGATAATGCCAGGGAACTGGCTGAGCCTGCAGATGGTCCAACAAGCAAGGCCTTTCAGAAATTACTTCGGGGGACAGATGCCATTGTCATTTACGGCCTGACTGAAAAGGATCATGATGATTATTATATTTCTGCCCCTATCGTTTCTGCTGATGGGGTAATTGATAATTATCGGAAAACCCATCTCTGGTGGAAGGCTGAAGGCCTGCGTCATGAGCCCACCTTCTACAAGCCTGGCAACAGGCTCGTGACTTTTGATGTCAAAGGATATAAAAGCGGGATTATGATCTGTTATGATGGTGATTTTCCGGAGATGACCCGTTCATATGCCAATCTTGGATGTTCCATGCTTTTCTGGATGAATAACCGGGGAAGCCGGGGGCATGAAGAAGTAAAAGATCTCGCCTACCGGAATTCCATCATTATTCCGACCGCATGTTGTTGTGGATTAAATGAAGTTGGTGATCAATGCAGGGGAGGAAGTAATATTACGGATGCTAAAGGAGAATTGATCAAGGACATATGGAATAAGGAAGGCATCATAATTGGAGACGTTAATCCAGGTGAGGTTTCTCAAATCCGGGATAAGAATCCATGGTTTACTGGTTTGCGCCCGGACCTGTATAAATATTGAAACAAAAAGGTTTCGTAAAGTGATACTTTTATTAGAATAAGGAAACACACCGCATCTTTCCAAAAAGAGTAAGAATTCGCCTGTTTTTGTCAATGAATATTGATATATTTGAAAGCTCTTTTTTATTCCTAATGCGATGAATAAGAATACTGGTCTCCTCAACTTTTCCTGTGGAATTATTGTTTCACTTTTATGCTTCAGCTGTACTTCGAAGATGGGATCAAATCACCCCGGGGAGATTCCTGGATATTACTCACATGGACTGGCAAGCAATTGGGATACGGCGGATTGGATCCGGTTCCATAACCTGGCTCTGGAAGAATCTATGCTTCCCGTGAGGCCAGGAGAACCCGGAAAATCACCCTTCTGGAACGGGCATGCCAGACGATTTATCAATGTTCCCTCTTTCGATTTCCCAGCAGTCAATAATGCTGTAAAGTACCGGTACATTGCCATCTCTGATGTAAATACCAATCCTTACAGCTTTGAAGCAGATAATCCATGGTCCCTGTTGACACCTGTCTGGGAAGAACTTCCTGTAGGCATCGTTTACCTTAAGGTCGTAGGCCTTGACGCTGATAATAACATAATTGGTGTCGCCGGTGAGCGGAGGTTTTACAAAGCCGCAGCATTCAACGGCCCTTATAACCTGCCGGTCAGCGATTACAAATCCTCAGTCATCCGGAACATGGAGTCATTTCTGGAACAAGAGTATTACCGCCTGTGGAAAACGGAGAGCATACCCAGCCAGGAATACAGGCTTTACTGCTATCCATCAAAGATTGTCGGCAGTATTGTCCAGGCCATGACAATATATGCGACTATCTCTGAAAAGAACAGAGAAGATGCCCTCACCATGGCCCGGAATGCAGCCGGATACCTGCTAAGT
>CAZXOJ010000230.1:0-6779 GCA_964642325.1 uncultured Bacteroides sp. | reverse complement strand
CAACCATGTTGGCATGTATTCTGAACAGATCGGCCTACACGGGGAAGCCCTGGGAAATACACCACAGGCATTTACCCACCTGGCATTGATCAGTGCTGCCTACAACCTGGACAGAGCCCTGGGTTAAAGCCCACGGAGCTTTTACTGTCATATCAGGAAAAGGCATTTCTAACCCTGGTTCGAATGTATCTGTTATTCATCAGCAGGAGGATCAACTCTTGGATCAATCCCCTGAAGATACCTGACATGTAGAGCAGCCGCATAAATCTGTTCTGGATCCTGTTATACCGGAGTACGGACCTGAGGGAAACAGGATCATAACCTGGATCCAGGATCATTTTTGCTACTTCCTGACCCGATACCAGCGACTGGTGGATTCCTTCCCCTGTTAGTCCGGATGCCATTCCGGCTGCTTCACCCACAAGGAATATATGGTTAAAGCGAACGCCACGAAAATCATAGCTGATCGGACAGGATTCAAGGATTGCATCACCGGGATCAATTCCTTGCAAGCTAAGCCAGGTTTGAAAATTCTCCCTGAGTTTGGATGCCTTCATTAACCTTGGATCACAACAGCATCCTACGGCAATGCTGTGGCCATGAGGGAAAACCCAAGCATACCAGGATTTGAAAAACCTGGTATGAAGGTGGATCTGGAGCATGGTGTTCACGTCGTGTACGGGCAGGTTGTACTGTATGCCAATCAGTCTTTTCACAACCGGTAGTTTGAGATGACGGCGAACGATGGATGCGTAACCATCTGCACCTACCAGATCCCTGTACCCATAAGATGCACCATCTTTCAGGGTAACAGAATCCGGACCAATCCCGGTAACCTGGGCATTGTTATGTACCTTAACTTCGGATCTTTCCAGCTTGTCACGTTGCCATTTTCCCAGATTTTTCCTGTCTAACGTAAATAAGAATGGGGATGGCGTATTGGTAAAGCTTCGGTTTCGGGGAGAGAAGAGGGAGGTATTAAATATCTTTTGATCGATAATGTGGTCAGGGACCTCCAGCATGGCCATATCCTTTCGGGTCAATCCCCCAGCACATAACTTGTCTCCAAAAACAGCATCTTTTTCGAGCAACAATACCCTCTTATCAGATTTGCCGAGGGTTTCCGCACATATCAAGCCTGCCGGTCCACCTCCAATGATGATTACATCAAAGACCTCCATCTCCTGCGTGGTTTTGCGAATGGAGATCTGCTACATAAGCAGGATACCTGTCTTACGGCAATGTTCGATCATTTCCCCAGGCCAGATACTTGCCTGTACCTCTCCAATATGGGCTTTCCGGAGGAAATACATACATAACCGTGATTGGCCTATGCCGCCCCCGACTGCTTCAGGGAATTCACCGTTCAACAACCTTTTGTGGAACAGAAGCTCTTTTCGTTCCATTTTGTCCTGCATTTCAAGCTGCCTTAGCATGGCCGTTTTATCGACCCTGATGCCCATAGAGGATAATTCAAAGGTATCTTCGAGCATGGGATTCCAGATGATTATATCACCGTTTAATCCCTTGTATCCATTCCCGATATCAGTCGACCAGTCATCATAATCCGGCGCCCTGCCATCATGCGGTATCCCTGAAGCAAGGTTATGTCCTATCCCGATAACGAAGGCCGCCCCATATTCCTTGGCAATCATTTTCTCCCGCTCCTTGGAGGTCAGGTCAGGATACCTTTCATACATCTCTTCGGCATGAATAAAATGGATATCATCCGGGAGCATTGGTACTATTTCCGGATAATTCTCATAAACTATGAACTCGGTTCGTTTGATCACGGCATATATATGCCTGACGATGTCCTTCAGATAGGCAAGATTCCGTTCTTCCGGCAAAAGTATCTTTTCCCAGTCCCATTGGTCCACATAAATGGAATGTATATTATCCAGCTCCTCATCCGGCCTGAGTGCATTCATATCCGTATAGAGTCCATAACCATTGGCAATCCCATAGTCTGCCAGCATCATTCTCTTCCATTTGGCAAGGGAATGTACTACTTCCGCTACAGCTTCATCCATATCCTTTATCGCAAAGGAAACAGGACGTTCAATGCCATTCAGGTCATCATTGATGCCAGTCCCACGCAGAACAAACAGCGGGGCGGTTACCCTTCTTAATCTCAGTTCGGAGGCAAGGTTCGATTCAAAAAAGTCCTTAACAAGTTTGATGGCTTTTTCAGTCTCCTTCAGGTTAAGGATAGATTGATAGCCTTTGGGGATGTGAAGTCTCATAATCTCTTTAACTATTAGTAAAAATATATACCGCAAAAGTAATGATTAGGATAATAGAAACATTCTAAATAGCCATATAATATTTTCTGAAAATCATTGATATTCTGTAGTGATAGGCTTGATGTTTTCAGTCAAAAAGTCAGTAATCCTATGAATCAAAAGTAGGTCAAAGAAAAGCCAGATGGACGAAGGGTACATTTCTTTTGATGAAGAATTCCCCTTGGAGCCAGTGTCCCTGATAGGTAGAATTACTTATTTCTTTTTATAATACGCACAATATCAGCCATATATGATGAATATGATACAATTTGTTAGAGCGGAATGGATGGCAAAGTCGTTTTTGACCAATTTTTTTATAATGATTTATGTATTCCATACTTTTAATAAACACTTAATAAATAGAACTTTAGTAACTAAAAAGATAGTCATGAAAAGATTTATACATTACTCCGGATTGTTAATGATCATGTTCCTGTTAACAGGTTTATTTTCCTGCGAACGACTGACTGAACTCTATAGGTTAAAAGAATCAGCCCCGAGCATGGATGTGAAAGGACATGATAAAGATGGGAAAGACATACCTGGGGATCCATGCGGAGAGCCGGTTATCGTACGACTAGTATCCGTAGATAACATGTCCTACAGTCCCGGCAATGCCATAATTACAAATGATGGCGAATTCCTCAACGTAAAATTTGAGGTCACGGAACAGGGCTTGAACATTGATATGATCTATCTGGAGGTAGGACCTCTCGATTTAGTTCCTCTCGATCAGGATGGTTTATATCCGGCATTCTGGGATTTTAGTTACCAGTATGCAGATATATCCGTTACTTCTTTTACTCACCAAATATCACTGGCAGACCTCGATGAATGTTTTGTGGTCCTTGCCCAGGTTCGATTTACTGATAGTGAAAATAATATAACAAGAACATGGACGGAGGGTATAAATCCGGATTGGACAGAAGGACCGTTCTATACTTATTATTGCATAGAAATGTGCGATGAGAATCCAACTGACAAAGACTCTGCAGAAACAAAGGATGAGGGGCGCGGTGGGAAAGATAAAGATAAGGATAAAGATAAGGATAAAGATAATGACGACGACGACGATGATGACGATGATTGACCCCGGCAATAAAGGATCATCCGGAAATCATCAACTGTCAAAGTTTTATTGCAAATAATTCCCAGTTTTTTTCATATTATTTTTTAGTGGTTAGTATTAGTGTTGAGGCTGTCTCGTAAGGGATGGCCTCTTCTCTTATCAGAAGATCACTTTTCAAACAATCCCTCCTTACCAATGTAAAGATTTCTCTTTTAAAATTGATTTTTTTTTCTTATCTTATATGTGCTTTTGCGACCCAAGCCCCTCTTGGGTCTTATGGATTCTATTTCAATCATTCTATTATGAACCTGTTATGTTCTATTTCTTTGGTTATAAAGGAATTAGATATTATTAGTTATCCGAAAGAACAGCTTGAAATTTCCGATTACAAATACTAAATGAAACCACTATGAAAACAAAAATCTCCCTCTCAGGCTTGTTTAGCATCATGCTATGCATATTTTTATCCGGTCTTTTCCCTTCTCCCTTGAAAGCCCAATGGTCAGGTGATCCAACGATCAATACTGCTGTTTGCAAGCAGTCCGACAGCCAGTCAGGCTCCTGTGCAGTCAGCGATGGTTCTGACGGTGTTATTGTGGCCTGGTTGGATTACAGAGACAGTAAAACGAGATTATATGCCCAGCACATTTCTGGTGCAGGTATTCCCCAATGGACTGAAGATGGGGTTTTGTTGTGTTCTTATGATGGTGGAAAGCAAGATCTTGCTATTGTTGTGGATGGATCTGGAGGAGCCATTGTAGCCTGGAGGGACTACCGGAATGATACTGATTTTCCAGCCACACCTGAAGGTGATATCTATGCTCAGCGCATCGATGCATCCGGTACCATACAATGGGCCGCTATTGGTGTACCCTTATGCACCGCCAAATGGGACCAGTCCTTTCCTAATGCTGTAGTAGATGGCTCCGGGGGGGCCATTGTCACCTGGATGGATGGCCGGACTGGAGACGATCATGTTTATGCCCAGCGCATCAACGGTACTGGTACTGTACAATGGACCTCTGATGGGGTTGCCATATGCGAGATGGAAAATTATTTACGCTATCCGGAAATTGCCAGCGATGGATCGGGTGGTGCAATCATTACCTGGTCAGATCAGCGGATATTCAATGCTTATGATATTTATGCCCAGCGGATCAATGCTTCCGGATCTGTTCTCTGGACTGCAGGTGGAGCGGTGGTGTGCAACTCTGGTGGTATGCAGGATAATCCTGTTATTGTCATGGATGGTTTGGGAGGTGCGGTGATTGCATGGAGGGATACACGGAATAGTGCATCCGGTGAATCTGATATTTACGCCCAAAGGCTTAATGCGAACGGACAACCACAGTGGATAGCCAATGGTACGGCGATTTGTACCTCACCAGGTTATCAATCAAGTCCTGCCATAGCAATGGATGGATCTGGAGGTGCGATCATTACATGGGATGGCTATAGTACTTATGATATCTATGCCCAGCGGATTCATGGAAATGGAAACATCCTATGGAATCCCAATGGTGTGGCAATTTGTACAAATGGTGGCTGGCAAAGATCCCAGCAGATCATCGCTGATGATTTTAACGGGGCAGTGATAGTTTGGGAGGATGATCGCAATGGAGATTGGGATATTTATGGTATGCGTATTGATGGGAATGGAAATACAAAATGGCTCAATAATGGTTTGTACATCAGCCGCGCACAAAATGATCAATCTTTACTGCCTGGTAAAGGTAATATTGTTAAAGCAGGAACCTGTGGAGCCATCGTGGTATGGAATGATGGACGGGCAGGGAATGGGGATATCTATGCCCAAAGGGTCTATTGTGAAGGTAACCTGGGAGGGGAGGCGATCACCATCGATGTACCTAATGGTGGAGAGAACTGGAATGTAGGCTCAACCCGATACATCACCTGGCATTCAACGGATTTCAGCGGGAATGTGAATATCCTCGCCAGCTATTCGGGCAATAATCCCCAGTTTTGGATCATTCTGGCGAGCAATGAATCCAATGATGGAACCTTTGAATGGGTGGTCCCGAACAATCCTTCAAGCAATTGCATAATCAGAATTGTAGATGCTGACGATGGGCATCCTTATGACGTCAGTGATGCAGCATTTACCATTACCGGTGGTGGAGGTGGCTCCTCATTTATTAAAGTGGATGTTCCGAATGGTAGTGAAAACTGGACAATCGGCAGTCAGCACAATATTGTCTGGCATGCACAAAATTATAGCGGTCCAGTTAAAATTGAATATTCAATAGATGGAGGTGCCGGCTATACAGTCATTGAAAATTCATATACCATTGCACCACCTTATACCTGGACCATTCCCAATGCAGCCTCCACCAGTTGTGTAGTTAAAATTTCAGATCCCACGGATGCTGATCCGACTGATATATCTGATGGTGTATTTACCATCTCAACCGGAGGAGCCGGAACCCCCTCCATTACCCTGGATGTGCCCAATGGTGGAGAAGACTGGACTGCGGGCAGCAAACATTATATCGTATGGCATACCCAAAACTATACTGGTCCGGTTAATATTGAATATTCGGATGATGGTGGGGCCAATTACATTGCTATTGAAAGTTCCTATTCCGGTCCAAATTCATACGAATGGACAATCCCCAACACGCCCTCTACAAATTGTGTCATGAAGATTGCCGAACCTTCATTCTATGATCCTGTTGATACGAGTAATGTGGTATTTACTATCTCATCGGGTACATCCAGTAATACACCGGTAGGAGATATGGTATATGTCATGCTGGATGAGCAACATAGAGTAATGTTTACCGAAGTCCTGGCAGAAGGGAATACTGAAATCTTGATTACTCCTGAAGGTCCTGCCCCGCCGGAAGGCTACTTCATATTTCCTAGCACCTCGCCTTTGTATTACGATATTTCTACCACTGCAGGGTATCAGGATATGATTGAAATTATACTACACTACAATGATGCCAGTATTACTGAGGAACAGGAATCCACTATGATACTTTCCGTTTATAATGAAGATTTAGGCACATGGGATGCAATTACGACGACTATTGATAATGATGATGACCTGATTGGAGGAGAGTTAAGCCATCTCACAGTATTCGCCATCATGATGCCAATGGAGGCAGAGGAGGCAGAAGGGTATGAAGTGACAAATACCCAGGATTCCGGAGAAGGATCCCTGAGGCAGGTATTATTGGATGCGGAGAATGACACGGGTGTGGCTGTGATCTCTTTCCAGATACCCAAAACTGATCCCGGGTTTAATGCTGATACAGGGGTTTGGACCATAAAACTGCAAAGTGAGTTCTCATCAATCTCAGATGCACACATCATTATTGATGGAATGTCGCAATCGCAATTCATCGGTGAAGATACCAATCCCTTCGGTCCTGAGATAGAGATCAATGGTGAGTCTGCAG
>CAZXOJ010000229.1:0-6787 GCA_964642325.1 uncultured Bacteroides sp. | reverse complement strand
AAAAGGCAACCCTGAATTTTCGAATTTACGCCTATTTGCAAAAGTTAATTAAGGAATCCCGGCTTCCTGCTGAAGAAGTCCGTAAGCTTCAGTTTACCCGATTGAAGAAACTTCTTTGCGATGTATATCAAACTCACCCTTTTTATCAGGAGCGTTTTGATGCCAGCCGTTTTGATCCTTACAAAATGACAGATATAAGTGAACTTAAAAGGTTGCCTGTCCTTGAGAAAGAGGATTACCGTACACTCATTAAGAACCGGCTTGAAGAAAAAGGGGAAAAGCATTACCAGCATTGGTATGTGGATTCATCCAGTGGTTCTACAGGTATTCCTTTGCGTATTCTGCGTACCTGGGATGAGCGTGCCTATATGTTGGCCAAGTGGATGCGGGTACTTGTTCTAAATGGTTATAAATGGAGAGATGTCACTTTTTCTCTGCCATCTCCTTCTCATGTACAGCGAGATTCTATTGTTCAACGATTTGGAATATTAAAGCGCTATTCAATAGCATATACCGATCCGGTTGAAGACCAGGTTGAGATGTATTTGAAAGCCAAACCATCTATTGTGTATGGCAATAAAACATATCTCGTCCAATTGGCTTTGCATTGCAATGAAAAAAATATTCAATTACCAAAGCCATATCTATGTGTTTCATTTGCTGAAAAAATGGATGGTCCATCCAGGTCAGTTATGGAAAAGTGTTTTGGAACCGATTGTTTGATGGAAATCTATGGGGCCTTAGAAGTAAGTATCATTGCCTGGCAAATAAAGGGTGAGGATTATTTTAACATCTGCCATACAACAGATGTTCTTGAAGTCCTGGATGAAAATGGACAGGACACTAATTATGGTAGGTCAATATTAACAGACCTTTTTATAAAGTCATTCCCCATGATCCGATATAACCTGGGTGATATGTTAGATACCGAAATTGTAAATGGACTTCCGGTTATTAATAAAATTGAAGGACGTCAGGATGACAAGATTATTTTTGCGGATGGAGGAAGTATGCCCTGGCCGATCTGTGCCATCATTCTGGAGAGACGACGTAATGAACTCAAACAGTTTCGCGTAATCCAGGAAGATTATAATCTTATCCGTGTTGTTGTTTCCAAAGAGGAAGAAGCAGATAAATCAGCCATAGAGAATGCCATAATAAACGATCTGCGTAAAGAAGTACGTGATAAAGGAATGGAATATATTGTTGATTTTGTTGACCGCATACCTCCAGATCCGAACGGTAAAATACGACTGCTTATAAGTAAGGTTAATTAGCACCTCTGCCATGTCTAAAACAAAAAGCCGGAAACCCTGGCGTGTGATCCAGAAAATATTCTATTATACAATACCACCGGTGATCCTGGTCTATATTTTCATGAATATAGATATTAACTCATTTTTCACTGCACTTAAAAACATTGAGTTGAAATATTTCTTGCTGGGATTGGCTCTTTATCCATTGATTATTTCTGTTGGTGCATACAGGTGGTATTATCTGAAAAGAAAAATGGTAAATCCCGGCATACCTTTATCCTTTTCGATGAACAATTACTGGATTGGCCGGACCATTGGGTTTCTTGCTCCCGGATCCATCGGCTGGGATATCTACCGGATTATTGCGGCTACCAAAGAATACGGTAGCCTTATCAAGAATACTTTTGTTGCCGTTATAGAAAAACTCCTGGGTTTGGCAGTTTGTAGCCTGATCATTATGGTCGCCTTCCCTTTCCTGAACATAAGCTCAAATGATGTCCTTAATAAGATCATGATTTTCGCATATATCATATTTTTCAGCCTCGTGGTTTTTGTAGCCATAAGCGGATTGTTTTCTAAAAGGTTTGAGTTTGTGTCGAAAATTGCCAACAGGGTGCAGAAATCTTTGCTGGACAAACTTAAGAATACCCGGTTTAAATTTTCAGAATACCTGAGTCAAGAAACCGGGGAAGACCAGGAAATAAAATATAATTTCAGAAAAATTATACCAAACATCCCGGTATTACTGGTATTGTCATTCATCATCCAGCTCGGAATATCATTCGCTATCTATCTTATTATCAGGTCTTTGAATTATGATATGCCCTATTATGTACCGCTATTCGTAGCGCCCGTATTGACCTTCATTTTCTTATTACCCATATCTTTTGGCAGTTTGGGAATTCGGGAAGGAGCCTATATTTTCTTTTATGGTATTTTTGGAATGGATCCGGAAGCTGCCTTATTGTTGAGCTTCCTAACCCTGTCCGGAGCACTATTTACCGTCTTAATTGGAGGAATCGTAATGCAGGTTTCAAGCGTGAAAAAAATAATAGAGTAAATTATTATATCAATTTTCATAACCTTGTATGAATTAATTCTTTAGAGTCATGCTTAGGGAAAACTGGCAAAAAGCAACCATAAATTTTCGAATTTACGCCTATATGCGGCAATTAATGAAGGAAGCCCGGCTTCCTGCTGAAGAAGTGCTGAAAATTCAATTCACCCGGTTGAAGAAGCTTCTTTGTGATGTATACCAAACCCACCCATTTTATGAGGAACGTTTTGATGCCAGCCGTTTTGATCCTTTCAAAA
Organism: uncultured Bacteroides sp.; assembly: GCA_964642325.1. Taxonomy (GTDB): domain Bacteria; phylum Bacteroidota; class Bacteroidia; order Bacteroidales; family SM23-62; genus SM23-62. Next base: position 4,217 of record CAZXOJ010000229.1, on the reverse strand, counting down.
TGGCCGATATAAGTGAACTTAAAAATGTGCCTATCCTTGATAAAGAGGATTACCGTACATTAATTAAGAGCCTGGTGGAAGAAAAGGGTGAAAAGTATTACCGGAACTGGTTTGATGATTGCACCAGTGGTACGACAGGTATACCTCTGCTGATCCTGCGGACCTGGGATGAGCGCGCGTATATGCTGGCCAAGTGGATGCGGGTTTTATATTTGAACGGGTATAGTTGGTGGGATGTCACATATTCTTTGCCATCTCCGGGCCATATCCAGAGAGATTCTATTGTTCAACGATTTGGCATACTGAAGCGCTATTCAATAGCCTACACAGATCCACTTGAAAATCAGGTTGAGCTATTTTTAAAAGCCAAACCATCCGTTATATATGGTAATAAGACTTTTCTCGTCCAACTGGCTATGCATTGCAATGAGAACAATATTAAATTACCTCAACCATACCTTTGTGTTTCATTTGCAGAAAAAATGGATGGCCCCTCCTTGTCTGTTCTGGAAAAGTGCTTCGGGCCAAATTGTATTATGGAGATCTACGGGGCTCTGGAAGTAGCTATCATGGCCTACCAGATAAAGGGTGAGAATTATTTTCACATGTGCGATACAACAGATATCATTGAGGTCATCGATGAAAACGGTCAGGATACAAACTATGGTAACGCCCTTTTAACAAACCTTTTTATTAGATCATTCCCGATGATCAGATATAACCTGCGTGACATGCTGGATATAGAAATAATAAACGGGCTTCCGGTAATTAATAAGATTGGAGGACGTCAGGATGACAAGATTAAATTTGCCGATGGAAAAATTGTTCCAGTGAATATAATTGCCATCATAATGGATAAATGGCGACATGACATTAAGCAATTTCGCGTAATCCAGGAAGATTATGACCTTATCCGTATTGTGGTAGCCAAGGAAGAAAAAGTAGGCAAAGCAGATTTAGAGAGTTCTATCATAGCTGAGATGCGTAAAAATTTGCGGGATGAGGGAATAGAATACATTGTTGATTTTGTTGACCGTATACCTCCGGATCCTAATGGTAAAATACGGATGCTGATAAGTAGGTTAGATGAACGCACTTAAACCGGGACGAAGGCATTAATCCGGAATCCCGGACTGATCAGAAGTTTGATCCCGCATCTAGTGATAAACCAGTATTTTGCCAACCTGGCTGCCTTTCTCGAAGCGCATACGGTAAAGGTATAATCCGGCAGGTTTATTCATACACTGCCAATTGACCATATGGCTTCCCGCCGCCAGCCGGCGGTCCTCCAGTATATCAACCACCATTCCAAGGGGATTGATCACCTCGATATAGACATGTCCTGGTCGGCGTATACTGAAGGGTATGGTTGTTTTCCACTTCCCAGGGTTGGGAAAGTTTTCACCCAGGCTGAAATGCAGATCGGCAGCTTTCATGGAGGGAGTGCTGACAGCCGTATAATCATATGCCTCATTGACCAGGTGCCATTTGGACTCTGTTCCCCCGTCATAGTCCTTCTGCAAGTAGTATGTTTTTAATGGAGTTCGCTGATAATCTTTAAGCTCTGCAAGGGTGGCACCGGTTTCGGTATCCCAGTCGTAAAGAGGTATGTTGGAGGGATTGAAATGGTTGATCATGCCACGGTCTTTTGCCATATGGAAGAGCCCGAAATTCCCAGGTTCATGTCCCCCAAGCCAGTGTCCGATGATATCTGTATAGAAAGCATTCATTCCGAAAATAATGTAGTTGCACATATAGTCGGTTGCAATACCTTGCGCACTTGGGCCATCCATAAAATCGCCATCTCTTCCATAAATGCCTTCAATAACCTGGAGACCCACATTGGTCGCGGAATTATTGTCCAGGCACCTTGTCCCCCAGGTTTCCTGCCAGATTCCGCCATTGCTTCCAGGCCTGTCCCAGCGTGGAACACCTTCTGCCAGGCGCTGGTTGTAGTTGGCCAGTATATTGTTGAAGGTATCGGGGTGATAATCATTTTTTACGATATCAAGATGATCTCCATACTGGTTGCAATGTGCCTGGTATTTCATGGCGATGGTTCCCTGAATATTCTTGGCGCTGAGGGTAAGACCCATGCCATGCGCTTTCAGCTTGGCAACATTCATCAACCAGGAATCCGGGGAATTGACCGGCCAGAGGTAAGGTATCCTTTTGAAATATACACCATCAGGAACATCAACCCATTGAATCTGATCAGGTGGCAGATCATAGAAGGGTGTCCCTATTCCGGCCAGGTCTATGCCTGTTCTATTGGCCATGCTAACATATCCACCATCTTCCAGGTCCCCGGCGCAATTTACTTCCCTCATGTACATCTGGTTAGCTGGAATACCAAGTTCCTGCATGCTTTCAACCACACCTTCCATAAAATTCGAATCTGTGACTATACCCATGGAACGCTCAATAGTGTACATACTATGGCCTCGTCCCCTGCAAGTAAGGTTGGGTTTGAAAACAAACTTATGGTTAAGAGGAACACCCAGCTCCTGGTCTTCGGTAAGTCCAAGTACAGAATCTGCAAATTTGAGCCCGGCTTCCTTCATGGCTGCAGCATTCGTCTTTACATCAACATTCGTTTTCATGATGAAGACCGCATCAGGGTTATCCTGCACGAAGGGGTGAACACAAAAAAGCTTGCCCGCAGTTCCAGCCTGTTTTGACATGACCTTCATCGGGTTCAGCACAAGCCCTGACCCGGCTAAGGCTATGGAACGGATGAAAGATCTTCTGTCAAGTTTCATTTTAGTAGGACTAGTGCCCGGGTAAAACAGATTTTTTAGCCTGAATTATTCATAATAAATGGGGATTTGTTCCTTGATTTGCTGAATAGTCAGTAAATTCAAGGTGATGACAACAATAGCCCCTTTGTACAATGTTAAATAATAATTCTGAGATTACCCCTTTTGCCACCCTCAATTTTCAAGTTTCCGACAAGCCATATAACCTTGTATAAAACGGCACATTAAAAGAAGGAGAAAAGTATGGCAAATAAGAAAATGTTTTCACGTCGCAATTTTGTTAAAAGTGGTATAGCAGCGGCCGGGATTAGTGTTTTTGGCAAAGCTTCAGTTTATGGTGCGGATAATCCGGCAGGTGGAATTGAAGCCCCAGGACCAATACCGCTTAACGATATCCTTACCGATTATATTCAAGAGGGTAATAAATATGGCCACGGTTTGGTAAAGGCCTCGATTTGTGACAAAGAGAGTTGGGAAGGTAAAAGGATCTCAATTCTTCAACGTGCCAAACAAATATTGGGTGAGGCGCCACAGGTAAGCAAAGATCCTGTTATTTCAGAAACTCTTTCAGAGATTCAGCGCGATGGTTATAAGGAGATGAAAGTACAATTCCCAAGCGGAACAGGTGATACGATAAAAGGATATTTGCTTATTCCCAATAACACTGTTGCTTCATCGCCACGCCCGGGTATTATTGCTTTGCACAGCACCGGTCCCGGAGCGAGTCAGACAGTGGGACTGACACCCAAAGAAGGCCGTTGCTACGGAATGGAGTTGGCGCAACGGGGATACGTAGTATTAGCCATTGATGTAATTTCTGCCGGAGAGCGTGTTTATCCGGGTTTTGATTCTTATTACACCAATGAATTCTATAATACGTACCCACAGTGGTCAGCAATGGATAAAATGATATATGACCACAAAAAAGGAGTGGATTTCCTGTGTAGTCTTGACATTGTGAACTCAAGCAGGCTGGGATGTATCGGACATTCACTGGGCGGTTACAATTCGTATTTTCTTCAGGCTTTCGATCTGAGGATCAAAGCAGCAGTATCATCCTGCGGATTTAGTCCCATGGGTGGGAGTAACAACCCTTATCAATTTGCCCGAAACGACTGGTTTGTCCACTTCAATCCGATCTGCAGAGATTACATTCGAACAGGTATGATACCATGTGATATGCACGAGATTATGGCACTTTGCGCTCCACGTCCTTTGTTCAATTATTCAGCTAAAAATGATGGGGTTTATTATCCTTCATCCACGCGTAATAACGATGATTTTGGGAAATGGAACCAGACAGTTGACAAGGCCTTGAACCAGGTTTCAAAGGTTTATGAACTCCTGGGTGTGCCGGACCGGTTCATATGTGTGCAAGACGATGGGGGCCATGATTTTCCGTTAGATGTTAGAAAAGATTCATATCGTTGGCTCGATAAATGGCTTGCGTGAGATAAT
>CAZXOJ010000228.1:0-6828 GCA_964642325.1 uncultured Bacteroides sp. | reverse complement strand
GACCTGATGATTTCCAGAAATTGATACTAAAGAATCCAGATCTGTGGTGGCCGGTATACTAAAAATACCATACAGTATCTGTTGAACATGGGACACCAGGTTGGACTGGTAGTAAGTACAGATGACCACCTTGGATATCCCGGAGCCTATGGTGAAGGGCTTGTCGCTGTACACGCAGATACACTTACCCGGGAATCCATTATGGAAGCGATCAAAGCACGACGCACCTATGCGGTTAGTGCTGACAGGATTGAGTTGGATTTTAGATTGAACGGGCACTGGATGGGAGAGACCCTCCCGTCAGTATCATCCAGGAATATTTTTGTAAAGGTGAAAGGCCAGGATGTGATTGACCGGGTGGAAGTATTACGCAACAATAAAGTTATTTATCGAAATCATCCTGTCGATGAGGATACAAGTAGATCAAGCTGGGACAAACCCATACTCTGCCGAATAGAATTTGGCTGGGGACCGTGGGATTTCTTTAATTTGGAACGTGTTACGGATTGGGAATTTAAGGTGAATGTTACAGGGGGTAAAATAGTCTCAGCTACTCCTTGTTTTCAATCCGGCCCATATGATGAAGACCGGAGAAATAAAATTACCAGGCTGGATGATCATCTCTGTCAGTTCAAATCCTATACTTCCCGCAAACAGGCTTATGAGGAGCGAGCTACCAATAGTGTTATTCTGGAGATCCAGGGGTCACCCGAAACTGAACTGGATCTGTCATTAAGCCGACCGGGCAATATGCAGCTTAACAAAACTTTAGGAGAGTTGGCAGCATCCAGTGACATTACTTTTACGGGAGATTTCCCTTCTGAATCTATCATGATACACAGGATTGTTTTCAATGAAAATTACCAAACAGCATTCGAGTTCAGAGACCAACATGATACCGAAACTACAGATTGGTATTATGTCCGGGTAACACAGGCAAATGGCAGTTTGGCCTGGTCAAGTCCCATCTGGGTGGAACCCAATAATTTATAATCTTATAAACATACATTATGCGGCGCAGCAATTTTATCGTTTTACTGATCCTGGTCATCTTCTTTGTTATTTCATTCGTTACCAATATCCTTGGGCCCCTGATGCCCACCATCATCGAGAATTATCAGCTGAGTTTGACAATGGCGGCCTTCCTGCCATTTTCTTTTTTCCTGGCTTATGGGGTCATGTCTATCCCGGCAGGGATGATGGTCGAAAAACTAGGCGAGAAATTTTCCATGCTCATTGCATTTGGATTGACTTTTACGGGTTCATTATTATTTGCCCTTTTCCCTGTATATGAAATGGCATTATCGTCTTTGTTTATTATTGGCGCTGGGATGGCCATGTTGCAGGTAATTATTAATCCTTTAATGCGGGAAGCCGGAGGGGAAGAGAATTATGCATTCTTTTCAGTCATGGCGCAACTGGTATTCGGAGCAGCCTCTTTTATCAGTCCCCATTTATTTACCTACCTGATGCGTGAGCTGACCAACTATGACGGGCAGGGTAATTTATTTATCCATTCACTCAGCAGGCTGATCCCGGAAAACTTACCATGGAGCTCATTATACTGGATATTTGCTTTCGTCTTGTTGATCATGCTCTTGATTATTAGATTAGTGAAACTCCCGGCAGTGGAATTAAAAGAAGAGGAAAAAACGGGTGCTGTTCAAACTTATATTGACCTTTTCAAAAAAAGGCATGTGGTACTGTTTTTTTTGGGGATAATGGCCTATGTGGGAACTGAACAGGGTATCGCCAACTGGATGAGTAAATTTCTGAACACATATCATGGTATTGACCCGCAGGGCCAGGGAGCCGCTGCCATATCCTGGTTCTGGGGATTGATGACCCTGGGCTGCCTTACCGGCCTGTTATTGCTTAAACTGATGGATTCTAAACTTATCCTAAAAATTTTCGCCATATTAACCATGATTGCTTTACTCATGGCCCTGTTTGGTCCGGCTGAAATATCATTGTATGCATTTCCTGCCACAGGGTTCCTGATTTCGATGATGTGGGGGATCATTTTCTCACTAGCTTTGAATTCTGAAAAGACGCACCATGGGTCCTTTGCCGGTATACTCTGTTCAGGGATATTTGGAGGGGCACTTGTCCCTTTGATTATTGGCTGGCTCGGAGACCTTATCGGGCTAAGGATGGCAATGGTATTCCTTTTTATTACACTGGGATACATCCTAAGCGTGGCCTTTTGGGCAAAACCTATCATAAATAATAAAACAGTAAACCTGAGAGAACTAATCGGAATCAAAAAATAGATCTTTATGAAACGAATGAAATATTCCATCCTGCCCTTAATAATGGTTTTATTGCTGATCTGGGGCTGTAGCTCTGAAAAGAACATTGAAAAGTCAAGACCTAACATCCTCATTTTAATGTCTGACAACCACTCCTGGAATCATCTGGGCTGCTATGGGGATCCGGTAATTAAAACACCAAACATTGATCAATTGTCAGAAAGTGGCATACGTTTTACCAATGCTTATTGTTCTGCTCCTTCGTGTACGCCAGCTCGTGCATCCATGTTAACAGGACAGGACATCTGGAGGCTGGAAGAAGGGGCAAATCTCTGGGGGACTCTCCCGGCAAAATTCAAAGTTTATACCGATATGCTCGAAGAATCGGGATATCTCGTAGGACATGAAGGGAAAGGATGGGGACCAGGTGATTATGAGGCAGGCGGCCGAGGTCGAAATCCCGCGGGCGAACGTTTTAATTCATTTGAAGAGTTTTATAACGAAAAAGAAAAAGAACAGCCATTCTGTTATTGGTATAGCTCCCGTGATCCGCACAGGCCATACAAAGTTGGTGGTTGGGAAAAAACTGGTATAGATCCTGAAGAGATCCCAGTTCCACCCTACCTTCCGGATATAGATGAAGTGAGAAAAGATATTGGAGATTATTATGAGGAGATACAAAACTTCGACAGGGATGTTGCTTCCTACATTCAGCTGCTCAAGGAAATGGGACAACTGGAGAATACCCTGGTAATCGTCTGCAGCGATAATGGCTGGCAGATGCCCAGGGGACTTGCGAACCTGTATGATTTTGGGACAAGGATACCATTGGTCATTTCCATGCCGGAGAGATATTCAGGTGGCAGGGTGATCGATGATTTTATCAGCCTGAATGATTTTGCCCCTACATTTCTGGAACTGGCTGGATTACCCATCCCGGACTATATGAATGCCAGGAGTTTCGTCAATATTCTGGAATCGGAGGCGGAAGGCATTATCGATAAAAAAAGGGATTTCATTGTGGCAGCCCGCGAAAGGCATGCTTTTGTCCGACAAGGGGGGACTGGTTATGGGGCCCGTTCTATCCGGACCAAAGATTTTCTATACATCCGGAATTATGAACCCGATAGCTGGCCTGCAGGTGAACCACCACTCTATGGAGATGTGGACGCCCATATGCTACATTACCCCAGCCCTACAAAATTGCATATACTTAAGAACAAAGATACGGAGGGTGAAAGAAACTTTTTCGGCCTGGCTTTTGCAAAGCGCCCAGCTGAAGAATTATATGATCTGACAAAAGATCCTTATCAAATGATCAATATTGCCGAGGATGCAGCGTATAGTGACATCAGTAAAATGCTTTCAGACAAACTTACACAATACTTACAGGAAAATGGTGATCCCCGTGAATTAGGAGGAGAAATGAAATGGCTGGGAGCACCCTATTATGCTGAAAAGGATTTTAATCCCAGACCAAATGAAGTGGCCCGGCAAGCACTAAACCTCGAAGAAGAGTACAGCTATATTGACTGATCAATGATGTAAATACTCCTCCATCTCTTCCTTAGTAAATTGATGTAATTCAATAATCTTAGCCTCTGACCTGAAGGCAGAGGGGATGATCATCCTTGCCTGATCCTTGGTATCTACTTCAACCAGCATCCATGCTTTATGGTCACCATCATGGCAACCCCAATCAGCATTAGCCAGGAAGTGTGAACCTGTTTCGTGAAAAATTTTAACAGCCGCTATGCATGCTTTTTCAGATGCATCATGTGGGACTTCAATCAGAAATTTTGACATAGTAATTCTCTTTCCATTTCTCTATGTCTTGAATGCCAGCAGGTTAAATTTACAGAATATAATACCTGTAATGCTGAAATTGCTTAGAATAGAATTAGAATGAAAGAGAAAATTTTGAGGGCCCCATGGCGTAAGTGGTGGATTTCACCTGTTTCAGATCCGGTCTCCTCCCGGAATGTCATCGGATATTTAGATTTAATTTAGATTCTTGTGGTTTCAGAACCGGCTTATTAATTATTGCAAAATTTATAAATTACCTGGTAAGCGCTCTGTATGCCCAGCTCTCCTGCCTTGCTCAGGTCAACACAACCCGCTGCAGGATTTTCCATGAATATGTGAAGAAGTCCCCTGTTATAATAAGCCTGGGCGAAGTTTTCCTCCTTCTCCAGGCAGTAGGTATATTCTTCTATGGCTGCCTGGTAATTTTCAGCCAGGCTGTTTACATAAGCCCTGTTAAACCTTGCATATATGAATTCAGGGTCCAACTCAATAGCCCGGTTATAATCTTCAATGGCAAGATGATAGTATTCATGTATGACATCCTGCTGGCCCTCATCTGATGATGGATCAGACTGACTGACTAAAAAGATTTCCTGGTTTTCAATGGAATAAATAATTTCCCCAATGGCAAACTGATGGTTTCCGCGAATAAAATAGGTGAGGTGATTATCTGAAATATCCGTTTCCGCTTGATTGATGATCTTTATGGCATCCCGGTATTTCATCTGCCATCCCAACAGGAGGCTTTTGACAAGGAAATACTCCTTATCTGTTTCGGTTATCCTTAGTACGGAATCAAACTTGTATGCGAGTCCGGATACAACGCGCTCATCAACTATCCCATAATTGTAATTATCAACTTTAAAATAGATATTTTTTTCACTCAGCTGGTCCAGTGTGGCCAAGCCACTAAACCTACTACTGCCGTACTGATCCCAATCCTGTTTCACCGCAATATGGAACACAGGGATCATCCGTATCTCCTTATCTGCATACTGGACTTTAGATTCAATGACATTGCTGATGGACGTGAAATCATTGTTGAAATCCGTAATTGTCTGGAGGTAACTTAATTCATCGGTTTCATGTTCGGGGACCTCAATTTTCGTCAGGCTGTCGATGATACGTTGGTCTTCATCATATCCCCGTTGGTTATTCTGGGCCATCCTGGTGTAAGCCCTGCTCCTGTAAGCATTTATCAGCTTGGGATACAGATCAATGGCCGTAGTGAAATCCTCTTCGGCTCCCGGGAAATCCTCGAGGTTGGATTTGATGAGCCCCCTCAGGTAATAAGAATAAATATTTCGCGGATTAAGTTGAATCACATTGTCAAAATCCATCAGGGCATCATTGTATTTTTCAAGATCAAGGTACAGGATACCCCTGTTGTAATAACATATTGAATTATTGGGATTTAATACCAGGGCTTTGTTGTATTCAATGATGGCTGAATCATAATTTCGTACATCCTGGTAACTTATGGCCAGGAAAAAATGTGCCCTCACATTGGTTGAGTCCCCCTTGATCACAGTTTTGTATTCACCTATCGCTTCACGGAATCGCTTGCTATAGTGGTATATGTTCCCCCTTGTAAGATTGCATGACAGGTTCCTGGGCTTTATCTCTGAGGCTTTGTTGCAATTGATTAAAGCATCTTCGTATTTTTTCTGCAACATATAAATGATGCTTAGGTTCAGGTAAGCATTGTCCATGTACTCATCAAGTCTTATGGCAGCCTGGTAATCCGATATCGCACCCAGGGTGTCACCGAATTCAGCATGAAGCCATCCCCTGGTCAGGAAATACTCCGGATGCCTGTCGTCCAGTTCAATAGCATCGATCAGGTCCTTGAGAGCTTTAACTTTATTTCCTTTCTCAATATTGACCACAGCTCGGTAATACATGGCTTCCGTCTTGTATGACTTTAGTTCAATGGACCGGGTGAAATCCCTTTCCGCTCCTGAATAATCTGATAATTGGTACTTGGCCAATCCCCTGTAAAAATAGGAATCAGCATGGTCTGGTTTATAATAGATGATTTGATTAAATAACCTGATGGCCTCGGTATATTCATTGTTCATCAGGTGTTGCCGGCCCCTGATGGAGTAGTTCCGGACATTTATCTGAGCTGATAATGAGACAGATATGAACGCCAGGGACAAGGCAGCTATCAAAACTTTGATACTGTATATCTTCATTCCTGCTCCCCGGATTAAGGTCATCTTTGGATCAATTAGCGGTGCTAAACTATATTATCAATAATTTATCTCATGACATATGTGACAAAAACCTGGCCATTTTATGGGAAGTCTATGAGAAGAATTGTTCGGATATTATTGTTGGCAGTGAAATATACTTTTTTAATCCTCAATTGGTGGAATAACCAGTACCTGACCGGGATAAATTTTATTAGGATCAGTTAGCATCGGTCTATTTGCTTCAAAAATAACATTGTATTTCATTGCATCGCCATATACCCGTTTTGAAATTTTTGACAAGTAATCACCCTTTACAACAGTATAAAATTGTTTTTCGGGCTTTACAACAACTGGCTCCGGAACATTCAAAACCAGGTTGTCATTTACGCCACTTATCCCATCAACATTCCCGGCTGCAACTACTACTTTGTTTTTTTCGAGAATACTCGAAACTTCGCCACCAAGGGTCACAGTTTCATCATCCACTGAAACTGACAGATCTTTTACCTTGAGCCCATATTTCTTAATATGGTTTACAATAGCTTCCGCTTTTTCCTTTTCGCGGGTAGATT
>CAZXOJ010000227.1:0-6858 GCA_964642325.1 uncultured Bacteroides sp. | reverse complement strand
CTGCTACGCTGGTAGAGGATTTTTATCTCATATTCTTTTTCTGTTTTATGGCTTGTCCCGATATCACCTAATTCCCGAACTAACTGCCTTGTACGGTCAATGGTTCTGCCAAGCCGGTTTGTTATGGTCAGCAACAATAGGCCAACTCCTGAGATCAGGGCCACTGGGGTAATACAGGCCTGCAAAAATTGAATAAAGAGCTGGGTGTAATTCATAAAACTAGTCTCCTATAGTCCGCAAAATTAAGAAAAAATATTCCTGATTTACAGCCCATATCCTTACTTTTGATCGGCTGGCCTTTACCCCCAAGATAGACCTATTAAATTTTTCTCTTATGAGATATCGCTATTTTCATCTGATTCTGTTAGCATTCCTGCTATTGGATACCACTTATTCATTCCTACAGCATTATCATGAACCCCTGGATGGAGATATGAGCGGCATTATTATGCCATCAGAAGCCTGTCAGCCTTTGATGGAAGACCCGCTTGGACTCAATGTCCTTTTCAATGACCAGGAATACAAGGACCCAAATCGCTTTTTTGCACACTGGTTTATGTCTAAATACTACAAAACCATCCCCTTCCTGTTACAATATATGGTTGATCCTGTTACCAGCATCTACCTGGCCTCAGCCATCATGAAAATAATGATACAGGTGCTGATCATCTGGATGCTGGCATCTCTCATCAGCGGATCGAAAAACATTCTTAGCCGCGAGTTTATCATTGCAGCATTCCTGGTAACACCTATGATACAGGTCACAGGTTATTTTTACCTAGATATGGGGATTATAGACAGATCCATAACTTATGCGATGTTTTATGCACTGCCACTTGGATTACTCATGATGTTTTTCGCTCCATTTTACAATGCATCATTTGCTCAAAAAACGATTAAACTGAAGCTGGTCCCCGGTATATTATTGATCATGCTGGCCATTATACTTTCTCTAAATGGCCCACTTGTTCCAGGCCTGGTTTTGATACTGTGCTCGGGTTTATTGATTCATAAATGGTGGGGTGGTTTCGTCCGAAGCCAGCAATCGACCCTGGCAGAAAGATCATTGGAAGCCCTTAGTCATATACCCAGGGAATACTTACTTTATTTCGGGACCTTTTTAGTACTCAGCTTATACTCCTTGTTTATTGGGAGAAACAATATATCTACCCCTGAAGACATGCTTTCAATATTAGATCGTTACCTGGGATTACCAAAAGGATTATATTACCAACTTACCTCCAAACCAGGATACCTTGTCCTCTTTATGTTTACAGCACTAAACGTTTTTATCATATTTAAGCAAAAAGAAAGTGCCGAACGAAATTGGGTAATGCAGGTCTTAAAATGGATGTTAATACTGAGTGCAATATATCTATTGCTGCTGCCTCTGGGCGGTTACAAACACTATCGCCCGTACACTATCAGGAGAGATACATTTGGACCGGTGACACTGGCACTTATATACTTCTATGCATTATCTTCCTATTACATCATCAAACAGGTTCAATCCAGGTACAAATTAGCCTGGTATGCCGCATTGGCAGTATTTATCATGATCTTTTCAAGAGCTGATATTACCCCGCTGGACAGAAATGATTGTGAAAGAGAAGCATTGATTACCCTGAGTAAATCAATCCAGGAAGTAACAGGGCTGAAAGATGATTGTACGGTCATGGGTTGGGAACCCATACGTGATTATGGAAGTTCCAGCTTAAATGCCGAAATGCTCGAATTCTGGGGAGTAACGAGGGGAAAGAAACTTTACTACCAGGGCAGTGATCAGAAATAAGACTCCACACAGTTCATCGCAGATTCTATAGCCTTATCCATATTGAAATATTCCCATTCCGCAAAGCGTCCGATAGGAAATATTTTGTATTTCCTTAGTCTTGACCGGGCATGATCAATTTTCTCACGCACCCCGCTGGTCTGGATGACATATGAATTGGGCTCATAGTTCATGTCAAGTACTTTCAGGTTTCCTGGCAGTCCCTCGACATCCTTTACCATATCCTCCTGTGAGACTTCTCCTGAAAACTCGACCGTACAGGTTTTACGGCCATTGGGTGGATTATTGCTCGGACTGAAATTCCCTGTATAAATAATCCTATGGGCCCTGGTAGAAGGGTCTGGAAGATAAAGCCAGGAAATATCAGTATCATCCGTCTCGCAAAACAGGTTACTGGTACCATTGGAACGCAGGTTGTTGACTGATTTCAGGGATGAAATCAGCTCATCATCCCTGACATCCAGCAACTTGTACAATAACCTAATATCACCGGTATAGATCATACCATCATAGATACTGCCTTTAATCCTTACCCGGTTTTCAGCTGTTTCAATATGTTCAATCCTGGTACCATACCTTATATCGAGGTTTTCTGCCAGCCGGTCAGCGAGGAATTGAGAGCCTCCTGTGAAGGGATAATAAAAAGTACTGTGAACCATATCCGTTTCAACCTCCCGGGTGATATTTTTTGTAATAATATCATTGTAATTTGGCATAGGTAATTTGCCATCAAGCCATTCCAGGGATATTTCGTCCAGATCTGTACGCCATATTTTCTGGTTATAGGGCCTGAAGTAGACCTGATAGAGTGTTTCCCCAAAATTCCCAACCAGAAATTCCTCAAAATTAATATATGAAAACGGGGCCTTATATCCCTTGCCTTCAAGTATCAATAATTCACGGACTATACGCTTCACCTTTTCCGGAGCCAACTCATAAAGATGGTTTTCAACAGGGTATCCAACCAGTTGGCCGTCAATTAAGATCTTCGCATTTCTTCTGGCTTTGATAAATTCTTTATCCCGATCAAATTTTGACCAGAACCATCTGGCCACCCTATCTATCCTTGTATTGAATATGTGGCCGCCCACCCGGTGAAATAATCCGCCTGAGACAATATCACACCTGATCAATCCACCCGGCTTTCCCGAACCCTCAAAAATGGTTACTGTGTGCCCTCTTTCCTCCAGCATCCTGGCAGCGGATAAACCTGAAATGCCTGCTCCAATAACTGCAATTTCCATTGATTTCTTATTTGATCCTCAGATAGTCCACCCTGTTGAAAACCCTCTTAAAAGTATAAAAGATCAGGCATTTCAGTGAGTTCAGTATGGAGTTTATATTAACGCTGGGTGAAGGTGCCATATAATGAATGGGAACTTCCATATACCTGGTTTTTTTAAGCAGGAAACGTAGCTCAGTCTGGTAAAAATGACCGCTAGACATGAGATCTAGCTTAACAAACTTCTCTACTATTACCTTGTTGAAACCCTGGTACCCTGAAGTCATATCCCAGAGTTTGGTACCCAGGCAGATATTTGCCAGCAGAGAACCAGCCCTGGAAAGAAATCGTCTTTTGATGTGAGAGTCTACTATGGATCCTCCATTTATGAACCGGCTGCCAAAAGCACATTCATTGCCCTCATTCAGAACCCTCAAAAACATGGGCAAGGCATAGGGGTCATGTGACAGGCCTGCATCCATTTCTATTATCAGTTCATGGTTATGTTCAAGGGCTGCCATATAACCCCTCATATAAGCATCTACGACATTCCTGTTTTCCGGGGCCCAGACAGTAACAATCCGATCATCTTCTAAACTAACCTTTTCGCATAGTTTACGGGTATCATCTACCGATACCGTATCCACCACCAGGTAAACCTTCCCGCTCTGAAGCCTGTCCATCATTTCTTTCAACCTAAAGATCAGGGGGTAGAAATGCTGTTCTTCGTTTGCCACCGGGATGATGACACACCAGTTGTCATTTAATAGATCCATGTAATATGAGTTGAATCCTTAAAAGTAACACATACTCAGGGAAAAAAATCAAAATAAAGATCAAGGTTATTCGTTCTTTTAAACAGGAACCCTCACACCTATTACATATAGAAACAGTTTTACTCTTTTTCAAAATTTATTGTTTAACCAAACCTAATCTGAAAATGAGAAAACTGTTTGTTCTGGGCCTTGCGATGGCCCTGCTTTTTGCCTGTCAGAAATCCCCGGGTCCTGAGATGTCACCTGAATCCATCTATACGCCGATGGAAATTGGTAAATACTGGATCTATGGTCACTACCAGATCGACACGAATGGACATGCTATCCCACAGTTCAGGACTGATAGTGTCATTATCACTGGTGATACCCTTATCAACGGTTCAAAGTATTATGTTTTTGAGGGGACAAATTATCCTTGGAACAGCAGCCAGTGGAACACTATCGCCATGCTCAGGGATTCTTCAGGATACCTGGTGGATGTCAATGGCAATATTAAATTTGCAGAAGACAATTTTTTTGAAATCCTGGCAAGTAAAACGGAAATACAAAGCGGGGACACTCTCTATACCCTAACTCATAAAATGGAAGTAATGTACGGCATGATCACTGTCCCTGCCGGATCATTCGAAGCACTCAATTACAAAGGTACTGTCACCATGCCACAAGATCAACCAGGAATTCAAAATCCAAGGTATATAAATACCCTATATGCAAAGGAAACCGGAAAGATCCTGGAAACTTACTTCTTCCTGAATGATGCCCGCACTAATGAAAAAAGGCTCCTCAGGCATGGTTTGGTCGGCAAGTAATTCTGGCTTAAATTTGGAGATCAAAAGATGATCCCTGATTAAACCCCTGGATCGCACTGGCGAGAAAAAAATTGAGCCTTATGAGATTCAAGCAATTAGCAATCTTGTTATGTACCCTGCTAATCCTGCAAGGAACATATGCCCAACGGGATTATTCCGATTCTGAAGTAACGAAACTGGTGATGCTCGGTACGGGGAACCCAAATCCATCACCCGAACAATCAGGTTGTGCATTGGCCATTGTGGTCAATGATGTCCCCTATGTAGTGGATTTTGGTCCGGGCTTGATCCGCAGGGCTGCTGCTCTATCTCCTCGATATGGTGGCCATATAGAAGGATTGGATGTGCAACTTATCAAACGGGCCTTTCTGACCCATTTGCATTCGGATCACACCACCGGTTACCCTGACCTGATACTAACCCCTTGGGTCATGGGCAGGGATAAACCACTTGAAGTTTACGGTCCGGCCGGAACCAGGGAGATGACTGAACACATCCTGGAAGCTTACAGCGAAGATATCAGGTACCGGTTATATGGTAGCGAACCTGCCAATGATGAAGGATGGCGGGTAAATTGTCATGAAATATTAGAAGAGGGACTCATCTACCAGGATGAACAAATCAAGGCTGAGGCATTCCGGGTGCCACATGGTACATGGCCAAATGCCTGGGGATTCCGCTTTACAACCCCTGACAAGGTCATCGTGATTTCAGGCGATTCAGCTCCTTCCGAAAAGATCATTGAGTACGCGTCCGGGGCAGATATCCTTGTTCATGAGGTATACTCCCAGGCAGGTTATGAAAAAAAAACTGAACCCTGGAAATCATATCATGCCGCACATCATACATCAACCCTTGAACTTGCAGGAATTGCCAGCCGCGCTGATCCGGGACTGGTAGTACTCTATCATATTCTTTTCTGGGGATCTAGCGAAGAGGAATTGCTTGATGAAATATCCGGCACTTATGAAGGGAAGGTTATGGTGGGTAAGGATCTGGACATATATTAATCTTTTGTAAATCAACCTGTAATGAGATTCATTATCATTCCCGTAATACTGCTTATCAGCGGACTCAACACAACTGGCCAGTCCCCTGTCAGAGCAAGGGACCATGGCATAAAGATTGGGGTTTTAAAGACCGGTAAGTTCAATGCCATTACTGATGTTAACGGAGTAAAGGTGGGACATGTAACACTGATAAACGGAGAAGATATCAGAACGGGAGTAACTGCCATTCTACCTCATCCGTGGAATATTTTCCAGCAAAAAGTGCCTGCGGCCATATATATTGGGAATGGATTCGGGAAATTAACCGGATACAGCCAGGTGGAAGAACTGGGAAATATTGAAACGCCCATAATACTGACGAATACCCTCTCAGTGCCCACTGCTTCAAATGGACTGATCAGTTATACCCTTCAACAGCCAGGCAATGAAGAGGTCAGGTCTGTGAATCCTATCGTCGGGGAAACCAATGATGGCCGGCTCAATGATATTCAGGGCAGACATATAAGGGAAGAACATGTGATCGAAGCCATTCAGAACGCTACCGGCGGTCCGGTTACAGAAGGCAATGTAGGTGCAGGGACAGGGACCGTCTGTTTCGGATTTAAAGGAGGAATAGGCACAGCTTCCCGAAAGATCCCGGAGTCCCTTGGAGCTTATACCATAGGAGTGCTGGTTCAGACAAACTTCGGAGGTGTCCTGGAGATTGACGGAGTCCCTGTTGGAAAGGAACTTAACAAATATCCCTACAGAGATCTCATTGATTCAGATGCTGATGGTTCCTGCATGATTGTAGTTATTACAGATGCTCCCCTGGATGCAAGGAACCTTAAACGCCTGGCTAAAAGGGGGTTCATGGGATTGGCAAAAACTGGCGGGATCGCTTCTAATGGCAGCGGGGATTATGTAATTGCCTGTTCAACAGCAGAAGACAACCTGGTCCGGTATTCCGACAGTACCATTTTTCAGGTTCAGAAGGTTTTGCGGAACGATGCCATGACGCCATTATTTATGGCAGCTATTGAAGCCACAGAAGAAGCCATTATCAATTCCCTCTTTGCGGCGAAAACCATGACCGGAAAGGATGGAAGGGAGGTTAAGGCAATCCCACTTGAACAGATATTGGACTTAATGCAAAAATGATATACATATTTTATGCAAGCTATAGATTCAATCTACCTGCCTAAAAGGGAGCAATGGCGTGAATGGTTAAAAGAATACCACCAATCCGAGACCGTAATCTGGCTGGAAT
>CAZXOJ010000226.1:0-6899 GCA_964642325.1 uncultured Bacteroides sp. | reverse complement strand
GAACTACAAT
This sequence comes from uncultured Bacteroides sp., assembly GCA_964642325.1. Classification (GTDB taxonomy): domain Bacteria; phylum Bacteroidota; class Bacteroidia; order Bacteroidales; family SM23-62; genus SM23-62. Next base: position 6,889 of record CAZXOJ010000226.1, on the reverse strand, counting down.
CATTTTAGCTTCCTTTTGCGGGTAATCAACATAGACGGCCTGACCCATCTTTTGAAGGGTAGAGGTCTTATCCAGATCAATTATTAGGCTGTTCTCTTTAAAGGTCAGGCACTCCTGTTCAATTTCAGGTGTGATGCAGCAGGTTGATTCAGGTAGATCATCTGCAGAAGCACTCCTGCATATGCAAATTGATCCGGCTAGCATTGCCGATTTTATCAACATCTCTCTACGGTCCATTTCAGCAAATTTTTACAGTATTAAAATAGCAAATTTTAAGTATAAATTTAGTCTAGTAATCCTTTTAAATTTGGCACAAGCCTTTCCTCATCTTTCATTAACTGATGCCAGTAAACGGGCCTACCTTCCAAAGCAGCTGTTCTTCCAAGAATGGTCACCAGATTGCTGGTAACACTTGGTTCGACCGTAATATTCTCATAATTACCATTCGTGATATTCTCATAGAACGAAGCAATATTTGTTACAGCACCCTCCTTGAAAATTCCTGGTGATCTTCCTCCACGATAATAGTTGTCGCCCTTTATTATTACATTACCGCCATATTGGGTTTCGAGCACTCCTTCAGACCCAAACATCCTGTTTCTGATCCCTTCAGGTGTGGTACCATGTCCCTTAAACTGACGGGAACTGAACGTTATTCCCACGTTATTTGGATATTGGTATACAAGTGAATAATGATCCCAGCTACTACCTTTATCTGTTCTGACTTTGTGGCCACCCGTTCCTGCAGCATAAACAGGTTTCTCATTCATGATCCAGCTCATCACATCAAGCGTGTGAATATTCTGTTCCGTAATGATATCACCTGAAAGAGCTCTGCTCATTCCCCAGGCTCTTAACTGGTTCTCCGGATTGGTAGGGTCACTATCAAGGTAAGGCCGTTGATTTTCCCAGGGACTTCCAGCATGGTAACTTGCTTCCCCAAAGGCAAATGTTCCCAGCGCACCGTCATGCACACGTTTCAGGGCCTCGGTAAAGAATTGGTCGGCACGCGTTTGAAAATCAACTAAATAGCATAGGTTTTTCAGCGTGGCAGTTTTGCCGCTCTCTTCAATGCTTTTGCATCCTGGGACATCAACAGCAATGGGTTTTCCCAGGTATACATGTTTTCCTGCATCAACAGCAACTTCTGCCTGTTCTGGATGAAAATAGGGAGGGCTTTCAATGACAACTGCATCAATTGATGTTTCAAGTAATCTTTTATATCCCGAGAGACCGGTAAACCTGTTCTTGTCGCCAATTTGAAACTTATCTCCAAATGTATCGACTTTATCTTTGAAATAGTCTGCTGCCCCAACAATTTCATAATTGCCGTTCTGCAAAAACAGATCAGCAATCCAAGTACCCCTTCCTCCGCATCCGATCATACCGAGTTTAATCTTGGAATTTGCATTGGAGCCGAAAACAACTTCTGGTTTCATTACGGAGAATGAAATGGCAGCTGCACTTGTGCCTGCTATAAATTCTCTTCGTGTGAACGATTTACTTTTCATGATTGACTTTTTTTGTATTAATACATCTTCATTGAAAGTCTCTTTCCACTGGAGGTTGAGTTAATGCTAATATCTTTGGGGATCATGGTAAACCCTGCCATCATCAATTTCAATCTTTGGAAATTTAGACCAGAATAATTTCTTGTCAACAGTTTCCAGCATAATAACAATAACAACAAAGGTTATAAACAGACCAATAAACCTAAAAATATTTGTAAAGTTTATCCTTATCGATTCCAGTTTGATCCATATGCACATGCTAATAACTGTAACCGTTAGAAAAAGTACAATAAACATCCAATAATTAAGTCCAAACAAATTTGCTGCATCCTCCAGTTCTCCTCCATCTCGCTTTAATATGGCGATCAAACTGCGAAATATGAAGTAATAAATATTTACAAGGAGAAAGGATACAAGGACCATATTTGATATACGATTATTCTGGTACTTTCTAATTAATATCAATACGATGATTATCTGAATAAAATTTGTCACTGGTCCCCCAAGTGAACCAATTCTATAATTTTGTACAGTAATATCCTGGAGTGGATATTCCTTGGTTAAAGACAAAGATGCTGGAATACCCTGTATCCAATAGAATATGCAATGTCCTATTTCATGTATCAAAATAGATATTATGGTAGCTGAAAAGAAAATGAGAATAAACTGGGATATGTTTCGAATTTTCATGGTGTTACATATGGAATGGTTGGATGTCTGGGTTTGCTGGCTCACCTGTTATTCGTCCACATATACTTTTAGATAGGAAGGGTATTTTGCGTCGTGATGCACGCGATGCTGCTGTGCCTTGTATGCATCCGGAGGAGCCGACATGATCGTTGGAACAAATGTCTGGGGATTCAGGTCGTAAAGTGGGAACCAGGTGCTTTGTACCTGGACCATTATGCGATGCCCGCGCATGAATGTATGGTTCAGGTGTGGGAGTGGAATAGTATATTCCAATACCCTGTTGGGCTCAAGAGGTTTGGGTTCGTCGTAATTTTCACGGTAGCGGCCACGGAAAATGTCAGCACTTACCATAAGTTGATAACCGGACATTACAAACGATGGATCATCATCCGGGAATACATCGATCAACTTCACTACCCAATCAGCATCACTTCCGGTAGTCTCGGCAAGCAGCTGGGCGGTCACCGGACCGCGAAAAGTTAGTGGTTCTGAAAGTGGTTCACTCACCCAGGTAACCACATCAGGACGTCCATCGACGAAGCGTTGATCCTCAACCAGCCATCGTTGCCACTCTTTGATGGCGGGTGGATTGCTGTATTCGATCCCCCAGTTAGGCCTTGGTTCGTAGGGTACCGGTTTTACAGGATCGGATGTATACTCTGTAAAGGACTGGGCTGCTGTTGGAGGATTAAATGACAGTCCTCCCTCAGGTTGTAGGTAAATTTGGATTTGTTCATTGGTTGGGGGCCATTTGTCAAAGTTGCGCCAACGGTTCGAACCTGTCTCGAACACCGTAACCGGTGACAGTTGTTTCTCTGCATCATCGTGTAAGAACCGGCGAAGAAATGGCTCCAGTACATCCTTTCTGAACCGCTTTGAGGTATTTTCATCGAAGTTCAGTGCGCCAAGCCTGCTGCCGTCTTCAAAGTGCTGGCCATGGTACCATGGTCCCGCAACAAAAAAATTCAATTGATTTAATGCATCATGTTTTTCCAGTGCTGCATAGATTGCAGGTGAACCATAAATATCTTCCTGATCCCACAGCCCATGAACGTGCAGTGCCGGAATGATGCGCGAAGGTGAATCAAACCATTGATCTGCGGCAACCTCTCTCCAATATGGGCCATAGCTCGGTGATTCCATAAGGCGTGGCCACATTTCATGCCTGTCGTCAAGGCGTTCACCGAGAGCTGTTCCGAGTGCTCCCAGTCCCAGGGTCCAGGTATAAATGTCCTGGTTCTCGTAAGGATAAGGGGTATTCTCATCTGTTCGGGATTCCATCTCATAGATGAACGAGAATGCGTAGGTTCCCCGAAAGGCACCCCAGTGAAACCAATCGTCAGCCTTCCAGACATCGACGACAGGATTAAATGGGACGGCAGCAGCAAGTGCCGGATGGGGATCACGCATGGCTGCAAGCGTAAGCCAGCCAGGGTAGGAGGTACCCCAGACGCAGACCCTTTCATTCGAAGAAATGTTTTTCACAAGCCAGTCTATGGCATCCCAAGCATCGGTTGTTTCATCGGTTTCAGTTGGATTGAATTCCCCTCGTGGTGCACGATACATGAGATAGTCACCTTCAGATTTGAATCGACCCCGGATATCCTGGGCGACATATATGTAATCATCTCCCATGTAATGCCGACCAAGTGTTACATCAAGTCTTGAGGTTGGAAAGTCCCGCAGCAACCCTGTTGCATCATAAGGAGTGCGTTCAAAAATGATGGGTAGTGGTTTATTAGCATTTTTTGGAATAAGGATCAGGGTGTAGAGTTTTATGCCGTCCCTCATAGGTACCATTTCTTCACGGACTTCAAAATTGTCGTGTTTGATGGCTTCGCGAAGTGACTTTTGAGCCGACACCTGCATATGCAGAAAAAAAACTGAGCAGAGGAAGCAGGGAATAATGATCGACTTGACTGGATTGAGTTTTGTTACTTTCATTTGAACACCTGGTATTATGATAAATATACAACCTTTTTAATTAGTCAGGTAAATCCAAAACAGACATAATTGTACTATATTTGTGCAAGCACTGCCTCTCGGATGGACAGAAGAAATTTCTAAAATCCAGCATGTTCACTGGTGGTGCGATAAGATTGGCGTCTATCCTGCAAGATCAATTTCAATTCCAATAAAAGATACGGTCCGTATGAAGCAGGAGACTGGTTCCATTTTTATGGTTCGGGATCTGCGAAGAGGAGTTACCTAAATGATCATGGCGGATTAGTATAATACTCAATCAAGTCCATAAAATATAACAAAAATGAAAATCCACGTTTCAACACTTCTGTTGCCCTTATTATTAATAATATCAGCATGTACACCTGCAGAAAAGGAAATACAAAGTACTGATAGAGCCCACAGCACACCGGAGGCAATGGGCATTTCCTCAGGTGCCATCCTGGATTTTGTAGAGGCACTCGAAAGAGAGCAAAAAGATGCTATTCACAGTATTATGCTCAGGCGACATGGAAAAATCGTTACAGAGGCCTGGTGGGCACCTTTTAATCCGGATAGCCCACATATGTTATATTCCCTCAGCAAGAGTTTTACCTCAACCGCCATCGGAATAGCACAGGATGAAGGATTGCTGAGTATCGATGATCAAGTCATTTCTTTCTTCCCTTATGAATCACCAGATGATCCAAGTGATAATCTGAAAGCTATGCGGATCAGGGATTTATTGAAAATGAACTCTGGGCACCAATCTGGTACAAGCCGTGGGATGAGGGAAGGTAAAACATGGGTAGAAGGTTTTCTTACTTTGGAAGTACAACATAAACCTGGTACCCATTTCGTATATAACAGCGGTGCAACATATATGCTTTCAGCTATCATTCAGAAAGTCACAGATATGACATTGCTGGACTACCTGAAGCCTAGGCTTTTTGAACCATTAGGTATTGAGAACCCAACCTGGGAATCTGATCCGGATGGAATCAATGCAGGTGGATGGGGATTAAGTGTGAAAACCGAAGACATATCGAAGTTGGGGCAACTTTACCTTCAAAAGGGTAATTGGAATGGAAAGCAACTGGTTTCAGAAGACTGGGTTGAGGAAGCGACATCATTCCAAACCTCAAATGGCAGCAACCCAGATAGTGACTGGGAACAGGGCTATGGTTATCAGTTCTGGAGGTGCCGGCATAATTTTTACAGGGGAGATGGGGCTTTCGGTCAGTTTTGCATTGTTATGCCCGATCAGGATGCCGTATTAGCCATTACTTCGGGCTCATCCGATATGCAGGCAGTAATGAACATTGTATGGGAACACTTGTTGCCAGGTATGGGGAAAAATACATTGCCACCGGATGATGAAGGATTGAAATTATTAAATGATAAGTTGCAGGGGCTTGCGATCAGCACTGTCAAGGGTGAAGAGAACTCACCCAATGCATCAAATATATCTGGTAAAACTTATATCATTGAACCAAATAACCTGGGCATAAAATCCATTTTTTTCAATTTTGATTCCTCACCCGATGAAATAACCATTAATATAGATGAGAAAGAGCAATCATTCAGTATAGGTTATGAGACTTTGGAATTTGGATCTTTCATAAGTTCCCGATTTTTATCTAAAGAAGTTGCAGTGAGTGGTGCCTGGGAATCCCCAGATAAATACCATGTAAAAATTATATACTTTGAAACACCACATGAGTTAGAATTTACGTTTCAGTATAATGAGGACAAGCTAATATGGGATACGGATCAAAATGTTTCATTCGGGCCCACCCAATTGGAACAACTCAAAGGAAATGCCTTATAGCTCGAATGATCAGATAAATAATAACTACATATTATGACACGAATCAATGAAGAAAGCCGCCGGAAATTCTTGCGGAAACTGATTTCAGGCACATCGGCTTTGGGACTTGCCCCGTATATGATGTCACTTGGAGGCTGTGAAGAAGATGGTATGATCTATGATATCCCACGTCGTACGCTTGGTAAAACCGGGGAGAAAGTAAGTATGTATAGTCTTGGCGGCCAGGCTACCCTGGAACAGCGATTTAAGGATGATGAGGCAATAGAGATCATTAATAGAGCGATAGATCTGGGGATCAATTACATCGATACTTCTGCATATTATGGGGGGCCAAATTACAAGGGTACCAGCGAAAGATATATCGGGGAAGTAATGGAAACGCGACGGGATGAAGTGTTTCTTGCTACCAAAACTTTCGCCAGGACTTATGATGGAGCTAAGAGTGACCTGGAAAAGTCATTGAATAACCTGAAGACAGATAAGATTGATCTATGGCAGATCCATAGTATAGGTGCAACCGAAAATTTGGATCGGATCTTTTCTAATGACGGTTGTCTGAAGGCATTTGAGGAGGCAAGGGATCAAGGGATTGTACGTTTCCTTGGTATAACTGGCCATCATAGTCCAACCCCCATGAAAGAGCTTATTGACCGTTATCCTTTTGATACTGTTCTTCTGGCAATCAATGCTGCAGATAAATATTACAGATCTTTCATTGAGAATGTTCTCCCCACTGCTGTAGAGAAGAGGATGGGTGTCATTGGCATGAAGGTCCCGGCAAGAGGCAGGATTTTTGATAAAGGCGGAATTCTCGACATGAAAGAAGCAATGAGCTATACTTTAAGCCTGCCCGTTAGTACGATTATTGTTGGGATTGGTGAAATCCTTGAGCTTGAGGAAAACATCGAGATTGCCA